>CP060228.1:600000-951732 GCA_023898565.1 Candidatus Nomurabacteria bacterium | reverse complement strand
TACGGGGAATCGAACCCCGATTTCATGGATGAGAACCATGTGTCCTAGCCGTTAGACGATAGGGCCAAATTTATGGTGGCGGATGCCCATAAATTTGGCCCTAGTTATATCAAAAAAACCAAAGAGAGGAAAGGGGTGTTGGTGGGGAGTCAATTAAAAAACTGCGCTCTTGGCGCAGTTTTTTAATTTTAATTGTTTCTTGTTCGCATGCTTTCCTTGATGTCGAATCGTGGATTTACTTTCTTGCCAGGATTGAAGATGTCGTCTGGATCGAAAAGGGCTTCGGTCTCTTTGAAGAGTTCGAGCATTTTCTTTGAGAACATCTTCGAGAGGTGCGGGGTGCGGATGATGCCGTCGTTGTGTTCACCACAGATGTTGCCGTGGAATTTTACTGCTGTGCTGAAGAACTTTTCAGACATCTTTTCTACCAGGGCAGGGGTGGTCTTGTTGGTGAAGTCTAAGAGCGGGTAGAAGTGGAAGTGGCCGTTGCCGCCGTGCCCGTGCACTGCTGCAGTGACATTGAATTCCTTGAGAAGTGCCTTTACTTGAATGAAGAACTTTGAGAGATTTTCTGGCGGAACGGTCATGTCTTCAAGGAAAGCGGCTGGGCGCTTGGTGGTGTCTTGGAACTTAGAAAGGGTGTAGCTTGCGCGGCGAATCTGCCAGAACATTTCTGCTTCGACTGGATTGTTTACCACACGTGCTCGCACGCCCTTACTACTGATGCTCTCGGCAATTTCAGCGGCAGGGGTGGCGTCGGTCGTATCCTCATCGAGGGTGATAAGCACGGTAAATTCTGGTGTCTTACGGCGGAATCGCACGTGGTACGTGGTGTACATTGAAAGCATGACACGGTAGTACGCAGCGCCACTGAGTCGGTCTTTGAAGAAGCTCGGATTGCGGAGTGCTAGGTCGAAAGTGAGTGCATCAAATACTTCAACATTGATCGGATTGAACGTAAGTGCTTTTACAATTGCATCAGCCGCATCTTCAAGATTGAAAATAGGCACAGCAATGAGCGTGGTGTTCTTCGGAATACGAAGCGCACGCATGGTGATGCTTGTCATGATGCCGATAGTGCCCTGACTACCAGAAATGAGGCGAGTGAGATCGAAGCTGCCTTCACCTTTCTTAAACTTCGTCACACCCTGTGGCATCACGTTCCAGAGTGGGTAACCAGCACTATTCTTTTTGGTTTCAGGCTTGTTCTTTTGGATTTCTTTTTCATTTTTCTTGATGAGCTCAAATACTTCGCGCGCGATACGAGCATGCTCGTGATCTTGTTTGATGAGTGCTTGGAACTCACGGTAGGAAAGCGGCTTGATGGTGTAGGTGTGTCCATCGTGTAGTACAACATCCAGTGATTCTACCCAGTCAGCACAGTGGCCATGGCGAAGTGAGTCAGGGCCAGCGGCGTTGTTGGCGACTGAGCCGCCGACACTACAAATATCCTTAGAAGCTGGGTATGGTGGGAGATAGGCATCATGTTCTTTCAGTTTCTTTTCGACGTCGCGCCACATTGCGCCTGGTTCACAGGTGAAGGTGATTTTGTCTTTCTTCTCAACCACTTCGCCAATGTGGCGGAGGTGAGCGCAGACATCAATCACGATGGAGTCGGTGAGTGAACCGCCGCCAAGGCCAGTCCCGGCTGCGCGTGGGGTAAGTGAAAGAGATTCGAAGCGTTTGGTCTCTTTGCCGACTACGGTAGTTGCAATTTCAACGTCGCGGCGGTTTTTTGGCTGGAGTACTACCTGTGGTCGAATGCTGAAAATACTCTCATCGGTACTGTAGGTATCAAGCAAGTCTTTTTTGGTCGAAATACCACCGCGGAAGCCAGCTTCGCGCAGGGTTTTTTCGATGAGTAAGTGACCGAGTGGGTTACGTTTTACGTCGGTGGTCTTTTGGATTTTCTTTGCTACATTTGCAATTGCAGCAGCTGATGGCTTCTTACTAGTAACTGCTTTTCGCGCAGCGCGCTTTGCCGGTGCTTTCTTTTTAGCAACGGTTGTTTTTGTACTTTTTACTTTTGTTGTACTACCTGAAGAACGTGGCATTACTACTAGTATACCGTGTATATTGTTTCGTTCAGTTTGTTTTTCACATATATAAGAAAACAACCGCCTCGAGTGAGGCGGTGTTGGTGACGATGGCTCGTCAGTATGAGGCGGTGTCTTCGTGCACCATTTTTTCTTCAGCGTCGCTTAGCATGACTGCAACGGCCGCTGGGTTAATCAAGAAGAAAGGCTTTTTGTGGTTGGTTTTAAGGCGCACGATGTCCATGATGCGCTCGTGGAGCATGCGCATCTTATAGTTTACGAGATCCATGTATTGATTGCAGTCATCTGCCGCTTCCGTCCTCTTGAATGCCTCGAGGTGTTTATCAGCGTCTTGCAGAAGTTGGTAATACTCGGCAATGAGCTGTTTGACTTCGTCGGTCAAGACCTCCGAAAGCTGCGCAATAATCTTGTAGGTTCCTTCCGCAGGTTGCATCGAGAACGGAATGGTAAGTACTGCCGGCATGGCGCCGTCTTGAGCCATGGTTTTCTCCTTGAAAGTGGATGGAACAAAGTCAGTCCGTATTCTTGCTGCTAAAAGAGGTTTTGTCAACGTAAATTTACCTATGGTATCCTTACGCCTATGACACAAGACCGCGCGCTGGATATTCTGAAGACGGGAGCAAATGCTTTTCTCACTGGTGAACCCGGGGCGGGCAAGACGTATGTAATCAATCAGTACATTGCCTGGCTGGAGGCGGCTGGGCTTAGTGTAGCGGTGACGGCTTCGACTGGTATCGCAGCCACGCACATTGGCGGCATGACTATCCACTCCTGGAGCGGCTTCGGGGTGAAGAATGAACTGACTCCGTACGACCTCGACCAAATCGCTGGACGCGAACGCGTGGTGAAGCGAATTAAAAAAGCGCATGTATTGGTGATTGATGAAATCTCCATGCTCGATGGTCGCGGGCTTGATATGGTAGATCAGATTGCTCGCACGGTGCGGCAGTCTAGTGAGCCGTTTGGCGGGCTGCAGGTGGTGTGTATTGGTGACTTTTTTCAATTGCCGCCGGTGACACGGCAAGGCGACATTATGGTGTATGCCTTTGAGAGCAAGGCGTGGCTCAATATGAAGCCACTCATTTGCTATCTCACCGAACAGCATCGTCAGGAAGACGAGATGCTTTTGGGGCTACTTGGTTCAATTCGTCGTAATGAAATTGAAGAGGAACACTACACCTTACTACAGGAGCAAACTGAAATTGCCTACGAGAATATCGAGCCGACGCGCCTCTATACGCACAATGCCGATGTGGATTCGGTCAATGCTGGTGAGCTGGTGAAGCTTCCGGGTGGCGCCAAGCGCTACACCATGAAGGGGACAGGTAATAAGCAGCTCGTGGAAGCGCTCGCCAAAAACTGCCTCTCACCTGAGCAGCTCATTCTCAAGGAAGATGCAATGGTGATGTGTACCAAGAATAATTTTGAAGCGGGATATGTAAACGGTACACTGGCGCGCGTGATTCGCTTTGATGAAGGCTTTCCAGTGATTGAGACGCCAGACGGACGAGAAATTCTCATTAAGCCAGCTAGTTGGGAAATGATGGAAGACCAGAAAGTCTTGGCGGCGATTGAGCAGCTGCCGCTGCGCTTGGCGTGGGCGATTACCGTACATAAAAGCCAGGGGATGTCGCTTGATGCGGCGGAGATTGATCTCTCGCGAGCCTTTGTGTATGGACAGGGGTATGTGGCGCTTTCGCGTGTGCGTTCACTAGATGGGCTCAAGGTTTTGGGGATGCATCCAAATGCGCTTCAGGTAGATCCAAAGGTGGTGGACTATGATAAAAAATTCCATCAGGAATCGGAAATGGCCGAAGACGCCTTTATCGAAATGGATGATAGTGAAGTGCTCGAAATGCATGAGCGCTTTGTGGTAGCGCACGGCGGCAAAGTACCGGCCGATGATGAGGTGGGTGTGGTGCGTAGTGGTGCAGCGCGCGTGAAGGCCGAGAGTACGTATGCAGTCACTAAAGATATGCTACTTGAAGGAAAGGGGATTCACGACATTTCAGTCGCGCGCGACCTTACCGAGACAACTGTCTGGACGCATGTAGAGCGTCTCGTCGAAGATAAGGAGCTTACCTCAGAAAACATCGCACACCTCGAGCCAAAAGATATCGACTGGCGCGAAGCGCGTGAGATTTTGTTTACCGCCATGGACCATCACGGCACCGAAAAACTCAAGCCAATTTATGAAGCAGCAGGAGAGAAGTATGACTATGTCTGGGTGCGTTTGGCACGGATGCAGTATTTGCTTGAAGGGGTAGGTGGTGAGTCGGTGTGGTAGTTTATATATATGAACGAACAAGAAATTTATACTACTTGGCTGCAGCCGAGCTGGGCGCCGCCGGCTGAGGTGTTTGGTCCGGTGTGGGGTGTGCTTTATTTGCTGATTGTGGGGAGCTTTGGGTACGTCTTTTGGCAGGTGTGGCGCGGTGCGTGGCCAAAGTATGTTGCACTACCTTTTGCGCTCAATCTCGTTTTTAATCTTGTATTTACCCCGATTCAGTTTGGTCTCCAAAATCTCTGGTTGGCAGCGCTTGATATTGTGCTGGTATGGGGGACTATCGTATGGGCAATGTGTGCAGTCTGGCGGTACTCAAAAACGATTGCGTATCTACAAGTTCCGTATTTGCTGTGGGTGAGTTTTGCAACAGTCTTGCAGTTTTCGATCACATACTTGAATTGGTAGTTTGTCCGTTGACAAAACTGTTGTATATCCTATGTTTAGTATAGGTTTTTCTTGGAGCTAGAGTCATGATTAGTGGCGTAAGTAATAACAGTGTTTTTTCGATTGGTGTTATGTACTTCATGGTGATGTCAGTTATTTCATTTGGAATCACCCTCATTGCACACCACTCAAGTTTCCCGTTTGGCGTAACGCTCCTTGCTGGAGTGGTAAGTTTTGTATCGTTCATTATTGGTTTGTTGTATGCTCTTGATAGGATTCAGGAGTAGCAACTTTCTCAGGCACCCCTCTTTCTGAGGGGTTTGCTATTATATGCTGTATGTTTGGTTGGGGGAGAAAGCGTAAGGGGGCGCGGCGGCGCACTACAAGAGCACTTCCATTTTTATGGTCGACTAAAGTCTCCCTAAAAATTAGGTCGCGCCGCCGCGCCAGTAGTGTGACAAAACACTACGTAGAAAATAAAGAAGCAGCGCGCGAGCTGGTGCTCGCGCGCCTGGCGCATTTTAATACACATTACAATCTCAAGTGGAATCGTGTCGCGATTCGCAATCAGCGCCGCTGCTGGGGGACGTGTACTTCGCTCAAAAATCTCAATTTTAATTACAAAATTCTCCTCCTGCCGCCACATCTCCAGGACTACATCATTGTGCATGAGTTGTGTCACCTAAAAGAGCTTAATCATGGGCAGGCGTTTTGGGATTTGGTGGGGGAGCAGATTCCTGACTATCAAGCGCGCGTTGCGGAGCTACGCGCTATCGACACGCTTGGACATTCTGTGGCTGTGCTTACTGCGGTGCAGGCTCGTTATCAAGCGCATGCCATAGCGCCAGTGACGCCAGTGTCTGATGTGGCGACCAGCGCTCCACAGTCGTGCGAATCTTGCGGACATAGTGTGGTTTGTAGTTGTACTGCTGGAGCAGGCTCTTCATAAGTCCGAGGTCGCCATAGGAAAAGACATCTGCTCGGGCGAGTGAAAAGATGAGAAACATCTCGGCCGTCCAGCGACCAATGCCGTAGAGTTTGATCAGTTCGGTGATGATTGCTTCGTTTTCAAGATGCACGAAATTCCCGTAGGGAATTTCGTGCCAAACCTCAGCGTTGTGTTTTAGGTACTTGGTCTTTTGGTTTGAAAGTCCGCAGGCCTTTAGCTCGTCAAAGTCTGCATTCTGTACATTTTCAGGAGTAAGTCTACCAAGAAAATTAGTGACGTTTTTCCGCACCGAAGCAGCTGCTTTGGTGCTAATCTGCTGTCCGATAATGGCATTCATGAGGCTGGTGAAGTGCTCATCTGGTTTTTTTGGAGTGGGAATTCTAAGCGAGCGGTTTGATTTGAAGGCGTTCGTAAGTAGCTGATGCATGACTCCGTCAGCTTGTTTGAAATATTTGAGCGCCGCAGCAGTATCAATTGATGAGTTAATCATTACGTAATACTACACAGTATGGATTTTTTGAGTAGTCTCTTTATTTCAATCGCAGCACTTTTTGGCTTTGGTCAAAATACGCCAGAGCCTGTCCCTGCTCCGGTGTCGATAGAGGAGGTAGTAACGCCCGGTAGTGAAGAAGTTGCAGTTAACGACACCATGTCTGAGGCGTTTGAGACAGCTAATGAGACAGTGGTAGTAGAGGAGGAAGACTCTCCCGCTTCGCCAGACGAGGAGGTAAAGACGTTGCCAGAAGTAACAAGTATTGCCGCTACGTCAAAGCCGGTGGTGGAAGATTCTCCGTTGCCGCCAGCCACTCCAAATGTGCAGACAATGGTTGTGGCCGGCGGCTGTTTTTGGTGCGTTGAGTCTGATCTAGAGAAGGTGTCAGGAGTTATTAGTGTCGTGTCTGGGTATTCTGGTGGCACCACTGAAAATCCTACGTACAAAAATTACGGTGCAGGTGGTCACCGAGAAGTAGTAGAGGTTTCATACGATGCTAATGTAGTGTCGTTTGAAGATATTTTAATCGTGACCATGAAAACTACGGACCCGACCGATGATGACGGGACTTTTCATGATCGAGGAGATAAGTATTCTTCAGCCTTTTACTACGAAACTGCTGAGCAGAAAGAAATTATTGATAACTTGATTGCTGAAGTGAACGAGCATGGTCCGTATGACAAGCCGCTTGCGATTGATGTGGAGAAGCGACAAACATTCTGGCCAGCAGAGGAATACCACCAAGATTATTATAAGGGCACACTGTCTCATCTAAAGTATCAGTATTACCGCAATGCTTCAGGTCGAGATGATTTTATTATTAAGTACTGGGGAATTAATGATCATCGTTCGGATTTGCCGTGGCGCAACCAATCAACCATCACTAACCAATCATATATGTGGGATGCATACAAAAAACCAGCCAAAGAGGTTCTTGAAGAACAGCTGAGTGAGCTGGCATTTAAAGTGACGCAAGAAGAAGGGACTGAGCGTGCCGGCACCAGTCCACTTGATAAAAATTACGAGCCAGGAATTTACGTTGATATTCTTTCAGGTGAACCGCTGTATTCTTCAAAAGATAAATATGATTCTGGTACCGGGTGGCCGTCATTTACGAAGCCAATTTCTGAAGCGGCGGTAACTGAGCATGAGGACAAAAAGCTATTTTCAACCCGTACCGAAGTTCGCTCAGCGATTGCAGATAACCATCTCGGCCATGTCTTTACTGATGGTCCCAAAGACAGTACTGGACTGCGATACTGTATGAATGGTGCGGCGCTCAAATTTATCCCACTCGGTGAGATGGAAGCGGCTGGGTATGGTGATTTTATCAAGTATGTTGAGTAATTAAGAAAGCAGGGCCGGCGCCTACGGCGCCGGCCCTGCTTTCGTGTTACTATGCTGTTCATGAGAAAAATTCTGGCGAGCCTCGGTGCTCTCGTGGTCCTCTTCGGACTTTTTACTAGCCCAATATCAGCGCAAGAAGAAGCGCCGATGGTGACCGAAAATCCGACCGTCTTTATCTTTGGCCGCGATGACTGCGGATTCTGTAAGAAGTTATTTGCCTGGATAGAAACACAGGATGATTTGCGGTATGAATACTTGAACATTGTGACTGATTCACAGGCACGAGATTGGTATGATCAGGTCGCTGAAAAACACGAGGCAGCGAAAATTACTCCAATTACCGTAGTTGGTGAGCGGGTAATTGCTGGATTTGATGGTCCTGATACTACAGGCGCGAGTATTCGTGCGGCTGTTGAAGCGGCAAAAAAAACGGACATCAACTCCATTCAGGCTCACTTAGAACGTGCGCCGCAGCAAGAAGTGATCCTTGGTGGTGGTTGTACAGACCTTGAATGTGAGTTGGGCACAGATCAAATGGGTTACATTTTTGATTTGCCGTTTTTTGGAGTGGTTGATCTTAAGTCGTTCTCGCTCTTCTCGCTCTCCGCTATTCTCGGGGTGATTGACGGCTTCAATCCTTGCGCGATGTGGGTGCTTATCACTTTCCTGGTTATTCTGTCGCAAGCTGGCAGTCGCCAGAAAATGATCTTCTTAGCGGGCATCTTCATCGTGGCTGAGGCAATCATGTACAACCTTATTCTCAATGTTTGGTACAAGACGTGGGACTTTATCGCGCTTGATCAGTATGTGACGCCATTTGTGGGCGTGCTCGCACTTGGTGGTGGTATCTTCTTCTTGCATCGCTGGAATAAGAATAAGTCAGCGGATTTAGTTTGTGATATTACGGACATTGAGTCACAATCACGCACCATTGATAAGTTCAAGGCGATTGTAAACCAGCCAGTTACCATTGCGTCAATTGCGGCGATTCTTGTGATTGCGTTTTCAGTGAATATTATTGAGTTTGCGTGTTCAATCGGTATTCCGCAGGCGTACACCAAGATTCTTGAGCTTAATATGCTGACCTTTATGGAGCGTCAGTGGTACATCTTTATCTACACTATTGGCTACATGGTTGATGATTTAATTGTGTTTGGTCTCGCAATTTGGGGCTATGGAAAATTACAATCACACGGTGGTAAGTACGCACAATTATCACTCTTGATTGGCGGGCTGCTCATGCTTTTGCTTGGGGCAGTGTTGGTCGTTAACCCAGCGCTTTTGGTGTTATAAGGTATACTCAGTCAATATGGATTTAATACAACTGGCACAGTGGAGTGGAATATTATTGGTGGCACTTTTTGTGTTGATTCGCGGCGCCGATCTTTTTATTGAAGGAGCCAAGCAGATCGGCGCCGCGCTCGGCATGAGTTCGTTCGCGATCGGAGTCTTGATTGTGGGTATTGGCACATCGCTGCCTGAACTTGCTTCCTCTATTGCTGCGGTTTTAGCTGGGTCTTCAGAAATTGCGATAGCGAACGCTGTTGGTTCTAATATCACCAACATCCTTTTGATTGTTGGTGTGCTGGCGGCGCTTGGAGGTCCTGTCATGATTAACAAGAATCTGTTAAAGACCGAATTGCCAATTTTTTTCATTGCGACGGTGCACTTTGTAGCTAGTGTGTACGACGGTGTAATTGATCGCGTAGAGTCAGCACTTTTATTTGCAACATTTTGTGCTTATATCTGGTACTTATTTTCTTCAGACAACGAAGCCAAAAAGGAAATGGCCGTTAAAAATGGCAGAGGGAAAATCACGCTTCGTTCAGTTGTCTTTACTATTTGTGGTGTAGCTGCAGTACTAGTTGGTGCAAAGTACACCGTAGATATGGCGGTAAATATCGCAACCGGGCTCTCCATTCCAATTGGTCTTGTTTCAATCGGAGCGATTGCGATTGGTACGTCACTTCCTGAGCTTTTTGTGTCTCTGCAGGCACTTAAGACCAAAGAAACTGACCTTGCGATTGGAAATATCTTTGGCTCAAATGCCTTTAATATTTTGATGGTGGTCGGTATTCCTGGTCTTATTATGCCGCTTGAAGCAGGTGAGGTTGTTATGGAACTTGGTATTTGGATTTTTGTGGCCGCCTCACTAATTCTTTTTATCAACGGTTTGGCCAGACAGGTACAGAAATGGGAGGGTGTGGCCATGCTCATTTTCTTTGTCTTCTTCTTAGTTAAACTAGTAGCATTTGTGTAGATGAATTGGGAGCAAGAAATACTACTCATAGATAAACCTAAAGGAATCACGTCATTTGACGTGATTCGTCGTTTGCGTCGGCGGTATTCGGCTGAACATGAGGGGGTGAAAGCTCCCAAAATGGGACATGCAGGGACACTCGACCCACTGGCCACTGGACTGATGATTATTGGGGTTGGGAAGGGCACCAAGCAATTAACGTCACTTACGAAGCTCGAGAAAGAGTATGTGGCCGAAGTGCGCTTAGGTGAGCGACGCAGTACGGGAGACTTGGAGGGTGAGGTGTTGGAAGTGAAGGACGTGGTTGAGATGGCGGAGATTTTGCAAAGCAAAATCTCCGCCATCCTCACCGACATGCTCGGCGAACTGACACTCCCTGTTTCTGCGTACAGCGCGATAAAAGTAGACGGTATACCAATGTACAAACGAGCACGCAAGGCCGAGCGGAAGGGAGAAGTGGTAACCGAAGTGCCAGTGCGCACTATGCGTGTTGATGAGGTAGGGTTGGTCGATGTGTCTGTCGGCGGCGGCCGAGCAGTGGCAACTATTCGTTTTGCGGTCGGCTCGGGCACCTACATTCGCTCGCTCGCCGAAGAGCTCGGCCGCCGCCTTGGCTACCCAGCCACTCTCCAAAATCTCCACCGCACTAGAGTGGGTGAGTTCGCAGTTAAGGATGCATATACTCTTCAGAATAAATAAACCCGCGTACTGTTTGCGGGTTTAATTAATATCGTTCAGCTTTCATTTCTTTGATCTGCCGATTGATTTTTGCACGAGCCTCCGCAATCTCTTCCTCAGTGGTATTGAGTGTTCGTACGGTAGGAGGAATTGCTTCAGGGTACTCACTTTCTCGATTCATGTCTGTCAATATAGCATCGACTTCATTTGGGTCGTAGGGTAGAGTGTTTTCGAGATGATTTTTTTCTCTCGTGGCTTCCCATTCTTTTCTCTCGTAATCGATAGCCTTGCTTTCTTCATCAAAAAGCCTCGTCTTTTCATGGTCTGCTTTTCGCAGCTCCTCGAGTTCTGACTGCAATTCAGCTAATCGCCCCGCAAGCTCCCTTGCACCATCTATGTCTGAAGAGAGATTGCAACCATCAATCTGACGTTTCAAACTGCTAATGTCATCAAGAAGTTTTTGCGTGTGATTTGGTGGAAACGAGTTCTCAAATGATTTCATGGTAGTAATTCCTTATCTCTTTAGAAAAGTGATTCTGCTACTGACTTTACATCAGAACCATCGGCTTTGCCAGCCAGCTCTTTCATCACTGCACCAACGAGCACGCCAAGCTTGTTCTTGTCTTCAATCCCAAGTTCGGCCTTCTTCGCTTCTGCTACTGGGCGGATTTCTTCCTGACTCATCATCTGCGGAAGATAACTTTCAAGTACTACCAATTCCTCTTTTTCTGGCACTGCTAGCTCTGGGCGATTAGCGGCTTCGTATTGCTCAATTGAGTCTTTGCGCTGCTTTGCAAGGCGCTTGATTACGGCGAGCACTTCGTCGTCCCGGAGCATGTCCTGTGGCGTGCGGCTGGTTGCTACAAGTTCATTCGTGAAGGCGGTCAACATGCTGCGAACGGTACGCAAGCGCACCTGCTCCTTGGCTTTCAATGCTTCTTTGAGTTGGCCTTTTATCTGTTCGTGTAGTGACATAAATGATTTGTTTAGACTATTGTAGTATACCTTCAACAGACACGAGTCAAGCTCTCCGCTCGCAACGGATTTTAATAAAGAGGCTTCGCCTCTTGACAAAAACCCTGCTTCGCGAGGTCTGTTTCAGGTATCCTACAAGAGTCTCCTTGATAGATTGTCTGTAATTTTATCATGGTAAAAAGGAAATGGTATGATGTACCGCATATGGAAATTGTTTTGATTGGTCTGATAATAGTGCTTTTGTTGGTGAATGTATTTGTGGTCTATAAGTTGCTGCAGCCGAAGGAAGAAAGGAAAGATGATTCTGAGAGTATGCTGCTCTTGCAGCAGCAGCTCCAAGAGATGTCTCGCACTATGGACACTCGTTTGCATGAGGCCAATAAGGCGATGCAGGAGGGGAGTCGATCGCAATTTCGTGAAAGTCGAGAATTGATTCAGGAAATCAATAAAGAGATGAATGAACAGCTGCGCAATGTGGTGCAGAAGACGACTGAAGTGAGTGAGAGCTCCAAGCAGGTCTTTCAGGTGGCTGATCAGCTGAAGGAGCTGCAGAATATTCTGAAAAACCCAAAGCAGCGCGGTATTCTCGGTGAATATTATCTCGAGACAGTGCTTCAAAATGTACTCCCGCCGGAAAGCTTCCAGATGCAGTACTCTTTTGATGATGGTGAGATTGTTGATGCGGCCGTGTTTGTAAAAGGGAAGGTGATTCCGGTTGACTCTAAGTTTTCACTTGAAAACTACAATCGTTTTGTCGAAGCAGCCGACGGGGCGGAGAAGGTGCAGTTTGAAAAAGCCTTTGTAAATGATCTCAAACTCCGTATTACTGAAACTGCCAAGTATATTCGTCCGTCAGAAAAGACGACTGACTTTGCGTTTATGTTTATTCCCCATGAAGGAATTTATTACGACCTGCTGTCTAACAAAGTCGGGGCCGGGGAGGAAAATCTCATTCAGCGCGCAGCAGGTAAGTATAAGGTGATTATCGTGTCGCCAACGTCATTTTTGGCGTATCTACAGACAGTGCTTCAAGGGCTCAAGGCACTTGAGATTGAAGAGCGAGCGCAGGATATTATTAAGAATGTGGAGAAGCTCTCCGGGCATATTGCGAAGTATGAGGATTATTACCAAAAGCTGGGGAATACACTGGCTACGACGGTCAATCACTACAACGCTGGCTACAAAGAGCTCAATAAGATTGATAAGGACGTAACCCGAATTACAGGGGAATCAATCGATATGGACGTGCTCACGCTCGATAAGCCGCAAAAGCAGGATGAATAAGCTCTCGGCGCGCCCTTTGGGCGCGCCATTCACTGCCCAGCCCAGCTATTGCAAAAAACAACTATTTCTAGTACTATAGCGCGCACTATGGCAACAGAAACAACCAACACAGCACCATTTGCGGTTATCGCTACCGGCGGTAAGCAGTACGTGGTTCGCGAAGGTGATACTTTGCAAGTTGAGCTCCTTGGTGATCATAAGGAGGGCGATAAGATTGAGTTTGATACCCTCATGACTGATGATGGTAGCAAGGCAGCAATCGGCGCTCCAACTACTGGTACTAAGGTAAAGGCTACCTACCTAGGCGAGAAGAAGGGTCCTAAGTTGACTATCATCCGCTACAAGGCTAAGAGTAACCGCGACCGACGCATTGGACATCGTCAGCATTACGCTTTGATCAAGATTGATTCAATCAAATAATAAAACCTCCCAACCGGGAGGTTTTATTATTTTAATGGTCAGAATTAATTAGTTGCGATTATTGAGTGCACTTTTGATGGTCTCTGGGTCAGCGTATTCGAGCTCGCTGCCGGTTGAGAGGCCGCGGCCGAGGTGGGTGAGCTTGGTGGTTTCAGGCAGTACTGGAGAGAGAATTGACTCCACAAAACGAGCGGTGTTTTCACCGTCGGGATTGATAGAAAAGCCAAGAATGATCTCAGTAAGACCTTCGGGTAGGCGAGCCTCGACAGTTGCTTTGAGGGCGGCGCCACGAAGCTTGTTGTTTTCAGAGTTATGTAACAGTGGCACGGTGCCCCCAAGTACGAAGTATAGGCCGTCATATACTCCCGCGCGTTCAATGGCTTGTACGTCGCTATCACGTTCCACCACCAAGAGGCGGTTGTGATCACGGTTTTGCGAATTGCAGATAGAGCACGTAGTGCCTTGTTGGCTTACGTAAAATCGGTGACAACTCGCACATTCCACCACGCTACCTTTGAGCTCTGAGACTAGCCGTGCAAGCTCCTTGGTGTCTGCTTCGGGCATAGTAAGTACATAAAACGCAAAACGCTTCGCTTGTCGCGCGCCGACGCCTGGGAAGGATTCAAAGAGAGAGATGAGCTTGTCGAGGTTGTTCATGAAGGTTGATTATAACACTGTGATTTTCAGTGAGAAAAGGAAGACTTATTGATTTCCACGAACGTATCAGCCTCCGGCGGGCTGATACTGACGCTTCGCCGAAGACTTTCCCAAAAAAAGACCAAGCTCTTCGGCTCCAGAGTTTCGCTGCAACCAATAAGTCTTCCTTTTTGTGGCAAGCAAATTAAAAATCATCGCCGCCGCCATGTCCGCCGCCGGCTGCAGCGTGGTGAGTGTCGAGATTAAGGAAGCGTACATGCTGACCGTCGAAGTAGAGTTCGGCTGCGCCTACGGCGCCGTTACGATGCTTCTCGACGAGAATCTCAGCGATGTTTGGTCGCTCGGGTTCTTTGTCTTTGTTCATCTTGTCTTCACGATGGATGAACATCACAACGTCGGCATCCTGCTCGATTGAGCCAGAGTCACGGAGGTCGGAAAGGCGTGGCTTACCGCCACGTTGTTCAACTGCACGCGAAAGCTGGGAGAGAGCGATAACAGGAATCTCCATCTCCTTAGCCAAAATTTTGAGCGACCGAGAAATCTCGGTAATTTGCTGCACCATGCTGTCACTGCCCTTGGTGAGAGTGGGGCTCATGAGTTGGAGATAGTCGACAATTAACATGTCGAGGCCGTACTCATTTTTAAGGCGCCTGGCAGCAGAGCGCATTTTTACGATGTTCATTGACGCTTCGTCGATAATGTGGATTGGTGCTTTGCTGAGTTTTTCCATGGCCTGCTGAAGTGCTTCGTACTCACTGTCACTCGACAGTTTTCCGGTGCGTAACTTCCATGAGTCTACGCCAGACTCAGCTGCGAGCATGCGATCCACGAGCTGCTGGTCAGACATTTCAAGAGAAAAAATACCGACATGGGCACCGCCGATAAGCGCTGCGTTACGAGCGAGGTCGAGCGCAAAGGTAGTTTTACCCATAGACGGTCGCGCTGCCAAAATGACCAGGTCAGACTTCTGAAATCCGGCGAGAAGGTTATCAAGGGCAGTAAAGCCAGACGGTACACCACGCTTTTCTTGTGGGTTTTCTGCGAGGTGTTCAAAGCGTTCCCAGGCTTCATGCAAAGCGCTTCCAATCGGGCGGAATTTTTGTGATGAAGGCGCCTGCGTAGCTTGGAAGATTTTTTTCTCAGCTTGGTCGAGCGCTTCGTCTACCGTCTCTGGGTCAGAGTAGCCGATTTCAGCTATGTCGTCAGCGGCATGAATGAGGTTGCGTAGGGTGGCTTTGTTTTGCACCTGAGTCGCATAGTACATGGCGTTACCGGCTGCTGGTACCTGCTCGATGAGTTCAGTGATATACGCAGCACCGCCCACGCGGTCGAGCTGGTTCATTTCTTTAAGTGTGGTAACGACAGAGACGGTGTCAATTGGATTGCCACCGGAGAAGAGGGTAGCAATCGCCTTGAAGATCATGGCATGCTTGTCAGCGTAAAAGCTCTCAGGCCAAATAGTCACGGAGATGTCGTGCATCACATCGGGTTTGAGAATAATGGCTCCGAGAAGGGCGCGTTCGGCGTCGACGTTTTGCGGCGGAGTGCGCAGTGAGCGATTGTGTTCAGACATACGTGATTAGAATTCTATCACGCAGTGATGTTGCTGAGAGTTGACGTGTTTTACACATGGTTGTGGAGGGAGGGGATAAACCAAAGCGGCGCCCACTTCGTGGGCGCCGCGCTGGTTTATCTTTTATTACTATACTTTTGTCACTTTTGGTCCTTGGGCAGTGTCTTCAATTTCGTAGCCTTCCAGCTTGATTTTGTCGCGGAGTACATCCGCCATTTCCCAGTTGCGAGCAATGCGCGCTGCCTCGCGCTCATCGATGAGCGCTTGAATTTTTTCGGGCAAATCATCCGAACCAACCACCCCAAGAGAGCGTACACCATCGTAGATGTCGTCAGACAAGCCAATATCGAGCACTTCGTCCATCGACATCAGCGTGCCACATTTTACTTTGTTATCGAGCTTAGTGTCTTTGAGCATTTCCCACAGCACGGCAATTGCGCCGGCAGTGTCGAAGTCGTTGGCGAGGCAGGTGTCAAAGCGTTCTAGGTACGTACTGTCTGGCGTAGCAGTTTTCTGCTTGAAGTCTTCATAGACATGACGTTTGAGGCGGAAGAGGGCTTGCTTGGCGGCCTTCAGTGCCTCCCAGGAGAAATTAATCGGTGAACGGTAGTGGGCAGTAAGGAGCCAGTAGCGGTAGTCATCGCCGGAAAAGCCGCGATCACGCAAATGGCGCATGGTAATAGTATTGCCGAGTGACTTCGATACCTTGGTGTTATCGATAGTGATAAACGCATTGTGCATCCAGTATTTCACAAACTGCTTTCCCGTGACTGATTCGCTTTGGGCGATTTCGGCGTTGTGGTGGACGGGGATGTGGTCGATGCCACCGGTGTGAATATCAATCTGCTTACCAAGCGTGTCCATGGCCATAGCCGAACACTCAATGTGCCACCCCGGAAAACCTTTGCCCCAGCGACTGTCCCAGCCAAGCTCACCCTTTTTCCAAACGGCAAAATCAGCCGGATGTCGCTTTTCAGTATTTACTTCGACGCGAGCGCCGCTTTTTAGATTTTCTAGATTAATTTTGCCGAGACGGCCGTAGGTCGGGAATTTGGCAATATCAAAATACACGCCGTCTGAGGTTTCGTAGGTAAAGCCTTTTTCGTCGAGTGATTTTACCAGTGCGATTTGCTTCTTTACGTATTCGCTGGCGCGGGCGTAGGTAGTGGGTGGCAAGATACGGAGTTCATCCATGTCTTCTTTGAAGGCTTTGATGTAGCGCTCAGAGAGCTGTGTCATGGCGTCAAGCGTGACCGGAAGTCCTTCACGTTTAAGGCCTTTCATCATTTTATCTTCGCCAGCGTCACCGTCGTCGGAGAGGTGGCCGAAGTCAGTGAAATTTATGGTGTGCTCTACGAGGTAGCCATTTCGAATCAGCGTACGCTTCACTATGTCAGCAAACACATACGACCGCAGATTGCCAATATGGGCGTAGTCGTACACGGTTGGACCACAGCTGTACATTTTTACGGTCTTGTCGCTGAGGGGAGAAAAAACTTCTTGCTTGCCAGACTCGGTATTGAGCAGGGTAATATCTCTAGTGATCACAGGTGTTTTGGGTCCAAATAAACGGCTAAACATGAGGATAGTGTAGCAGAAACTGAATTAAAATCACGTGTCACCAGACATCATTTTGGCCTCAGTCTGCTTTGTGCGATAATAGCGCTAATGTCATTTGCACCTAAAAATATCCCTGTAGCCAGAACGGAAAAAACGCAAGGTCGTTCTAGCTGGGGTCTTGGAATTTCACTTGCGTTCTTGTTTGCACTTGGTGCATTTATTTCTGGGATGCAAATCGGACGTGGCGTTTGGGTAAGTTCTTCAGCGCAACCAGCTAGTCTCTTTAGTATTTTTAGTGCCAATGGTCAAACGAAGGCAGCAATAGAAACTCGCCCAGACTTGGCTGAATTTTGGAAGGTGTGGGACTTGCTCGAAGAGAAATTTGTCGTAAGTAGCTCCACCAGCAAACAAACAGATGAAGAACGCATCCAAGGTGCAATAGACGGCTTGGTTGATTCTTATGACGATCCGTACACAGTGTACATGCCTCCAGCTGATGCAGAGAAATTTAGTGAAGATATTTCTGGCAACTTCAGCGGTGTTGGTATGGAGGTTGGTTTACGCGACAAGATTATTACAGTCATCGCACCGCTCCCTGATACACCGGCCGAGCGAGCGGGAATGATGGCGGGAGATGCAATCGTAAAGATTAACGGCTCAAGTACGGAGGATATGAGTATCGATGAGGCAGTAAGTCTTATTCGCGGTGAGAAGGGAACGATAGTTGAGTTGCAAATATATCGAGAAGGGGCAACTGAATTCCAGACTATCTCTATTACGCGTGATACCATCAATATTCCAACAGTGCGCACCGAGCAAGTTGATGGCACTTTTATCATAGCGCTATATAGCTTCAATGCCATCGCTGAGTCTGAGGTCGCTAAAGCATTAGAAGAGTACACAAAAAGTGGAGCAAAGACTTTGGCGATTGATCTTCGTGGCAATCCGGGTGGCTTTCTGCAGAGTGCAGTAGCTATTGCCAGCTACTTTTTGCCGGCAGGAAAAGTGGTTGTGAGTGAAGATTTTGGTGGAGGAAAAGAAGGGGAAGTATTTCGTAGCCGAGGTCGACAAATTCAACATTTTACCCCGCAAAATCTAGTAGTATTAGTAGATGGCGGCTCTGCTTCAGCTTCTGAGATTTTAGCTGGCGCGCTTAAGGATCACGGCGTTGCAACGGTAATTGGCGCGCAGACCTTTGGAAAGGGTTCAGTGCAGGAGTTGGTAACCCTGGATGATGGCGCATCACTGAAAGTGACTGTAGCTCGCTGGTTGACACCAAATGGTACTTCAATCTCTGATGGCGGACTGTCACCGGACATTGTGATTAGTCGCACAATTGAAGATCGGCAGAATAACGTTGATCCGCAAAAAGAAGCGGCAGTGCGATTTTTGTCTGGTAAAACAGTGATTAGCGAATCGTCTGATTCGATTGAGGCTGGAGAATAAAGGTTGGTTTTGGTATTATATCAACCACAATACACAACCGCGTGTAGTTTACGGGAAGCTAATATAACGATATGAAAGTGATTCTTCTACAAGATGTAGCAAAAATTGGACGGCGCTTTAGTGTGGTTGAGGTGCCAGATGGATACGCCATTAATCAACTTATTCCAAAGAAAATGGCTGAGCCAGCAACAGCTGTTAATCTTAAAAAGATTGAAAAGCGCCAGGCTGATACTACTGCTTCTAAAGAGGCTAACGAAGCACGTTTTGATGCAGCGGTGGCAGCTCTCACTGCAGAAGCATTACTAGTTGCGGCTGAGGCGAACGAACAAGAACACCTCTTTCAGGCCGTGCATGAAGCAGATGTGGTGACGGCTGCAAAAGAAAAAGGAATCGACATAGATGCCGCAATGCTTAAAATTGCCGCACCAATTAAATCTCTTGGCACACATGAAATTGAACTGGTAATCGGCAGTAAGAAGAAAACTATTACTATTCAAGTGGTAAAGAAATAGGTAGGTATGAAGAATGATCTTGCAACACAAGCAAAGCCAATTTTACTACTGCTTGGGGTGTGTGCGGTGCTGGTAGGAGCAGTTGCTTGGCTAATAAACGGGGGTCCTCAGACTGCCGAACTGACCTCATCAGAGACTATCCCAGCACCGCTGACGGCAGAAAAATTAGCAGCGTACGACGTAGATATAACTAATGATATGAATCCTATCGCAGTTCTAAACACCAACATGGGCACAATCGAAATTGAGCTCTTTGAGGATAAGATGCCAATTACGGCAGGTAACTTTAAAAAATTGATTAATGAAGGATATTACGATGGTATTAAATTCCATCGAGTTATGGATGGCTTCATGATTCAGGGAGGAGATCCAATCACTAAGACAAATGAAGTGCTGAAGTATGGTACTGGTGGTCCTGGCTACTCAATTCCAGACGAATTTGTGAAGCATGATTTGCTCTCAAACGTTCGCGGAACACTGGCTATGGCAAATAGTGGTCCAAATACTGGCGGTAGTCAGTTCTTCATCAACCTGGTCGACAACACGTATCTAGACTTTGATAAAGCGCCACTTGAGTCAAAGCATCCTGTGTTTGGACGAGTGGTCTCTGGTATGGATGTGGTGGATGCAATTGGTCAGGTGGAAACAAACATGACCAATCTTCCGCTCGAAGATGTTGTGATCGAATCAGCGACGATAAAGAATCAGTAATAAAAACGCGTTGGCAAAAGCCAACGCGTTTTTATTCGTAGACCGCCCGAGTGAGCAGGTGCTCGTGCTCATGCGTGACGGTTATCATAAGTAAAAGCCGGCGATCCCTTTGGGATCGCCGGCTTTTAAAATTGGTTACGCAGCTTCTACTACGTCAACTGCCTTCTTAGTGACAGTTTTGCCATTGAAGCGAGTCTTGCGCATTTCACGAAATGAAACGACGCCGTCATTCATTGCAAAGAGTGTATGGTCCTTTCCGACCTTCACACCTTTACCGGCTTCAATCTTGGTGCCACGTTGGCGGACGATGATCTGACCAACCTTCACTGACTGACCGTCAGCACGCTTCACACCCAGATATTTTGGCTGTGAATCTTTTAGGTTTTTCGATGATCCCGCGGATTTTTTGGTTGCCATACGGTTACTGTATAATGCTTATGAATTTAACGGGTGGAGTATACGATACATGTACAAAAAACTCAAGTCTTTTTTGGCCGATGACGCCGTTTTTATGGCGCTTTTGATGATTTTGGTTGGTATTGCATCATTTGGTTTAGGACGACAGTCAATGATGGCTAAAAATATGGCTATTTCGAGTGGTTCCGATATGGGTGGGGTGATATTCACTGAGGCGGCGTCGGAAGTACCACAATCGACGGTGACGCAACTTCAGGTCGTTGCTTCAAAGTCAGGTACGAAGTACCATCTGCCTAATTGCCCAGGAGCGTCGCAGATAAAGGAGGAGAATAAGCTGTATTTTGATTCGCCAGAGCTGGCAGAGGCGGCCGGCTACACGCCGGCCGCCAATTGCCCGGGTCTTCAGTAGTTGTGTGTTATGATGAGTTTTATGAAAGAAAACGAGCCTTTGTACTCCAAAATTAATCATTACGAGTCTACGGTGTCTGACGTGCACTTGAGTGACGTGGAGTTCCTTGCCGAAGCATTGCCAGTTCGCGACTTGCTCGCGTCCTTCTCAGCTGAGGAACTGACCGTCCTCGACCAGCAGCTTAACCTAGAAGGTGAAGGGTTCAATATTTTCGGAGTGATTGAAGCAGAACAGGTGAGTGATTTGCTTGCCTGGTTTGGAGAATGGCGTACCGCTGATGCAGACCGTCAGAAGGAATTGGTGACCATAATTATTAAACGCATTACTGAATAGCTATGCTAGTAGTTGATGGAGAGTTTTCCGGCCTAAATTATGACAAACACTCAATTGTCTCGTGGGGGGCGATTGATTTACAGAATCCAGATAATCAATTCTATGCTGAGTGTCGAGTGTGGGATGGTGCTCATATTGATCCCGATGGGCTGGCAGTAAATGGTTTCACAGAGGCAGAAATAACCGATCCAAATAAAATGACCGAGGCAGAATTGGTGCGTAATTTTACCGCGTGGAGCGAGACGATTGCAGATCGTACACTAGCTGGCCAAAATGTTTCAGCCGACCGTGACATGCTGAGAGCAGCAACGCAGCGGGCAGGGTTTGAGTGGAACTTCGCTTATCGCACTATTGATACTCATACGCTATGTTGGATGCATATGGTGAAGCAGGGAATTGTGCCGCCAGTTGACGAAGTTCATCATCGAAGCGCACTAAATCTTGATGCTGTGCTAAATTATTGTGGCATCCCCGATGAACCAGAGCCGCATAATGCGCTCACGGGCGCTAAGTCTCACGCTGAAGTGATTTCGCGACTCTTGTATAGTAAGAAGTTACTTCCCGAATTTGAGCAGTTTGAGATTCCTTGGATAGCCTAGGTTTTGCCCAAAAAGGCGCGGCAGCGAAGCTGCCGCGCCTTTTTAAGTGGTACAATGAGCGCATGTTTGGAAATAATAAGCGAAATACGAAAAAGAAAGGAGAGCAGCCATGCCGCGTAGTGAGTGAGCTCTTAGATCCAGGAAATGTTGATGGTGATGCAGTACAGTCATGGAGAGTGTTTCGTATTATGGCAGAGTTTGTGCAAGGATTTGAGCTTCTACGCAATCACGGTTTAGCTGCTACATTTTGGGGAAGTGCGCGCACCAAGCCGGAAGATCCGTATTATAAGGATGCTGAAGAATTGGCAGCCAAGCTTGCCAAAAAAGGGTTTTCAATTATCTCAGGGGGTGGGCCAGGTATCATGGAAGCTTCAAATGTTGGCGCCTTTAAGGTGGGGGGGAAATCAATTGGTCTTAACATCCAGTTGCCATTTGAACAAAAGCTCAATCCATACACCACCGAATCTCTCAATTTTGACTTTTTCTTCTCACGCAAGGTCATGCTCACTTTTGCTTCAGAAGTGTATGTGTATTTCCCTGGCGGCTTTGGTACACTTGATGAACTATTTGAAATTGTCACGCTTATTCAGACCAAGAAGATTGAGCCAATTCCTGTCATGTTGTATGGCAAAGAGTACTGGACGCCGCTTATAGAATTTTTCCGCAATGATTTGCTTGAAAAACATCAAACGATTAGCCCTGAAGATCTTGATATTTTTGTGGTGGTAGATAGTGTTGATGAAGCAATGAAATATATTGAAAAGAACGTCCGCAAGACTAACGTGCGACAGATTTAACTCAGAGATAACCATGTACTACTCATATTTTGATGCAGATTTTATTACGGATAAAAAGCAGGCAGCGGAGATTAAGCGGTTGTCTGCGTATCGTGAGAAGGTGCAGCAGGTAATTACTGATCACGATTCAGCACAGAATGAATATTCGCTTGCTCATGTGCAAGACCCGGCACTACATGACCAGCTTGATGTGCTCAAAAAGCAGTTTCGAGGCATTAAGCATTTGGTGCTGGTTGGGATTGGCGGACAGAATCTTGGAGTGCATGCGGTACATTCGGCGCTTGATGAAGGAAAGGTGGAGCTTCACATGCTCGACACCACATCAGCGCATAGTATTGGTTTGCTGCTTCAGAAACTCGCGAAGGTAAAGCTCAATCAGCTTGCTGTTTGTATTAGTAGTAAATCTGGTAATACAGCTGAGACGCTCACCAACACCTCAGTACTTTTTGAGGCTCTAGAGGAGCGTTTTAAAAAAGAGATCTACACGCGCTCAGTGTTTATTGGCAATCCTAGCACAGAGCTTAATAAACTCGGTAAACGCGTAGGTGCAACGGTAATCACGATGCCAGAGGTTGTGGGTGGACGTTTTTCGGTAACGACCGAAGCTGGTTTGGTACCGCTGGCTCTTTTAGGACATGACGTTGATGCGTTTATATCTGGTGTGCAGGATGCAACGTCTGAGCAATTTGAGGTGGTGGTAGCGGAAAATGCTGCGCGTGTTTATCAGTATATCCAAAAGGGTTATCGACATTATAACTTTTTTGCATTTGAACCGCGCCTCGCTGCGCTCGGCGCCTGGCACCGCCAGCTCTTTGCCGAAAGTATCGGCAAGGCTGAAGACAGGGCTGGTAAGCCGATAACTAAGGGTATGTTACCAACTATTTCAACATCGGTTGAATTACATTCGATCGGACAGCTCTATTTGAGTGGTTTCCCGGGGGTGTATACAGATTTCGTGACATTCGACGATGACAAGATTGATTATAAAATTTCTAAGAAGGGCGCTGCTAAGGCATATGGTGGGCATACTGTAGCTGAAGTGGCGACCGCTATCTATGGCGGTGTCATGGCGGCGTATCAAGAGAAAAGCCTGCCGTATCGTTCGACGATTTTTGATGAAAATCTGACCTACTCACTTGGTCTTTTTATGGGGATGCGTATGCTCGAAACCATGTACATTGCTGAGCTTATGAATCTACATGCATTTGATCAACCAAATGTTGAACTGTATAAAATTAAAACGAGAGCAATTCTTGGTATTAAGTAAATAGAGTATGTCGTACATTGTATTTGATATTGGTGGTACTAAAACCCGCGTTGGTATCTCAGAAGATTTAGAAACACTTGGTCAAGTTGAATCCTTTAAGACACCGGTGAAGTTTGAAGAGGGTATTGCCAAAATCATCGAAGCTATTAAAAAGTTAACTGATGAAACTCCTAAAGGTATCTCAGGTGGTATTCGAGGTGCGCTTATGGAAGATAAATCTGGCATCCAGAATGATTCAGTGCTCTCAAAATGGGTTGATAAGTCTATCGTAGGTGAAATCCAAAAAACGTTTGATGTGCCTGTGTTCTTGGAAAATGACTCGGCAATTGCTGGGGTAGGTGAGGCAATCTATGGTGCTGGAAAAGATTTTGAGATTGTGGCGTACCACACGATTAGTACTGGCGTCGGCGGGGTGAAGATTGAAAACGGTGAGATTGATATGGCGAGCGTGGGATTTGAACCAGGACATCAAGTGCTTGATATTGACCGCACCATCTTGGGTGAAGATGTTAAGCCGACTCTGGAGAATCTCGTCTCAGGAACTGCTGTTAAGAATCGATTTGGCGTGGAACCCTACGAAATTCCACAAAGCGATGTGCTATGGGACGAGCTGGCCGAATATTTGGCACAAGGGCTACGTAACACGATTTTATACTGGTCGCCTGATGTGATCATTCTCGGTGGATCAATGATTGCTGGTAATCCGCGTATTGAGATTGACCCGATTCGAAAATACGTTGTAGAGACTCTCGATGGTTTTGTTCCGTCACCATTTATTACGATGGCAAAGCTTGGTGACGAGGTGGGTTTGTATGGTGCAATGGGTCTTCTAAAGAAACGACTTTAGGTCTATACTCAGTGTAGGATTATTCAGTAACTATTTTCTTATGGAGATAATTCCAATTGTTGTCGTTGTTATTGCGCTTGCGATTTTGCTGCTACGGGAAGTTAAGCAATATGAACGCGGCGTAGTCCTTACTATGGGTAAGTTTACCAGCTTGCGGAGCCCGGGGTGGAGTATTGTTGTGCCAATTTTCCAACAAATGGAAAAAGTTGATTTGCGCGTAAAAGCGGTTGACGTGCCAGATCAAAAAGTGATTACTCGTGACAATGTCTCAGCAAGTATCAATGCGGTTATCTATTACAAGGTAGCCGATGCTGCCAAGGCTGTTCTTGAGGTGGAAAACTTTCGCTTTGCAGTGTCACAACTTGCACAAACCACTATGCGTAACGTGGTCGGTAGCGCTGCACTCGATGAAGTGTTGTCAGAACGAGACAAGCTATCAGAACGGATACAGCAGATTGTCGATTCCGAGACTGACGATTGGGGAATTCGGGTTGAAAATGTTGAGCTTAAAGATTTTTTTCTCCCGCAAGACATGGAGCGAACGATTGCAAAGCAGGCGGAAGCGGAGCGTGAGCGGCGGGCGGTGATTATTAAAGCAGAAGGGGAGGTGGCGGCTGCAGAAAACATGGCAAAGGCGGCCAGTATCCTTTCTGGTGCCCCTGGTGCACTGCATTTACGCACGCTCCAAAGCCTCAATGATTTGTCGTCTGACCAGTCAAACACCGTGGTGTTTGCTACACCGATAGAAGTATTGCGTGCTTTTGAAGGAGCAAAAGACTGGATGCAGGCAGCGACAAAAAATAAGGAGTAAGTAGTATACGATGCTTAAAAAGAGCCCAAAACAAGGCTCTTTTTTGCTATTTTACAATCACACGAAAGCTAGAAAATGCAATAGATTTGTGCATAAGATTGACAAAATTAATTAAATATGCTTTAATAATAAAAACCCGCGCTGTAATGCTATAGTTTTGCGGTTATCGGTGTCGCACGGTGTATTGATTCCAAGTGGGATCTCCACCAATACGACCAGCTATTGAGGCCACATGATAGGCCAGAAATAGGGAAGTATACATTTCTGTATGCGGTTCCTGTCTCACCGATATTTAAGAGATAAGACCTTTGGCTTATTATATCGACAGTTATTCTCGCGTTGTTTACCGTAGCGACCGTTTCGGCGGTTGATGTAGGAGAGACAGCGTACGGAAACATTGCAGGTGAACAGAAGGTGGCGGTACTGGAGGCAACTCCATTGCCAGAAGCAACTGAAGCAGCCGTTCGATCATATTTTGCAGATGTGCCAATTATGATCGAAGTGGCTCGTTGTGAATCCACGTTTCGTCACCAGCTGGCAGACGGTTCGATCCTTCAAGGTCGTGTCGATCCTGCAGATACTGGGGTAATGCAAATCAATAAGCGTTATCACGAATCAACAGCTACAGCAATGGAGCTCGATCTCGACAATCTCTACGACAATATGGCGTACGCTCGGTATCTCTATGAGAAACAGGGTACGCAGCCGTGGAGCGCGTCGATGCCGTGTTGGGGAGGTTCCCTTGCGGCCAACTTCTAATACAAAACACCGACTCTTTGAGTCGGTGTTTTGTTGGGTGTTTGACTTTAATGCGAAGCTGGTTTGGTGTTTGTACCACCTGGTCCGTAAGCCATGAGGTACAACAGGCCACCAATAATCGCAAGATTTTTAAGTGTTTGGGTTAATTGCATTGGGTCACTAAAATCCATATGTGCAATTAATGTTGCCAGAATCGTGAATCCAATCAGCAGCGCGGAGGCGAGTCCAACGCGCTTCCCGATCATAATTGCACTACCAGCTCCAAGTTTGAGGATGATTACTAGCCAGACGGTCAGAGTGGCCATGGGAATTCCTATGGAATCAAACCAGGCGGCAGTATTGCTTGGTCCACCAATTAAAATGCTAAGGCCACTCATAAAGAAAAGGAATCCAATAAGAATTCTTCCTAGTTTTGTGCCTTTGTCTCGAACAAGGTCTCGTTGAGGTTCATTAAGCATTAATGTTGTCATAGTTAATTTTAGGTAAACTGATAAATCTATTAAAAGTATAGCAGGAAATAGAATATAATTTAGATTATGAACTATTGGTTGATGAAAAGCGAACCAGAGGAATATTCAATCGATGACCTCGAACGAGACAGAGTTGGTTTTTGGGACGGGATTAGAAATTATCAAGTGCGCAATATGTTGCGAGATGAGTTTAAAAAGGATGACTTGGTTTTGTATTACCACTCAAATGCGGGGAAGCAGACAGGCGTTGTGGGAGTGGCAGAGGTGGTGGGGGAGGCAAAGCCAGATCCGACGCAGTTTAATGTGCACAGCCGGTACTTTGACTCAAAATCATCAAAAGAAAACCCGCGATGGCTGGGCGTAGATGTTCGATTTAAAAGTAAGTTCTCAAAACTTATTTCTTTGCCGGAGCTGAAAGCAGATGTTGTATTAGCTGGGTCGCCACTAGTTAAAAAAGGTAATAGACTATCAGTTATCAAGCTCTCAGAGAAACAGTTTATGCATATAGTACAGAACGCAAAGTGATATTGACAAAACTAATATTTGTTATACTTTAAACTAAGTTTTTAGTTCAATTTTTGATGTAAAGAGAGGTTTTCCATGGTGTACGGTATCGCTGTGCGCAAATTGGCAAAACACTTTCAAACGCCGCGCGAGGCTCGTGAGTATCTTGGTCTCCCCGAAGAGGTGAGAGACAAGGACTGGAGTCTTCGACTGTCATATGTGAATGGTAAAGCAGCGGCACATGAGGGTGTTTGGTGGCTGCGGTGTAGTGATTTAAGAATCGTTACAGTGTGTCAGCCGGAAAGGATTGCGGAAGTGCGAGGGAAAACAAGAATTACTCGGGTGATTGGCAGTGTTCCGGGTCAATATTTTCAAATCGAATTTGGAGGTAATGACGATCAAAATGCCTCTAAATCGGAGAAGTCTGTGTTTTAAGACTGATTTGCTCCATTGATGATCGCGATGGAGTGGATCCGCAGTACTTATTCATGGATGCATACGGCCAGGAGGCTATTCTAACTATCAGGCGGAAGCGCTGAACGCGGAGATTGTGACAATGATCTCCGCGTTTTACTTTTTATTCGCACAGTAGGTTATATTTAATATTATGAAAATTGGTCTGTTCGATTCTGGATTGGGTGGCCTCACAATCCTGAAAGCGGTAGTGAAGGAGTTACCACAGTATGATTATGTGTTTTATGGAGATACGGCAAACGTACCGTACGGTGACAAAACTGAGAAGGAAATATACGAACTGACCCAAAAGGGCATTGTTTGGTTATTTGAGCGAGGTGTACGTTTAGTAATTGTGGCGTGTAACACAGCGTCGGCTGAAACAGTGCGAAAGCTGCAAAATGAGTTTTTGCCAGAAGTGTATCCAGGCCGAAAAATTCTTGGCATTATTGTTCCGACAGTTGAAGAGTTGTGTTTTGCTAAGCCGACAAAGGTTCTGTTGATTGCAACAAAGCGAACCGTTGAGTCCAAAAAATATGATATTGAACTTGCTCATAAAGGTGATGGAACGGCCGAGCTTACTTCTGTGGCGACCCCCGAGCTTGTGCCACTTATTGAGCTTGGTGAGCTTGAAGCAGCAACGAGTGCAGCAATAAAAAGAATTGATGCAGCAGGAGAGAGTGAGGTGATAGTGCTTGGTTGTACACACTACACGCAAATTGCAGAGGCGCTTCGTGGGCACTATAGTGATGCTAAGCAAATAATTTCTCAAGATGAGGTGGTGCCAGGTAAGCTGCAGTCGTACCTAGAAAATCATCCTGAAATAGCTAGTACGCTTACAAATACTAGCGAACGAACAATTCACCTAACCCTACACCGACCTGATTATGATGTAATTATGGGGCAATTGCTTGGTGGTGTGTATATGGCCGAGTAAATGCTATTGACTGAATAGTTTATTTTGATACCTTTATACCTCTGGCATTTTGCTAGAGGTAGTTCTTTATATAACCACACAGGAAGGACGCCATGCTGACAGGTGATGAAATTCAGAGTATGTACGTCGATATGCTTGAAGCGGCAGAAGAGGTCGCTGGGCGCACGATTGCAGCCGGAGAACAAATTGCAGCGGTGGTGCTGCAGGTGCAGTCTGAAGTTACCAATGCTGCGTTGGTGCTGTCGGCTGATCGTATGCGTATTCAGCTCAAGGCACTGCATGACATGCAGCATCGGGTCTTTGGCTTGATGCACGAGGTCAATCCGGCTGCTGTCGAAGAAATGCTTTCGAGTTTGCGAAATGATCTCGCAGAAGCTGAAGAGAAGCTGCAGCCGCGCCGCGCCGCATAAGTGGTGGGGGAGGTTACATGAAAATCCATGAGCAAGGTCTCATGGTAACCGTCGGATATCCGACGGTTTTTTATTTGCCTGCGAAAGTCCGTACTGAGAGTGCATATAAATAGGTGATTTAGGGAAGAGGGCCGGTGAGATAATCATTAGTGATAAATCTACAGAAAGTATTTTGTTGAAATGATACTAATTACGAGGGGAAGACTGGCTACAGCTATATTCCCTTATGTCGCACAATATATCTTTTGCGACATAAACAATGCGGTAAATAGGCATTGTATTGCAATGCTGGTTTGGACCCCGAGACTATATATGTCGCATATTGAGTCATGGTACTGTTTATGTCGCCTGCCGTGAGGCTTGTGGTGCTTGTAAATATTTTTATGCGATACTTCGATCATGATTTCTTACTTCTGCAGTTAGATATTTTGCTCGCATCAGTGATACGACTTTAACCCTCTAGAATGGATTTCCCGCCTCTTTGAATGTCCTGTATGCTGCTCATATCGTGTAGATAGTAGCTTTCTGTTTGTGGTCGCGTCTACGTAAATTTTTTTTCAAATTAATTTGTAAATTTTCAGCACGGAAAATGCTTTGCATTGTGCCTAGATGCAAAGCATTTTGATTCCAGCAGTCAGTCTGACTTACTTGGTGAGTGTGTAAAGGGTCTGTAATCACCTCGCCTACTCCCCTGACTTCCCTGATAAAATATTGTGCGACATTCAAAATAAGGAGCGAATTTATGAGTGACTATATTTTGAGAAGTACTCTTATGATATGGCACCCAAGGGTTGGCAAGTTCGTGCGTGCTATTTTATTAGCTCATCTACCTCGCACTTTAATTGCATCAAGGATGCGCTCCATGCCAATTAAAAACGCTGCTTGTCTTAGTGTGCACTGCTCGCGTTCTGCGCGTTCGTAAACTGTCTGCGTAGCATCCTTCATGGCTTCTTCAAGTCGTTCATTTACTGTTCGTTCTTTCCAAACGTCACCGGTTCGATTCTGAATCCACTCAAAATATGATGCTGTCACGCCGCCGGCATTGGCGAGGATGTCTGGGACGATGATCGCGCCGGCTGTGGCGAGAATAGCGTCGGCCTCAGGTGTCACGGGACCGTTGGCCAGCTCAAGGATTACTCTTGCTTTTATTTCTTTGGCATTGCTGGCATGAATTGCGCCATCAAGGGCTGCTAATACGAGTACGTCTACGTCAAGCTGCAAAAGCTCCTCGTTAGTAATGATGCTTATGTCCGCACTTCCGGTTGCGAGGGCACCTGTTTCCCGCTTCACTTTTTCTAGATGATGCACATCACACATGTGTTTGCAGTGTGCGCCGCCGCGTGAATCTGACACGGCAACAATTCGATAACCTCTCTCATGCATCGTTTTGGCAAACTCAGAGCCTGCGTTGCCAAATCCTTGGATTGCAATGGTAATATCGCTCGGTACTTTTCCAGCAAATAAAACCGGTTGGAGTTGTTCTAAGGCGTGAATGCCGCCGCGGCTCGTCGCGTAGCTACGGCCGAGTAAGCCACCGACTTCAAGCGGCTTGCCGGTAATGATCCCGGGTTCGCTTCGGTCCGTTATTGTTTCGTATTCATCAAGCATCCATGCCATAATTTGCGGCGTGGTGTTCACATCGGGTGCGGGGATGTCTTTCTGAATGCCAAATATGTTAGCTTCATTTGCAGCCCGCATGTATGCACGCGAGACACGTTCAAGTTCTGCTTCAGAAAGTGTCTTGGGGTCTATTTGCACGCCTCCTTTTGCTCCACCGTATGGGATATTCACGACGGCGCATTTGAGGCTCATGAGGCTCGCTAGAGATTTTACTTCTTCTAAATCTGCGTCGGGATGGAAACGAACGCCACCCTTAAATGGCCCTCGCGCATTATTGTGCTGTACGCGATATGCGTTTGCTGTCTCTTCAGTTCCATCGTCTCGTGAGAAAGTAAGCTTGGTTTCAAAAATGTGTTGCGGCTCAGTGAAGTGTTTGAGTAAGTCGTCGGTTAGTGCGAGTTTTTCAGCTGCTTCTTTGAGTGTGGTTACGTAATTTTCAAACGGTTTATTAATTGTCATGTATCTAGTACATCGTTTACGATGCGTTTCTTTCAGGTATAAAAAATCGCCAGTGATTGGCGCATGCTACTTTTCTAAGATCATTTACTTTGCCCAGAATCCCGCTCGTTGTGAGCGGGATTCCATTCGGGTAAGTTCCTACGATGCAGTGCATCGCACTTTTATTCTATACCCTATCCCCAGAGTTATCCACTAAAAAAAACCAAGTTATCCCCAGACGAGGTAATGCAGCCTTTAATATGGCGGTAGATACAGCATTGGATCAAGGTAGGCGTCAGTTGCGGCAACTGGTGTGGTGGCCGCTCCACAGCTGGTTACAGTTTTAATCTCGTTAAACTTACGGACGTTTACACCGTCTTTGGCGTATACTGTAAAATGCAAGTGCGGGCCGGTTGAGTAGCCGGTGTTGCCTGAGTAGCCAATAACTTCACCTGTCGTGACCTTTTGTCCAGGAACTACTGAAATGACGTCTTGATGGGCATACAAAGTTGAAAGTCCGTTGGCGTGGTCGATGAGTGTCCACTTCCCCCATGAGTAACAGCCCGGAACGGCGTCGGTATTGCCAGTGGCACGAACAACGCCGGTCAGTGGTGCGTGAATTGGTGTCCCGCGTGGCGTGCCAAAATCAACACCTGGGTGGTACGCACGTCCACCGTAGACACTGGCGTTGCGTGCCGCGAATTCAGTGCCGCCAAAATATTGAGTGATGATGATGTTGGTTAGCGGCCAGTCAAAAACGCGCGTCCCCGCAGTTGGGATGCTGTTTGGATCGAGAATGAACTGTAGCTTAGATTCAAAGTCTCGCATTTCCTTTTCAATTTGCTCCTTTGCCTCTTTTTTACTTGCGAGCAGTTGTTGGTAGTTCTTTTCTTCGTTTTTTGTCACCTCAAGTAGTTTTGATTGCTCCTGCTTATTGTTCACCAGTACAGTGTTTTGATCGGTATACTGATTCTTTAAGCTGCTTAGCTCGTCTCGCTTGTCTTCATTTTGAGCGCGTTTCTCTACCAAAAGCGCCTTAGCAGTGTCAAGGTCCGCCACTTTTGATGCCATGATGTCGCGTACGCTTTCGTGCGCTTCGAAGGTATCCCAGAATTCTGACAAGTGCTCATGTTGCAGCAAGAGCTCAATCAGGCTTTGTTCGCTATCTTTGTACTCTGAACGTATAATTGATGCAATTGCGTCTTCTGTGCTCTCTATGTCTTGCTCGGTACGGGTAATTTCAAGAATCAATTTGTTAATTTCGAGATCCGTTGAGGTAATGAGATTTTCGGTTTTTGATATCTCAGCGTTAACCTTTTTACGTTCTAGTTCGAGTTGGTTGATGGCACTCTGAAGTGTTTTCTTTTCGGCTCCCACCTCTTGGAGTTGTGATTCAAACTGAGCGATTTCTTTTTCAATCTCTGCTAAACGATTGCTGCGTGAATCTATCTCATTACGGAGACGGTCAATTTCTGAGTTTGCGAAGACGGCGCCAGGCGCTACAAACACGAGCTGTGGCAGCAGCACCCCGATAATAAAGGCTACGAACAAACGAAATCGCATTACCCTTCTATTTTATCACAAGCAGTTTTAATCCGTGAAATAGTCTCGTCTTTACCGAGTGTATAGGCGAGTGTGAATGGGTCTGGTGAGCGCTCAAGGCCAGACAGTGACACGCGGAGTGGCCACAGCACTTCCCCTCTTCCCTCCTCTTCTGCAAAGCTCCAAATGGCTGCTTTGATGGTATCTGGCGTGGCAAAGTCCGCGTTAGCGAGGAGTTCGGCTACCTTTTCTAGACGAGCCTTAGCGGGGGTAACTGATTCATCATTCTTCCACTTGAGTAGTGTAGTGTCATACTTTGGTGCATCAAAAAGCCAGCTATACTCCCCTGCTTCATGTGCAGCTTTGATTTCGACTTTGGTGTGAATACGCTCAAAAATACTTGGCGCTAGACGGTCGAGGCGTGTTTTGTTGTACTGTGGCAGACTTTGTACGTCGTCACCAAGAGCGTCAGCAAAGTAGGTTTGCTTGAATGTATCATCCTTTGTGGCGAGATGTTCCTTATTCATCCACTTGAGCTTTTCTTCGTTGAAAGCGCCGCCTGAGCGTTGGACCTTCTCGAGTGAAAAGAGATTGATAAGTTCTTCTCCTGTAAATACTTCTTGGTTGCCGCCGGGGTTCCAACCGATCAGTGCTAGGAAATTGCACATGGTTTCTGGCAAGTAACCATCTTTCTTGTAGTCAAGCAGGTCCTTTGCACCGTCTCGCTTACTAAGCTTCTTCTTGCCGTCTGGGCCCATGATTGGCGGTAGCGTGGCTATGATTGGTTTCTTGATACCTAACGCTTCGTACAGCGTGATGAACTTTGGAGTGCTTGAAATAAACTCTTCGCCGCGCATCACGTGCGTTACATTCATTTCAGCGTCGTCCACGATGTGGGCGAAGTTGTAGGTCGGATATCCGTCGGCTTTGATGAGAATGAAGTCGTCGACCATTTCCGCGCCAGCAGAAAGCTCGCCACGCACGGCATCGTGCCAAGTAACCCGGTTTACGTCAGGTGACTTGAAGCGGAGCGGCTTGGTACCATCCCAGGTTTCGAAGGTCTCAGGACGATGTTTTTTAAATAAGAACGGTCGTTTCTCGGCGTCTGCTTCTGCTCTAAAAGCAGTGACTTCTTCGTCGGTGTATGGATCTGGATATGCGAGTCCTTTGGCAATGAGTCCCTCAGCGTACTTTTTGTAGATATCGAGACGGTCTGATTGCAGGCATGATCCAAATGGACCAGGTTTGTCTGGACCATAATCCCATTCAATGTTTAGCCAACGGAGACTGTCTTCGATGTGTCTGATAGAGCCTTCGACTTCACGGTTTTTGTCGGTATCTTCAATACGTAAAATAAATTCACCGCCATGCTTGCGAGCGAAAAAGTAGGCATAGAGTGCGGTGCGAACTCCGCCAATATGCAAAAAACCAGTTGGTGACGGTGCAAAACGCGTCACGACTTTTTGTGTTGAATTATGATCCATGTTCGACGCCAATAGAGACTAGAATACTAGCAATCTTGTCCTCAGCCCCATCAATGTACATGCTTTTGGCAGCCTGCGCCATTGACTGATACTTTTGCGAATCGTTTAGAATGCTGGCAATTTCTTGGGCGAGTAGATGTTGCGTGAGGTTGTGTTCTTCAATCACTATTGCTCCCCCGCCTCGTGCAAAGGCGTAGGCGTTCGTACGCTGGTCGCGACTAACATCCTCAGGAATAGGGATGATAATGGATGGTTTGCCGTGATACGCAATTTCAAAGAGTGTTGTGCTTCCTGCGCGAGTTATTACCAGAGAGGCAGCGCTTAAGAGCGCAGAAACCATGTCTGGGGCGACGTTACCCTCCAGGTAGTAGTTGCTCTGGAGTGGTGTATTACCGAGAAGTCCTTGGGCAGCGAGGCGCAGTTCTTGAATATTGGCCGGACCAGTTTGGTGGAAGATGCGATACTGTGGTAAAAGGCTATTAAGAGATTGTAGAACAAGGTCATTGATGCGTGTGGCGCCGGTCGATCCTCCAGTAATGTAAATAAGGGGTTTGTCATTTGGAATACCAAGATACTCAAAGGGGTCAGCTGGTGGATTTTTAATTTCCTGGCGCATGGGAATGCCGACGAGCGCAGTTTTTTCCGGAGGAAAAAACTGCGCCGCGTCATCATACGCAATGCCAATATACTGGGCAGCCTTGAGTGCAAGCTTGTTTGCTCTTCCAGGGACAGCATCTGATTCATGAATCACAATGGGAATACGAAGGAGTTTTGCTGCAGTGAGAATTGGTACGCTCGTATAACCGCCCTTGCTGAAAATCACGTCTGGATAGATAAGATAGAGTTTCCAGATGGCAACAAAAACGCCAAAAAAGTTGCGAAACACATCGAGGAAGTTTTGAATTGAAAAGTAACGTCGCAGTTTCCCTGCCGGACACGACACAAAACGTATATCGTGTCGTTCAAGCGCTTCTTTGTCGTAGGGTGATGGCCCGAAGTAATATAGCTCTGGAGAGTACTGTGAAGTACTAAGCTTTTCAGCTACGGCAATAAGCGGATAGAAATGACCGCCTGTGCCACCTCCTACAAAACCAATTCTCATATGGCTCTAGTGTAGCACGTGTCCTTAGCGCAATGTTCGGTATTTTGACACATTGAGCACAATACCCAGCGACGCAAGAGTGACCATGAGTGCTGTTCCGCCATGGCTGATAAAAGGGAGTGGAAGCCCAGAAAGTGGTGCAACTGCAAGCATTGCTCCGATGTTCAGAAATGCCTGTGCGATGATAATCGTAATGAATCCAATAACAAGTAATGTGCCAAAAATATCGTTTGTTTCAGCTGCCGTTTTATAGCCACGCAACGTTAAAAATACCAAACTACAAATGAGCAGCAGTGAGCCTACGAACCCAAATTCTTCAGCGTATACCGCAAAAATAGAGTCGCCGATTGGTTCTGGCAAGTATTCAAATTTTTGAATACTTTGTCCAAAGCCGCGTCCCGTCACTCCCCCCGCTCCAACAGCAATGAGTGACTGCTGAATTTGATACCCGCTGCCAAGCGGATCTGCTTCTGGATGTAAGAAGGTAGTAAATCGATCCATGATGTATGGTCGAAAGATTGCAATTGTCGCTAGCATGAGTACGCCAGACAGAATAATGAGACAAATATCACGCCAGTTCGCTCCAGCTGTTAAATACATAGCCATTCCTGCAAATGCGATAATCATAAATGTATCAGTGTCAGGCTGGGCAAGCATAACAAGTCCTACTACTCCGGTTATTGCTGCAAAGGGGCCAAGGCCAAACCGCCAGTCAGAGATTTTCCCGTGTACTCCCGAAAGCCACGTGGCGAGATATACCACAAAGCCGATTTTAAGAAATTCGGATGGTTGGATAGTGGTAAAACCGAGGTCAAGCCAACGGGTGGCGCCCGCGTGTGTCATCCCTATGCCGGGAATGAAAACTGCCACAGTGAGTAGGAGGCTGCCGGCAAAAAGATAAAATGCGTATTTGCGTAAATTACGATAATACACATTGCTCATAAGTAGCAAAGCTAGACTCCCGCCAATTACTCCGAAGATAAATTGACTGGTCGCTACCGACCCGAAAGTGGCGCCATCGCGCGCCATAAGGCCGAGTGAGGCTGATGAAAAAATCAAAAAACCACCTGCCACCATAAGAATGATAAGGCCAAGCAAAATTGTGTCGATTGATTTTGGTTTTTTGACTGCCATGGTGCTACGCGAGAGTTGCGATGATAACACCTACTACGGCGCATATCAGACTGATAATCCAATATCGCATGGTGACTTTGTATGAAGGCCAACCAATCGCTTCGAAGTGATGATGCAGCGGAGCAATGCGGAATAATTTCTTGCCTGTACATTTACGATATGAAACTTGGAGCACATTTGAGGCAACTGTTGCAATAAGGGGAAAGCCAACAATCGGGAGTAGCACGATACCATTCCCTTCGCCGAGCGTATCGGTCATGAACACTACTGTCGCCAAAGAGAGCGTGAGCGCCATTGAGCCAGTTTCGGTCATCCAGAAGCGTGCTGGTGGAACATTGAACCACAAGAAGGCCATAATAGCGCCCACTACTGTGGCGCAAAAAACAGCGAGATCAAATTGCGATTGCACCACAGCAATACCGGTATACGCTGCAAATATGGAGGCAAATACACCACCAGAAAGACCGTCAATGCCATCGATAACTCCACTTGCATATAGCATGAGTGTCAACAGCACAAAGAATGGAATAATCAAAACGCCTAGTTCAAGCACACCATCAAAAGGAATACTGATGCTGGAAACACCGAGCTTAAAGTAAAACCACCATCCAAGCACGGTAGATAAAATAGTAATTAACCCCAGTCTGATTGACAGTCGTAATCCTTTACCGTCATGAGCCACATCATAAAAATCATTTAAAAAACCGATACATGCTCCTACAAGCAAAGTGGCTGCGGGGATGAGGGTTTGTGATCGGCTAAGGTAGTCAAGACGCGCGAAGATTGAATCTGGAAAAATAGCAGCAAGCGCATATGTGCCCCCAAGTGTGATAAGCACGCTTCCCCAAATAACAATGCCACCCATGCGTGGAGTCTTTGTTTCCTCAGCTCCCTTTAAACGATTGAATTCGGTTGCCTCATGGCCACCGAGCGCTGTTTTACCGCCTTGTTTCTTCCAAACGCGATGCTTATACAAGAAGTGTGTCACGATAGGTGTAATAAAAATACCAATCACAAACGCGAGCAATGAAGGAATTAGTACATTAAGTAAGAGGCTGTGCATAATTATTCAATATTTCCTAGAACATCTTGCGTTGCCTTTACCAAAGCAAGAACATCGCTAAAGCGTTCATCGCGAGTTGATCTCAAAACAGTAATGATAATTGGTCGATCAAAGCCAGCATCAAAAGCGATGGTAAGATTCCCCCCTGCCAAATCTGTAAACCCAGTTTTTGATCCAATCATATTTGGGATTTCAAGGGCTACTTCGTTGGTGTTGCTGATTTCGTGGTATGCTCCTGCTGTATTGTAAATGCGCGCAGCTGCCTCTTGGGTTGGGGTAATGATTTCAGGGTAATGCGTGATGATATATTCCATGAGGAGTGATACATCTTTGGCGCTACCAACAGCGCCAGGTTTTGTGTTCGAGAGATCGAGGCCGGTGGGATTCCAGTACTCGAGTGTATCAAGACCGAGTTCATCAGCGCGGATATTCATTGCGGCTACAAACTGTGCATTAGGATCCTCATCTCCAAGCAATGATCCTACGCTGGCACCGAGTGCGAACGCGGCATCATTGGAAGATGATATAAGTGCGAGTTTACGGAGCTTCTCTGCACTCAAGCGTTCGCCTACTGAAAGGCCGCTACTCCCCTCTTGTTTAATGGCGGAGAGCGGCATGCTTGTCACTGTGTCGTCCGTGATTAATTCGTATGCGACAAGTGTGGTCATGAGTTTTGTAATCGATGCCAGTGGCAAAACCTCATTGGCATTTTTTTCAAAGAGAGCTCGCTGCCCTTTTACGTCGAGTACGTAAGCTGCCTTAGCGCGTAAGGTGACGTTTTCTATAGTAGCTGTGCTGAGGGGGCGCGCTTCTGGAAGGGGTCTAATGGCGGTCTCCATTGGTTCGCTCGCAATCTCCTCTGTATCATTAGAAGGGAGCAGAAGCGCGCCAAAAACACCGACTAATATAAACAGTAAAATACCAAGCTGAGCTAAGATTGGGAAGCGTTGATGCTGCTCATTTGTGTAGTCGGTGAGGTTATTCATGATTCAGCTTTATCAAAGTCATCAATTGCGTTCATAAAATCAGAAAACTGAGGCAGTTCTTGTTTACTGCTTACTCCAAGGTGCGTGAGTAAGGCTGGACTGATGCGGAATTGATAACCGTTGCCAGTGATGGATTCACGGCTAATGAGCCCGCGCATAAGAAGATTACGTAAAATAAATGATGAATTCACACCGCGAATGCGGTCAATCTCAACTCGAGAAATGGGTTCGCGATACAAAATTATCGCCAGCGTTTCTGCACCTGCTTTACCGATGTCGCCATTCATTTCTTGCTTTTGAAGCGATTCGACAAATTCAGAAAGTTCGGAAGCAGTGGCTAAGGTGATTTCAGTTTCAGTTTCAATGAGTCGTACTGCACCGGATTTGAGTCGATTGCGAAGGGTTGTGAGGGCAGCAGAAAATTCTTCTTCTGATACAGCGAAAATCTTCGCAAGTTTTTGCTTGTTCTGTGGGCTCGCTTTATAAAAAAGCAGCGCCTCGATGAGCACGTCTAGGTTCATATGGGCATTCTAGCACGAAATACATGGATTTTAAGGCAATCCTGTGTCTAGTAGTAGCGAGGTGTAGAAGCTCTGTCGAGCTCGATTTCAATGTCATCAAAGCGGTTGTTTTGCGTAATAATCATGTTTCCTTGCTTGAAAAGCTCAAGGACTGCCAAGAAGCTTACAATAATATTTTTATGTTCGGTTTCCCCGGCTCTGATTTCTGAAAATTTTGTGCGCATTTGGTTTTCGATGCGACGCTGGAGCTTGTCCATCATTTCTTCGAGCGAGATGGTTGGACGAACTTTCGCCACTGGCTTTAATTCGGTTTTAGGGAGTGCGCTAAGTACTCGGTACATTGCTGCCTCTAATTCAGTGAGACTACTGTAGTGGTCGGGTGCAAAAAGTGGATTTCGTGGTGGCGTGAATTCTGGTTCGTAGGATTTTTGGTGGCCAAATCTAGATTGTAGCGTAAGTCCGATATCACGATATATCTGATATTGTCTCAATCGTTGCTCAAGATCTTCAATCGTCGCCTCTTCCTCGGTAGTGAGATCAAGCACTGGTAGTAGTGATTTTGATTTGATAAGAAGAAGTGTGGCGGCAAGGGTGACAAACTGCGCAGTGTTTGGCAGTGAGAGTTCTTGCATCATGCTTACCGTCTGCATGTATTCGTCCGTGACTTGTGCGAGTGAGATGTCATTGATAAGTAGCTTTCGTTTTTCAACGAGTTCAATGAGGAGCTCCATAGGGGCCTCAAAGACCTCAGTTTTAATGGCAAAAGCCGTGTTCATGAGAATATTTTAGCACGGCTTAATTTTTGTTAGTTAGTCTCAATAAAGCGGACGAGAAGACGGACAGGTTCCCCAGTTGCGCCTTTAGCAAGCTTGTCGCTAGGGATGCTTTCCATGCGTGGTGCGATATCGATATGTGCCCAGGGTGTTTTCTTGGGAGCAAAGTGAGCGAGGAAAATACCGCCTTCGATACAGCCCGCGTAGCGAGAGAAATTGGTGGCGATATTGCTAACGTCAGCGCGAGTACTCTTAAGCATCGCTTTGTATTCGTCCCAAAGCGGGAGTGGCCACACGAGGTCGCCGGATTCTTCACCGAGTTTTACGAGCGTGTCAGAAAGGGCTTGATCTTTGGTAAGGATTGCCGAGGTATGTTGGCCAAGTGCAGAGAGCGACGCGCCGGTAAGCGTAGCGGCGTCGAGCATAATGCGTGGTGCGAAGTGCTTTTCGGCGTAGGTCATAGCGTCGGCTAAGATGAGGCGACCTTCGGCGTCGGTGTGCAATATCTCCACGGTTTTGCCAGACATGCTGGTGGCGATATCACCGGCGCGCATGCTGCGTTCTGAGATGGCATTTTCAGCGGCTGGAATCACTGCCACCACATTCTTTTTAAGGCCAAGCTTGGCAATCGCGCGCATGGTGCCAATCATGGCTGCACCACCAGACATGTCCATGTGCATTTCGTGCATGTAGCCACTCGGTTTTACATTGAGGCCGCCCGTGTCATAAGTAATACCTTTGCCAATGAGTGCAATTGGCGCCTTGGTTTTGTCTCCTTTCTTGGCTGGTTTCCCGGCGCCCCAGTACTCAATTACAATCAGACGCTCACGGTCTTCAGCTCCTTTCCCGACGGCTTCAAGGAGTCCCATCTTTTCACGCTTAATAGCGGCTGCATTTAGCACCCGCACTGCCGCCTTGGTGCCTTTGAGGATATTCTTTGCCTCCTCAGCGAGCTTGCTTGGAGTAAGGTCGCCGCCAGAGGTGTTGGCGATGTCGCGGGTGTGATTCATCGCTTCGGCCACAATTAGTCCGGCAGCAAACGAGTCTTTTTGTGCCTTGCTACTTACGCCGCAAACAAGAACTTCCTTCAGTACACCTTCGCTTTTCTTGCTGGTTTTGTAGTGGGTAAATTCATATGCGGCGAGCGAAAGATTTTCGGCAATCGTGCGGTAAAACCACGTTTCGCCGTACTCAGCGAGCTTTGGGTAATTGGCATGGTCTAGCTCCAGAGCAATTTCGCTTACTTGGTGTGACTTTGCTGCTTGCACAATACTACGCACGAGTGTGCGGAAGCTACGCGCCGTCATGCTCTTCCCTTTTCCAGCTCCAAGGCGATATTCCAAAACACCATCAGCGCGCTCGACGAGTCGGTGCCAGCTTGGCTTGGCATCAGTAACTACAATTCGGCAATACTTCTTCGCGGCTTCTGAAAGCGGCTTGGTGGTGCTGGTGATTTTTGTCATGTTACTTTAGTGACTTAATATTTACAGGTGTTTTAATGATTGCATCAACAAATAGTCGGTAAGCTTCTCGGGATTCGTTGTGTTCGTTGTGAGTAATTTTAATTCCGAGAATGTGATTATTTTGGCAAGTTAACTCCTTCTTTTTGTGGTTTGTTGTTTGGTCAAACATCCTGTCAAGATACATTCTACGTAAATTGCCCGGTCCGTCTTTTTGATAGAGGCAGATTGGGTCGTTGCATTTTCTGCAAATAATTTTATACAACCTGGAATACCCTCCTCTGCTGTTTTTGTATTCATCAGCAATAAATTTCATTTTTTTATTATAGCAAAAAGCGGGCGGAGCCGAAGGCTCCGCCCGCTTTTTGCTTTGCTGGACTTTGGAATTAAATTTCCGCCGTCTCGCTCTGGTCCTTCGAGGTTAAAGTGTCGATGCGGTTGATGTCGCGTGGGAACATCGTCGCTTCTTTTACGTTCCCTACTCCGCAGAACTTCGCCGTGAGACGTTCAAGGCCCATGCCGATGCCGCCGTGTGGTGGGATGCCGTATTTGAAGGCTTGGAGGTAGAACTGGAACTTGTCTGGATCGAGTCCTTTGCTCTTGAGGCGCTCGATTAGTTCTTCGTACTTGTGCACGCGCTGCCCGCCAGAACACATCTCGAGGCCGCGGAACAAGAGGTCGAAGCTGCGGGTGAAGTCTGGGTCGGCTGGCTCAATATGGGTGTAGAACGGTCGCTTCTTGGTTGGGAAATGTGTTACGAAAACAAAGTCTGAACCAAGGTTTTTGTTGGCGTATTCGCAGAGAAAACGCTCATCTTCTGGTTCGAGGTCTGGTTCTGATGTCTTGTCGACGCCAGTTTCTTTCTTGATAAGCTCCTGAGCTTCATGCAGTGTCATGACTGGAAATTTCTCTGGCGCGAGCGCTTCCTCTACGCCAAGGAGCTTCAGTTCGGCTGCGCAGGTGGTGTTGATGTGTGCAGTAATCGCCTTCATAAGTTCGGTCACCAGTGCAATCACATCAGTGTGGTCTTTGATGAATCCCATCTCGAGGTCGAGCATAGAGATTTCGCTGAGGTGGCGCGTGGTCGCGCTCTTTTCGGCGCGGAAAGTCTGGCCAACCGCAAAGACACGCTCAAAGACACCAACCATAATCTGCTTGTAGAGCTGTGGGCTGGTTGCGAGTGAGGCGTCGACTCCCTTGAAGTACTTCACCTTAAATACCTCCGAACCACCTTCTGCGTCGCCACCAACGAGCTTTGGCGCTTGGAATTCGGTAAAGCCGTTGTCAGTCAAGAAGCGGCGGTACGCGTTTAGGATTTCATGCTGCACTTTGAATATCGCGCGCTCGCGTGGTCGACGCAGTGTCAGTGGTCGGTAGTCGAGCAAGGTGTCGAGGTTGAGTTCACCGTCCATATCAAATGGCATGGCGTCAGATGGGTTGAGAACTTCAACGCCGGTGATTTCGAGTTCGATATCGCCGTTTTGCACGCCTGTGTTTACCATCTTTTCTGGGCGTTGGTTCACCATTCCTTTCACGGCCACTGAGTATTCTTGGGTAAGGTCTTTGGCAACTTCAAGCACTTCAGGCTTGCCGAAAACAACACCTTGAATGATGCCTGAGCGGTCACGAAAATCGAAAAAGGCCATCTTGCCCTGCTGACGTGCAACATTGACGACAGCGTTAATTAAAACTTCTTCTCCAATGTGGCTGTGGAGATCAGCTATGAGTGTTCGTTCCATAAATAATTGCTTTATAGGAACGCAATCGCCCCTATAAATGTATTAACTTAATAATATATTTATAGGGGCGATTCCCATCTGTGATGAGTCGCGGTGCCACCCTACTTCATCCTCGAAGAGGACCTTCTTTGTTCTCGTCATTTGCCTCCACAGTGTCATCTGCTTCTTGGGCGTATAGGTAGCCTAGCTCGAGTTTTTCATTTCGTCAATAAAACGGCCCTTAGGCCGTTTTGAGAAGATTTATCGTTTGAAGGGGTTGCTAATCGAAATCATATAGCTGACACCCGCAGTATCGATGTCGGTGAAATACTTTTCATCTCCAGGCTTGAGTTCGACGAGGAACAGTATGGATGGAGCGAACCGCCGAGGCAACTCGCGCCTTAGAAGCGACAGACACTCTTGTGTCTCCTCGAGTGTCGGGCCGCCCTCAGGTGTGTGTAGCTGTATGAGGAGTTCACTCGGATTAGGATAGCTGCTTAAATCATAAAATGAGTAACCAGCCTCCTCCATGATTGTCTTTACTGCTGGTCCTGCCAAGTAAATAGTGTCCACCTTGTGCTCCAAACAAAGGTACAGTACGTGAGTACTGTACCTTTGTTTCATGATATGTCAACTTAGCGAATACCGATTGAGTGCCGCACCTTGCTCATGGTTTCGTTTGATATTGTGCGCGCCTTTCCTGCGCCAGTTGCTAGTACTGCTTCCACCATTTCATCGGTAATGGTATCGCGCTTTTCGCGCATCGGAGCAATCATAGCTTCGAGGTCTGCTGCGAGCAGCTTCTTGAGATCGCCATAGCGGCCTTTGTGCCTTTCGTAGATTGGATTGAGCTCTTCTGCTGATTTTAGCAAGCGATGAATTGCGTAGACGTTCTCAGGTCGGTCGCCAGCGGAGTCGGTCACGATGCCCATTACAGCCTTTTCAATTTCTTCCTTAGTACCAAAGAGTGGAATGGTATTGCCATAGCTCTTGCTCATCTTTTGGCCATCAGTGCCTGGTACCACGCCCACTCCTTCGAGAATCATTTCTTTTGGTTCTTTGAGTAGCTCACCATAGGCGCGGTTAAATTTCCCGACTGCTTCACGGGTGTACTCAAGGTGTTGTCGTTGATCTTCACCGACTGGCACTACATCTGCATTATAGAGAAGAATATCGGCGGCCATGAGCATTGGGTAGGTAAAGAGGCCGGCGTTTGGTTCGATGCCTTTGGCGACTTTGTCCTTATATGAGTGCGCCTGCATCAAAAACGGCACGGTTACGAGACAGTTAAGTACCCAGCCGAGCTCGGTGTGGTCTTGGTTGTCTGACTGGCGAAAGATGATTGCTTTCTCGGGATCAACACCAATAGCGAGATAGTCGCGTACAACGTTGTACGTATTGGTGCGGAGTGCGTCTGCGTCACGCAGGCTGGTGAGCGCGTGGTAGTCTGCCACCATGATAAAACTCTCGAAATTCTCGTAGCTATCTTTAAAAGGCTTAAGAGCTCCAAAGTAGTTGCCGATATGGAGCGTGCCGCTTGCTTGTATCCCGGTAAGAAGTCGTTGTTTGCCGTTTGTCATAGAGCAATAGTACCAGAAATTGCAGCTCAAACAATTATCTTTCGTTCTACAGCGCAAGTGGGAAGGTGATCGTAAAGCACGAACCTTTGCCGTCGCCGTCTGACGCAGCTTTCACTTCTCCGCCCATAGCTTCAGTCATCATCTTGGCTACATAGAGGCCAAGTCCGGTGCCGTGCACATTTACGCTGTTGGCGTTATCAGCGCGTTCGAATTTTTGGAAAATGGTCAGGAGCGTTTCTTTGTTCATGCCAATGCCGGTATCAATGATATCAACGTGAATTTTTTTGCGCACCACGTCATCCCGAACAAGTACCTTAATACTTCCCTCCTTGGTGTACTTGATTGAGTTGTGAATGAGATTTTGAACAATCTGTACGGTTTTGCCTAGGTCAGCGTGGATAATTCCTCGACTCATAAGATCGCTGCGGAAAATGAGAGATAGCCCGTTTTTAATAGCATCTTGCCGGAGATCGTCACAGATATGCTCAACCTCATCCTTGAGATTAAAATCTGAGTAATTGTATTTCATGTTGCCTGATTCAATTCGAGAAACATTGAGATAGTCTTCAATTGCGTATGTCATGAGCCGGGAAGACTTTTCGATTCTTTGTAGGGGCTCAATGGCGTTTTGTGGCAGTGGTCCGTAGTCGCCGTCAAGTAAAAGTGATGCATAGCCTCGCACAGCTGTGAGTGGGCTGCGTAGCTGATGTGAGGCAATAGACACAAATTCTGATTTCTGCTTATCGAGTGCTTTCAGACGGGTATTTGCTTGTTCAAGATGTTGTGCAAGTCGTTCGATTTCCTTTCGTTGTGCAATCTCCTTTTTGACACTCCTAATCAAAAGTATGCCTGTGACGCCGGTGACAATAAGTGTAATCGCGGTAAGCATCTTGCTTGTGTTGTTGGGAGCAAAAGTGAACTGGGATCCAATCAAGATTACCAAAGCTACAATAAGCGCGCTCGAAGTGGTTATTCCTGCATTGAAAGCTCTAAATTGTACGATTAAAATGCTCATAAAAATCATAAAGATAGTCATTCCGAACAATCCGTACAGTTCTAGGCTTGAGTCTGGGAAGATGCCAAGTCCGGTCAAATACGTGGCGATAAAAGTAAAGAAAGAAAAACTAAATAAGAACGACTCAATACCGATACCCATGAGTACGATTTGTTTGCGGAAACTTCCTTCCGCTTTACGATACTTTGCAATGAGTAAAGCTCCAATCCATCCCATTGCTAAGAAACCTAGTCCAGTGTAGTAGATTTTATAGGCAAGTCCTTCATAGCCAAAGGAATCACACGCAGCGAGATTAAATCCGCTTACACTTACGTCGGTGTGAGCAAATATGAGTACAGGCGTAAGTAGTGCAAGAAAGAGCAGTTTTAATGTAAAGCCAACGTCACGCTTATTGAGGAATACGTAAATAAAGTAAATACTGAAAACAGAAATGAGTGCTTGAAAGACGCCGAATAATGGCCAGGTAAACAAGATGAGATCGCCATGAATATTGGTCCATGCGATGAGGCTGATGAGCGTCCATCCCGAAAAGCAAAGCGAAATCAACAGGAGCAGTCGATTGAGTAGTAAATGCCGTGCGTTAAAGAAAACGAACAAACCAACGAGCAGAGCGATAATGGTGGTTGGAACGTGAGAATAATACAGCAACTGCGGTAGGTCAGAAGTGAAGAAAAAATAAGTTGGTTCATCAAATAAATAACACTCCATACGCTTTACGATTCAGTTAAGGATTCCTCACCTGCCGGTTGGTTGTCGAGAGTATCGCAGGAGATTGTTTCAGTATTTGGGTCGCAGTAACTGACAGTGCAATCATTTTCCCAATCCATACAATAATCAGCCGCTTCGCAATCAGTGACTGAGTCCCCGCAAAGATTGATTAAATCTTCGCCGTATCGCTCTATTTCTGCGTAGTAAAAAAGTTGATCACCGGGACAGAGCGCCAGGTCTTCTACCGCTTCATTTTCACAAAGAACAAAGCAACTTTCAAACTCAGGGTCACAAGAGGCCTCGTATGAGACCAGATAGTTGTGTAGTACTAAGAAACGATAATACGAAGCGGAAACCATCAATATAAAAAGCGGTGTCAGAGTGTACTTCAAAAAGTTGTCTGTAAGGTGCTGCATCATACATCCAAAGAGGACTGACTCTTACGATGAGTATAACAAACACTTTATTTAGAAGTGCGAGTGCGAGTGTATATCTAACCACCAAAGTGTAGCAGCATGTAGGTTCCGATACCGGTGATTACTATTGCAGTAATTTTTTGTGCAAGGTGTCTACCGCCCATTTTCTCGCGCCCGAGTGCTGGGAAGAAAGTGGTTAGGAAAATACCAATAGCAAGTACGAAGAATGGCTGAAGTGACTGTGTGAGCAAGACAAATGCAATTGGTGCCATAAGGTACGCGAAAGCAACTGCGCCATTGCCGAACATATACAGCCCTTCATTGAGTACGTTAAGTGAGAGAATTTTCTTTGAGTTGGCACGCATGGACTCGAGGAAGTGTTTGCGGTAGGTCGGAACAAGTGCAAAGATAAGTAAACCAACTATTTCAAGAGTAACATGCTCCCAAAAGAGTGAGCGCCAGACATTCTCTTCAAGTGCAGCAACTTTGAAAATGACCGAACCTAGCGCCCAGCAGAGAGAAGCGGCTGTCATGAAGAGGATGGTGCGGGTGCGGAGTTTTACCTCCCCCTCCCCATCGAGCTCAAATGAAATAATAGTGGTACCAAGAATAACAATTGCCATGGCTACTAGCTGAATTAAGGTTGGCACCTCATCAAGCAAGAAATAGCCTAGGACAGCGCCAAAGACTGGCACAAGCTGATAGAACACAATCGTGACTGATGCCTCCTCTTCTTCGAGCGCCATCAGGTAAAACCATAGCAGAGCTGTGTTGAGGAGGCCGACAATACACAGAATGAAAATATTGAACGGATCAACATCGAGGACAGTCGGGTCGGCAAAGAAGATAATCGGCAGCGCGAGAATCGACGCAAGTGATGAAAAGATGAGAAGTGTCCCTACTCCACTAACGCTAAAATACTTTTCGAGGAGGTGCTTATCAATGTGATTTGTAATGGCGTACAAGATCGGGCCAATCAAGGCGACGAGAAACCAGGTCATGTGTGTAGTGTATCAGTGTTAGGTAGTAATTATGCAATCCATCCCCACTCACGAAGTGTGGTTTGCTCATGGGTTAGAAAAGCGGAGCCGATATCAGTGCGGTACATCATTTTCGGAATAAAGATTTTTCGTACAATATCGTACGCTTTCGTGCGCGCTTCTTCGACCGTCTTCCCCTTTCCGGTTACGTACAGTGCGTAGCCGTGGTGTCCGCCAAGGAAATGGCGAGTGGAACCATCACTGAGTGTGGTTTTTGATACTTCTTCAAAGTGTACGTGTTGCATGTCTTCGTCAGTAAAATCATCAGCAAAGAAAACGGACATGCCTTTTGAAGTAAGGATGCCTGCACCTGAAGCGTTGTCTGGAGCAAATGGAAACGGTGGTACGGTTACTGATACTACAATCCCGTACTCATCGTGATACTGCAGGTTGTATGCTTCGCCGTCAGCAATGCTTTTTAGCATGTCGCCCCATGGTGAAATCTGCAGTTCACACTGGAGTTCGGTGGATGGGGTGCCAAAGCGCGTAGTGGTCTCAAGTGGCCAGACGCCGTCCTCGTTTACAATACAGCCGACATCGATATCGCCCTTGTAGCCTATCTCGGTGAGGTATGGTTTTAGTTTGGCGAGTGTCGCTTGGAAGATTGGCTGGGACTCGTCTGTCTCATACCACATGAGCGTACCCATTTCAGCTGTGAGCGGCCCGATGCTTTCATTCATCAGCGGCTTGTGCTCCATGTTAATTTCAATCGGACCAACCCAGTCGGTGCCGTTAAAATACCGCGCTACACCGATTTCGATACCGGTCGCTTTCTTCTGGAGGTGGAGTGGTGCAATACCCATGTCTTTGTAGTATTGCAACATATCGAGAATATCTTGCCCGTCTTGTCGGAGTCCTACATAGTTGAGGGCGCTGATGTGCGAGTTTTGTTTAATTACCCATTCGCCTGGATTTTCTTTTACGAAAGTCATCGCTTCGTCGGGGGTGTCGAAATCGAAAGATGGCAGTGTCGCAATACCAGCATCTGCCATGATGCGTTGAAACAGCTCACGGTCGAGCTCAATATCACTACTGGCTTTACTGCCACCAAACACACTATATCCCTCGGCGCGCAGATTATCGGGAGTGTCACCAAAGGTAACATCATCAAACACAATCAGACCGTCCTTTCCTACCCAAGGTAGTTCGTCGTGCCAATTATCAGTGCGCACAGCAAAACCCCGCAAACAGTCGTGGCGGTCTTTGTGTGCGACAAACAATTTAACCTCGTGTCCCTCTTTAATGAGTTGATGAACGACTGCTGAGCCGATAAGTTCTCCTGAGATAAAGAGTACACGCATAGGGAGGATTATTTAGAAATGTCTTCAGCTGGGTATCTGGTACCGCGTGGCAAGACATGGGTTTCAAAATCAGTAATCTTGAAACTGTCCACGAAAAGCTTAGTGAGCTTATCGGTGTCCATTTCGTTTTGACACGTGTAGACGTCGGCGGTAATAAAACCACGATTTGGAAAAGTATGGAAACTGATGTGGCTTTCTGCAATCATCACAAAACCGCTGACACCCCCTGGGTCCTTGCGGTTTTTGGGGCCAACTTCCACAACAAGTGGTTCTGATATGGCGTGCATTCCCATGCTAGCAGGGATTGTTCGCAAGATATCAGTGAGTTTGGTACTGTCTTTGAGTGTGTCTGGGTCTGCTCCGTATCCATCAAACATGAAGTGCAGCCCGAATTGTATTGAATCTTCTGTTGTCATTTTTGGTGCGTATATTTTAAAACAAACAATTGATTTGTCAATGTTCAAGCTGTGTACAAATACGTGTTAATTGACTTTGCTGCTTATTTATGTTATAAAGTAAGCAGTTTTTTGACCCCATACCTAAAGGAGATTCAGATGCTGGACATCAAAATCAAAACCATTCCGCATGAACATCAACGATACAACACTGTTGGTGACTATCAGACTGATGAGGGTGGTAAGACGACCATTCTCGTCTCCGATATGGGCAACGACTCTTGGTCGCTTGCCATCGGCTTGCACGAGCTCATCGAGAGTCATCTGTGCAAGCTGGCAGGTATTTCCGATGAGGTCATCGACAAGTTTGACCAATGGTTTGATGAAAATCGCGAGGACGATTGGCCGGAAGAGCCCGGCGACCATCCGTTCTGTCCGTACTACAAGCAACATCAGTTTGCTTCTCTCATTGAACGTCAGTTCATTCATGAGGTTGGCGAGAACTGGCAGGACTATGACGGCACCATCATTGACATGATGGATCGCGACTGAATTCGTCCCTCCTCTTTCTTAAACGCAGCTTCGGCTGCGTTTTTCTATACGACGTACAAGATTGCGAGTGGCGCCAAGAGCCACCAGAAGAAGAATTCTTTTGGGGCAAAGAGTGACTGAAGTGGTGTGTCGGCGTTAAGTAGCTCCCCTACTGATAATAATTGGAAACAAATGGCGATGGTGAGCACCGTTGCACCAAACGACAGGAGTAGTTTCTTCCCCATGCTTTCAAAACGTTTTTCTTGAAACTCTTCCGGCATGATGCGGAAGAAAAGCAGTGTAGCTAAGAGTGCAATGAAAGCAAAGAAGCCAATCTCTGGCAGTGCCTTAGAGGCGTCTGGGAAAATAGTGCTGTAATTCGGGAAGTATGTCGTGACAACAATCGCGAGGTAAAGTCCAGCGGTTACATTCATCACTGCCTGCCTGCCTTTTAAAACAGCAAACGCTATAAAAAAAGTAAAGACGCCCAAGAAGAAGGCAAATTCATACGTGAGGTCCAAGAAGTATCCAAGGTCCATATGATTCCATTATAGAATATTTTTGGCGGCGAAGGCTATGTGAACGGCCGAACAACTGCGTGTAACTCACCGTCTTTATAGGCCTACGTCAGCGCGACGTAGGTTTAGTTGAGTGAGAAGGTCGTCGATAGAAGCGCCAATGAATCTGCCTGTTTTCGCTGCGTATTCAACCATTTCAAAAAGATGTTGCCAGTACTTTCGGTCAGCTTTACCTTCTCGAATCATTTGTGCAAATTCAGGCTCCCAACTCGCGTAGCCAAGTTGTGCAACATCAGTCAGGGCCATGAGGGGGATGAGTAAATGATTGGTCAGCAATGGACTTTGCTTCCCTTCGGAAATAAGTCCGAGTGCAACCACTTCGTTGGAAAGAAACTGTTCGTCTTTATTCCAAGCTGCTAGTGGGAAGAGTACGCGTGCAATGGCGCCATTGTCATAGCGGGTCGCGTCCCACCAGTATTTTGATTCCTCTGACGAAAGTGGCAATTCAGTGAGCGTGTAGTTACTTACTGTTGTTCGTTTTGATTCTTCAAATGCTCGGTCGCTTTCGCATTGTGGTTTGCCGTTATATACGGACATTTGGTCACGCGATAAGCCGATCAGAATGAGCGGGATATGCAGTTTTGCCGCAAGGTGCCGTCCAATATCAAATCGTAATTCGCCATCTAAAACATCAATTGACTCTGCAGAACCCATTTTACTTGGGTGTGTAAATGCGTAAGCAAAAAGTTTTTTGTACAACGTACTTGGCGGTTTAAGAATCATGTACTCTACATCAAGGCGAGCAATGGTTTGTTTGATGTTGCTCATTGCAACGGGGCTCATAAATCCATTGTCGACAGTAATTGCCAAGAGTCGCAGATTGGGATAGTCAATCTTGAGTCGATGCAGCAAGTAGGTACTGTCTTTGCCGCCACTGTAGAATACAAGCGCATCATAGAGAAAACCTCCTGTTCCCTGTGCTCCAGATAAAGCATTTGCAATCTGTGCGTGCATAGCAGCCTCTTGTTCCTCAGAAATTGCTACGGTATTACTGGTGGTTTTAGAAGATTTTTGTAGACAAATCGGACAGATACCGTCCGGACTAAAAGTGCCCGAAGCTCGTTCTGAAATTGCACATTTGGTGCAGCGCTTAGTTAGATGATGCTTTACAAAAAGTCGGTACGTCGGCCAGACGCGCTTTATGAGAAATTCTAAACGTTGACGCTCTTTGATTGCAGTTGTAGTTTCGCTCATGTGTGCAAAGGTGATGTGGGTATGTGTATATCGTACCATGAGTCAAAAGTTCTGATGCTTTGCCATTTTGAGCGGCTTGTTGAATTCTGGTAAACTGAGTTGCTTATGAGAAATACTCTACATCGAACATTATTACCACTTCCGGATGGCTGGGATAGTAGTGTGAAATCAAGACAAGCATGCGGTCCTGTCTCTATTGAGTTGCTGCTGTGTCGGCTTGGTCGAATTCCGCGCATTCACCACGAGCCATTTTCTGTGAGTATGACCGTCTTTGAAATTGGCGCCATGTTGCCATACGATATGGTGAAGTCGCTCGAAGATCTTGGTGTGACTGCGTCGATAACACACCAAAATAGTTCGCAAGTGTCCTATCTGAAGGATAGAATTGATCAGGGTTTGTGTTCTATTATTTTCACGAGAAGCGGCCTTGGTCATTGGTTAGTCGTGTGGGGGTATGACGAAGATTCGTTTTACTGTTTTGATACGTCATTTTTCTCAACTCAAGATGAACAAGGACTCACTCGGTATCCATATTCGGAGCTGATTCATATTTGGGGCAAGTTGCCTTTTATTGTTGGTTTTTTGCTAAATTTTCTAGCGATACTTTGGCCTCGATTTGCAGTGCGGCCGTATACTTCCATCGAGTATCGAGAAAGCTAGAGCGGCATATTTTGGGCCGCGTGTCTGTCTAGCTACGTCAGCAGAATAGTGTTCTCATGTTAGAATCCAATGAATATGTTTGAGAATCTGTTTATATATTTTGAAACATTCTTCCTCACTGACGCCTCTATACTGACTGCTTTTATGGTGTGGGCGGCTACTATTTCGATGGGTGAAATTGGTGGTCTGCTCTCAATCACGATGGCGTTGCAGGGGCATCTACATATTGCAGTTGCGCTCTTTTTCACTTTCCTGGGATCGCTTTCTGCAGATGTATTTTGGTACGGCGTTACTCGCTTCACGGCTTGGTCATGGCTTAAGGACTGGTTTCAAAAGAGAGAGCTGACGAAGACAAAGCCAGCCAAACAGTCATTTTTTGCGCTGGCAGACAAGTATCCATACGTGTTACTGTTGTTCATTAAGTTCATGGTGGGTATGCGGCTGGTGTTAACCATCTACGTGGTTGCGAAGCATCAAATACCTTTTGCTAAATACTTATTTTTCAACGTGTTGGCTAATGTTTTATTTATTGGCACTTTGTTTGGTTTCGTTTTGATTTTTAGTCAAGGAATGACAGAGTTGCTCGATATTGAGCGCGGCGCAACTGACTTACTCATAAGTGTGGCCGCTGTATTTGTTGTTGGGCATGTTATTTCACGCCTAGCACAGTATGTTGCTCTCAGGCTTGCTTCTGTTGACAGTGGTCGGTAAGCGTGTTTTTTTGATTCAGCAGTCTGATTGTTTGGTATAGTCAGCGAGGAAGCTGGGTTTTTTACGGCAAAGTGTATCGGTGTGTATTGGCCATTTTCTTTTGGAGCGTGGATTATGGAAAAGCATTGGACCGCTCAAATTGAGCATAGAATCAAATCAATGGTGTGTCCGCTTGGAGTATTGCGCGCAAGTAAGAAAAAAATGGATAGCCATAACGCTGCGTGCGTGAATGCTGTGAAGGCCAGCGGAGGTCAACTTACGATTGTTTTGCACGGTATTCTGGCAAACTACTATACTACGGTATTTCCGTTTGTTCAGTGGTTTAAGCGTTCGGGCATCGATGTCATTTCAATTGGTTTTGATTACCGAAATGATCTTGAGAGCGCGGCGCTTGAGGTAAAAGCACAAATCGATGCAATATCGATGAGTGTGGCGCAACGCAGATTCATTTGATTGGTATCAGCCAGGGTGGTGTGGTCGCTCGGTATTACGTTGAAGCTCTTGGAGGGAAAGAAATTGTCTCGAAGTTGGTGACGGTTTTTAGTCCACTCAAGGAACAGGAAGCTCCCAACTATAGTGTTCCAGCGATGATGCACCGGTTTTTGGCCAAGAAGGGTGCTTCACAGGTGAGTGTTAATCAATACAAGACTATTGAACGATCCTTCTCTGTGCCGCAGTTGGCCCTCTATGGCACGAGAGATCTCATCATAGGTAGATTGGCTCTGCCTACAGTTTCGTCGCAAAACGTCAAACTTGTTCCGATGTCGCGTGGTCATGTGCTTATCTGCTTTAGCATTGCCGTGATGGAAAAAACGCGTGCATACTTAATCGGTGGTCACATTGACCATGTGTGACCATTTGCAACGATTTAAACCCACGAAACTCGTGGGTTTTCTTTTGATTGTATAGGCGTGTGTTTGATTTTCTAAGCTATTTTAAAATTACGCAGTCTGTGTTTTACTAGCTGTAGTTCTTTTTAGGAGTTGCTCATGGAAGCAATGATGAACGATTTGGTTCAGCAGTATGGCTATTTCGCCATTTTTTGCTTGATGATTCTTAACGGCATGACCTCCGCTCCGTCTTCACCACTTGTGTATCTACCGGCTGGCTACTTTGTAGCAGTTGGCCCCCTCGACTTCTCGTATGTTGTTTTGTCGGGAACTGCTGGAAACACAATCGGTAACATGGTGGTGTATTACATAGTGCGCAGGTGTGGGCTCGAACAGTTGTTTGATCAGGTTGTCTTTCTGAAAAAACGCCGGGTTGCGTTTGATCATTTTAGGCGAGTGTTTGATCGGAGCAATGTAAAAATATCCTTCATGGGCAAATTTGTTCCAGTGGTAAAAGTGTTCGTTCCTGTCGCAGCTGCGGTGTGTAACATGAAGCAACAAGTCTTTTTGTTGGTGATTGTGGCTGCTTCTACGATTTGGGCTGTTGGTGTTGTATTGCACGGGTACTACCTGACAACAGCAATCACCGAAACAGACGGTAAGACACAAACGATACTGATAGCACTTGGCCTGCTTTCATTGCCGTTGGTCGTGTGGTGGTTTCGAAGGCAATTTAAAACGCTCAGTGAGTAGTAAAACACCAGCTGGTACAGCTGGTGTTTTTTATTATGGCGATATGTTTTGAATGGCATATCCAGTGGCCTCTTGGAGGTGTTTGAAGCGGTCATTCATGAGCATGACGCCCCCGAACCACCTGGTGACACAAATGACCGCGTCCACCACATCCTCCTTTTGCATGGCACGCAAAATCACCATGCCAGCGCCAGTCTCGCCATCGTCTGATTTGGTCTCGTAGATAGTGCCTTCGTGCGAGATGCGCGCTGCCCAGCTATTGTGGGTGGCGCTGGCGTATTTCTTTTTGCTTTTAAGTGTCTTCAAAAATTGCTTGATGTCCTCCCGACCAGTCACATGCCCGATACTCACTGAGTATTTACTCCCGCGATCCTCAATGATGCGTTCATGGAGCGTGAAGGTGCTGGAAGGTGTTTTGTTGTCGCCGAAGTCAAAGCGGGTGGATTGGGTGGGCATGGAGGTTAAGCGTATCATAAAAAGTGCGCATGGACTTTGTCCATGCGCACTTTTTATATCCCTTCTTCTCGCAGCTCCTGTACGAGTTTCTCGGCTCTTTTTGAAAGTTTCTTGGGGGTTTCGACCGAAATCTTCACCATGAAGTCGCCGCGACCGCCGCGGTCGGTTGGTACGCCTTTCTCCTTGATGCGGAGGAGTTCGCCGTGTGTAATGCCGGCTGGGATTTTGATATCTACAGCACCGTCGAGTGTGGTGACTGCATACGTAGCACCAAGTAGCGCGTCAGTGAGCTTAATCGGCAGCTTGGTCATGAGGGTAGAGCCGTCGCGCTTGATGGTGGCGTGCTGCTCGACATGAACTTTGATGTAGAGGTCGCCAGGCTCGCCGTGCGGCATCGCCTCGCCGCGACCAGTCATGCGAATGACTTCCCCGTTTTGGATACCGGTAGGCACTTTGATGGAAATCTCCTCTTCAGTACGGGTGATACCAGCACCAGCACATTTGCCACAACGCTCCTTCGGCACCTGGCCAGTACCGTGACAGGTAGAACATTCGCGCACCGTTGTAAACGCGCCCATGATGCTCTGACGCTGTTCACGAATCTTACCTTGCCCAGCACAAGTGCTACATTCAGTCGTACCAGCTCCCTTTTTGCCGCCTGAGCCATCACAATCACTACAAGTGTTGTTCTTAGTAATGAGGAGTTTGCGGGTTACACCAAAGATAGATTCTTCAAAGGTGAGGTTGATATCTATAGAGACATCGCGGCCACGCTTGCGCTGCTGCCCGCCGCCGCCAAAACCAAAGTTTGAGAAGATGTCGTTGATGTCGAATTCAAAACCTTGTCCGCCAAACCCTTGCTGGAAACCAGAGAAATCGAATCCGCCAAAACCGCCGCCGCCAGCACCGTTGAATGATTGACCGTAGGTATCGTATTCAGCCTTTTTCTTTTCGTCACCTAAAACAGCGTACGCTTCAGTGACTTCTTTGTACTTTTCTTCGTCGCCGGTCTTTTTATCAGGGTGATACTTGGCGGCCATTTTGCGGAACGCTTTTTTCACCTCGTCCTTTGACGCTCCTTTTTCAAGGCCTAATATTTGGTAGTAATCTTTCATGTCTTCAAAGTAAATCTTAATAACTGCTTTGTGTGCAAACTCAGCGAGTAGCGACTATGTGCGGGCGGGTTTGGCTGGGGCGCACAAGGAGTGTGCGAGTCGAGTTTGTACCAAAGTAGTTTGTTGAAGCTCTACTGAGCTTTAGGGCGGCAAAAACCCTTATACCACAAGGGCATTTCCGTTTTTATAGTCGCTGTCGCTCCTTAAAAACTAGGTTGGGTTTTTGCCGCTAAAAGCTAACTAGAGTTATTTAGCTTCTTCAGCGTCACGAACGGTTGGTTCGTCATCATCCTTCTTTCCTTCGGTTGGAGTGCCTTCTGCTCCCTTCTGTGCTGCCTCAGCCGCTTTCTGCATAATCTCGCCAATCTTCTGAAGTGAAGTTGAGAGTTCGTTTACGGCGCTTTCAATCGCTGCTTTGTCATCCTTTCCTTTCGCTTCGTTTGCCAGCTTAATCTTGTCGTTGATTTCAGTCTTTACATCTTCTGGTACTTCTTTCTCATGATCCTTGAGTGCCTTTTCTGCGGTGTACACCATCTGTTCTGCCTGATTGCGAACTTCGATGAGTTCCTTCTTCTTCTCATCTTCTGAAGCGTGATCTTCTGCTTCCTTCTTCATGCGTTCGATGTCTTCTTCGGTAAGACCTGAGTTGGCTTCGATGCGGATAGATTGTTCTTTGCCAGTCGACTTGTCTTTGGCGGTTACATTGAGTACGCCGTTGCTGTCGACATCGAAGGTCACTTCTACCTGTGGTACGCCACGTGGTGCTGGCGGAATGCCGTCGAGCACAAAACGTCCAAGTGACTTGTTATCATTTGCCATTGGGCGCTCACCTTGTACGACATGGATCTCAGTTGAGGTTTGATTGTCCGCGGCGGTTGAGAAGACTTGCTGCTTCTTGGTTGGAATGTGGGTATTCTTCTCAATGAGCTTGGTGTTTACACCACCCATGGTTTCGATGCCAAGAGAAAGCGGGATCACATCTACAAGTGTAATGTCCTGTACGTCACCCTGGAAAATACCTGCCTGAATCGCCGCGCCTAGTGCTACTACTTCGTCTGGGTTGATAGTACGGTTTGGTTCCTTACCAAAGAGTTCCTTCACGCGTGTCTGAATAATCGGCATGCGAGTCTGGCCACCAACAAGAATGATTTCGTCGATTTCTTCCTTCTTGAGACCTGACGCTTCAAGAGCACGCTTGGTGATTTCGATAGACTTGTCGACGTACTCATGAGCAAGTTCTTCTAGCTTGGCACGAGTGAGCTTCACGTCCATGTGGAGTGGTCCATCAGAACCCTGTGAGATAAATGGAATGTTGATGTCTGTTTCGTTGGTTGAAGAAAGTTCATGCTTCGCCTTCTCAGCAGCCTCATCGAGTCGCTGGAGCGCAAGCTTATCCTTTCCGAGATCTACTCCATTTGTCTTCTTAAATTCTTCAATCAAGAAGCGAACAATTCCTTGGTCGATGTCGCGTCCACCCATGTGTGCGTCGCCGTCGGTAGACTGTACTTCTACGACGTCGTCTCCTACTTCAAGTACGGTTACGTCAAAGGTACCACCACCGAAGTCGTATACTACAATCTTCTCGTCCTTCTTCTTATTAAAGCCATACGCGAGTGCTGCGGCGGTTGGTTCGTTGATGATGCGCTTTACTTCAAGTCCTGCAATCTTGCCAGCATCCTGAGTAGCCTTGCGCTGTGAGTCATTGAAGTACGCTGGTACGGTAATCACTGCTTCAGTGATTTTCTCGCCAAGCTTCGCTTCAGCGTCAGTCTTTAGCTTGGTAAGAATCATCGCAGACACTTCCTCTGGACGGTATTCCTTACCATCCATCACTACGACTGCACCACCGTCAGCTCCCTGCTTGATTTCGTATGGGACAATATCCTTATCCTTCTGGACAACAGAGTCACTAAAGTTGTGCCCCATGAAGCGCTTGATGCCGTAAATGGTATTTGTCGGGTTAGTTACCGCCTGTCGCTTCGCAATCTGACCAACGAGTCGTTCGTTTGTCTTTGAGATTGCCACAATCGACGGTGTAGTGCGATTGCCTTCGCTGTTTTCTACAATAGTTGGTTCACCAGCTTCAATGATGGCCATTGCTGAGTTGGTGGTTCCAAGGTCAATTCCAAGTATCTTTGCCATATATTTTTTCGTGAGTATACAATATTTTCTAGTAATTAACAGATTTCCTTTGTCTAGTGATTTGCACTAGGAATGGTGCAAATCAAGACATAAATTCGTAATAGTCGCTACGCTCGTTTACTCATTCATAATTCCAGTGGTTACCCGAGCATGTCGTATGACTGTCATTTTCCCGTCTACTTCCATTTCAAATCCTCGCTGTACGACGGTTACTACTGTATCGACGAGCTTTTCATCGGTTACCTTTTCGGTACCAATTGCTTCGTCGCGGTGTGGGTCAAACACTTCGCCTTGGGGGTCAATCGCCTTCACTCCGTATGAATCAAGAATGCGATTGAGTTGGCCGTTAATACCTTCGACACCTTTGCGCCAAGCTTCATCAGCTTTTTCCCAGGCTTCCTTATTGCTCATCGCCATATAGAAGCTGTCGCAAAGTGGCAGTAACTCTTCTACGTGTGCTATTTTTGCCCGGGCGCGGTCACGGATGCGTTCCTCGTCGAGTCGTTTTCGGGCATTGAGGAAATCTGCGCGTGCGCGCTGGAGCTCGTCTTGAGCTTCTTTCTTTTCTTCTTCTGCACGGCGCAGCTTCTCTTGCAGTTTTTTAATCTTGTCGCCGCTCTTCTCTTCTACGTCTACTAATTCAGTTTCTTCTAAGTCAATATCATCGTTGGTGGTTTCTACCTCTACTTCGTCGTTTTCATTGTTCATATACACCATACGGGGCGCATTATAAATAGAAAAATGTCTGCTGTCAAAAAAACGACTCCAGGAAGGAGTCGTTTATGTAAGTGTGTACAACAAGTACACAAGTGCAATGGTGGTAGCGAGTTTCGCTAGAACACTCTGTGCCTTGTGGCTGCTGGTAGTGAAAGTGCTGATGCTCAGTGAGAACACAAGTGCGAAGACGAGACTGAGTACAAAATGGTTCATATGGTCTCCAGGGTGTCATGAAGTGGCCCGCGCTTTGCGCGGGCCAAAATTGTGTTACTGCTGCACGAGCTTCAGGAAGTCGATGATGTACTTGAAATCCTTTCCTTTTTCTCTGTATGCTGTGTTGGGAGGGAAAAGTTCTGCCCGGATGCGGTCTGGGTGGTCGGTGTGGACCAGGCAGGGCACCCAGCGTTTCCAGGTCACTGCTGTCCAGCAGATGTCTGCTGCAGAGGGGTTGTCGGGGCCTTGATCGTACTCCATGATAATCGCATCTGCTTCGTTAGGGCCGAGAGCCATTGCTCCTTTGCTGTGAGAGATACAGATGACTTTGTGGTTGCATTGACGAAGCAGGTGCTCGATGAGAAAAAGGTCGTCTTGGTTCGGTTCAATAACAGCAATTCGCATGATGAACTCCTGTGGTTTATCTTTTAATACAATACAACATTTTCATAAAAAGTAAATAGAAAACAGCGCCCGGAGGCGCTGCGTGTCGGTGCTTATGTTGGTATGAGCGAGGCTAGTACCAATCCGAGGATTGCTATCAGCAAAAGGAGTTGAATAATGGTAATACCGCGCTGTGTCTTCATGGTCGTGTCTCCCTAGTATGGCTCTAAAGTATTTATAACATACAAAAACTCCCCACTGGGGAGTTTTTGTGTAGTCTGTAGGACTATCGCTTTGACCACGCTGGTCGCTTGCGAGCTTTGCGAAGACCGAACTTCTTGCGTTCCACTGAACGTGGGTCACGCTTGAGGTAGCCTTCAGCCTTGAGTGCACCACGACGTGATGCCTTTTCTTTCACAAGAGCGCGAGCGATACCGAGACGGATAGCTTCAGCCTGAGCTGAGATACCACCACCTACTACCTTAGCGGTAATAGTGTAATTTTCGATACCGGCGTCCTTTGTTTCAAGAACTGACATCACATCCTTCTGGTGACCGAGGTTGCCGAAGTATGCTGTAAGTTCCTTACCGTTTACGGTAACCTTCGTTTCTGAAGCTGGTGTAAGGCGTACACGAGCCGTCGCTGTTTTGCGGCGTCCGAGTCCTTCCACGTATACTGTGTTAGTTGCCATACGATTATTCAGTTACGATTAGTTGCTTCATAAGACGCTTCTTGAGCTTGTTGTCAGGAAGCATGCCAGCAATTGTGCGGCGCACTACTTCGCTGTAGCCGAGACGTTCACCGAGGTGCTCGAGGGTTTCAGTGCGGCGACCGCCTGGGTATCCTGAGTAGCTCTGGTAAATTTCGCCCTTCTTTCCTTCAGGAATATCCATCTTGCTTACATTCTGGATTTCAACCGTTACAGCTTCCACTGTGTGGCGAGCAAATGTAACCTGATCTTTTCCTTGCAGAACAGTAGCAGCTTCTGTTGCTACTTTGCCAAGACGCTTTCCTGTAGCATCAATCGTGTGTACACGAGTTGTGTTTTCTGTAGTAGACATAGGCATTATTCAACGAAAGCAATAATTGCTTCATCGCGTCCTGGTGAAGTCCGACCAAGCTTCACAATGCGAGTGTACCCTCCGTTGCGTTCTGCAAACTTTGGCGCGATCTCGCTGAACAGTTTCTTCATAATAGTTTCGCTAGGTTCACCAAGCGCTGACGCTACATGACGGCGAGCTGGAATAGTTCCTTTCTTCGCATGAGTCACGAGACGTTCGATGTTTGGCTGGAGTTCCTTAGCCTTCGCGAGTGTGGTCTTGATTTGACCATCGCGGATGAGTGACACTGCCAAACCACGGACCAGAGCAGTGCGCTGGCTGCGGGTGCGGCTGAGTGTACGTGTTTTACTTGCGTGTCGCATAGGCGTTATTCTTCAAGCTTCAGACCCATCTTTCCGAGGAGGTCTTGAATTTCTTCAAGTCCCTTTGGACCGATGCCGTCTAGAGCAAGAATGTCATCTGTTTTCTTACGAACCAAACCACCGATAGTGCGGATTGACGCCTCTTCGAGTGCTTGGAGCGTACGGCTAGTAAGGTCAAGTGTTTCAATGCGAGTCTTGAGAACCTCTGGATCAGGTTCTTCTGACTTAACTTCTTCTGCTACAGCTGGAGCTGCAGGGGCTGAATGCTGATCCTGGAAACCAATCACAGCTTTGAGCTGATGAATCATGATCTCGATAGACTTCTCCAGCGCCTCACGGGCTGAGTATGAGCCGTCTGTCTCGATGATGAGTCGAAGTCGGTTGTAATCTGTTCGGTCACCAACACGCATGTTCTCTACTTCGTAGTTTGCGCGACGGATTGGGGTAAAGACAGCGTCCATAGCAATGGTGCCGATTTCTACCTTGTCTTTCTGGTGCACCTCACGTGGTACGTAGCCAAGACCGCGCTCAATTGTAAGTTCAATGTTGAGCTCAGTTTTAGCATTGGTGATTTCAGCAATGTGCTGTTCCGGGCTCAAAATCTCAATTTGAGACGGAGCGTCGATATCAGCGGCAGTTACTGGACCAACACCCTTCTTCTTAAGAGTGATGGTAAGCGGCTCTTCTGCGTGCATGTTAAGGCGAACGCGTCGAAGGTTGAGGAGGATGGTAATAACATCTTCTTTTACTCCGTCGAGCGCAGAGAATTCGTGTTCAGCGCCATCAATCTTCACCTGGGTAATAGCAGCTCCCGGGAGTGAAGAAAGAATAATGCGACGAAGTGAGTTTCCGAGTGTGTGTCCGTAGCCAGGATAGAGGCCGTCGATCTCAAAGACGCCGCGGTTATCTTCCTCAGATACAACGCGTGGCTTTGACGGTAGAGTTACATTTGTTTCCAACATAATGTGTTTTTACTTGCTTATTTTAGTAAACCTCTAATCCTTATCGACTGTAGTATTCCATCACTTGTTCAGGGTCAAACAGAGATTCGGCTGGATTATAAACGGGTGCTGACTTCATGATTCCCTCCATCTTCTTTACGTCGAAGGTTACCCAAGCTGGCACACCGGCTGCTTCGTGTGTTTCGCTTAGGTTAACAAAGAGTCCTGACTGACGACTACCCTCGCGGATAGAAATCACATCGTTTGGACGGACTTTATGAGATGGAATGGTCATCTTCTTGCCGTTCACACAGATGTGTCCGTGTGAGACGATTTGACGAGCAAGACGGCGAGTCTTAGCAAGACCCATTCGGTAAATGACGTTATCAAGACGCGATTCAAGTCGATCCATAAGAATTGCTACTGGCTGATGACCTTCTTTAGCAATTGAATCGTCTACGTAGCGACGGAGCTGCTTTTCAGTAATTCCGTACGTGAATCGCATTTTCTGCTTTTCGATGAGCTGACGCTTGTAGTCACTCATTTGGCCTGGACGACGTCCACGGCGCTGGTTGCCACCGCGAGCGAGTGAGAGTTCAAACTTTGCAGACTGTGTCTTTTCAAAGATTGGTGCTCCAAGACGCTTGGCAATCTTAAACTTAGGTCCAATTTTCATAAGCTACTAGATATTTCGTGGCTTAGGTGCTCGTGGTCCATTGAATGGCACTGGAGTCTTGTCAGTAATCTTGAGGATACCGATTCCTTTTCCAGCGAATGCGCGGAGAGCTGATTCACGACCAGCGCCTACACCACGGACGACGACCTCTGCGTCCTTCATTCCCATCTGCTGAGCTTTTTCTCCGATAATTTCACCTACCTTGGCTGCGGCAAATGGTGTGCTCTTGCGAGATCCCTTGAAGCCGAGTGCGCCTGATGAGGCAGACATAACAGCATTACCCTTGCTATCGCAAAGTGTAACGAGTGTGTTGTTGAAGGTAGCGAGGATATTAAGCTTACCAGTAGCAAGCTTACGCTTTGGGATGCGGTTTAAGGCACGTGAAGTACCAGCCACATCTGATCCCCCGCTCTTCTTCATAATTCGTTTCTTACCCATATGTCGGATAGATTATGAATGAATACTAATAATTCTAGGTCTTTTCGAGCTTACGGCGACCGCTACCCATAGTCTTCTTCGCACCCTTAAGTGTGCGTGAGTTGGTCTTCGTGCGCTGACCTCGAGCAGGAAGGCGCTTAGCGTGACGTGAGCCACGGTAAGAACCAATATCCTTAAGACGCTTGATGTTCGCTGACACCGTGCGCTTGAGCTCACCTTCGATGGTGAAAGATTCTACCTTTTCACGAATCGCATTTTCTTCTTCTGTAGAAAGCTCAGTAGCCTTCTTAGTGTGAGGAATAGACAATTCGTCGAGAATCTGTGCAGAGCGAGAGAGTCCAATACCATATACCGCTGTAAGGGCGTATGACAGGTGCTTCTCGTCTGGAATAGTAATACCTGAAATTCTCATATCTTACTTAGCCTTGACGCTGCTTGTGGCGAGGCTTCTTCTTATTGATCACGTAGACGACACCTTTTCGCTTAACGATGATGTCATCAGGACTCATTTTTTTTACTGATGATCGAACTTTCATAATAATATTTGCTTTTGTTTACTTAGAGGCGCTTCGTAATACGCGCTTTACCTCCATATGGATCGGTCACCATGCCGACTTTGTCGCCAACGAGTACGCGAATCCGGAATCGTCGCATTTTCCCCGAGAGGTATGCGAGAACGGGCTCTTCTTCCCCTTCTACGGTGACACGAAAAAGGGCGTTCGGCAGTGCTTCTTCCACAATGCCGTACACCAAATCGTCCTTAACCGTTGATGTCTCTTGATCCATTAAACCCGAAGAGTCTAACAAATAAACAAAGCAACGTCAATATAAGTAATCAGACCGCCTACTCTTCACTAGAAATTTGTTCAATGACAGTGATTTCTTCTGGATCATCTGGGAACGTACGCTGCCAGAATGGCGTCATATTGAGTTCGGCACGTTGAATTCCTGGATAGGCTGGAACAGCGTTTGTTAGAGCGGTTTTAGGAAGTCCTGCTAAATCCGTTTTAAGCTTTTCTGCGTCATATTCCCAGACAAGAAGAGGCTTTCCGGTTAAACGGAAGCTGAGGGAAGGTTCGTTGGCGATAATGCTTGCACTGGTGGTGCTAGAAAGATAACTAAAACTAAGAACGGTTGGATCTTCTACCCGCACAGGATTGCCGTTATATGTGGCTACTGTTTCCTTTGCCAGGTACGAACCAAATTCAGTTTGCTTAAATAACGGAATCTGAAGAATGGCTTGTTCACGTATGGTTACCAAATCACCTGCGTACTCCACAGCAGGAAGTTGATTGTAGGTAACTGCAACTGCACTTGGAAAAGCGATAAAGTCAGCCGGCTTTTCATTATCTATGCGTAACAGGAGATTATCGCGCAATTCAGTTTGAAGAGCCTGACGAGCTGTCTGGAGTTCTGCTTCATCAATCTGAAATTGTGGTCCGCTGAACCCACCGGTGAAGGCTTGCGGTGCGCTGGCACTAATTGCTTCATATAGTGCAGTGTAACCACCCTCTTTAAAGCCTGGGACATCAAATGTGGTGCCGGCAGGTGCGTTGTACTCTTCACCAACGTCATCTGCGAATACTTCAGCTTGGATAGTGCCTGCTACTAATTGCCCGCTTTCATTCTTTACTGCTCCAGGCACCACTACTGATTCTTGGATACGGAAAATGAGTCCGCTAGAAGTGCGGAATCGCGTATTTTTAATAAGTCTTTCGGCTCCAGGAGTGGTTTTCTTAATTTCGATGATGCCCGTAGCTAGCTCCTCCACTTGCACTTGCCCACTAGCCTTAACTTGCTTTTCACCTGTCGCCTCTAGCGTCATGATTTCGTACGTTAGTTCACCTTCTCGCTTGTCAGGATATGCGGTAATTTCTGCGCTAACATTCGGCTCACGATTGACTGGGTATATAGTAAGTTCTGTTTTCCCCATTACAGCGCTGAGTGTTACTGCGCCACCAACAATCACAACAAACAGTGCAATTGATACCAGTAGTCGTTTCCGATTGTTTTTATTGCCGTCTTCAATGACGATGCTTGGGATATGCTCTCGGTCGCTTGGAGGTGTTATTGGTCGTTGTTGTGAGGTCTCCATTTCAGCACTCGTGTCTACGGTGCGCATTTCTGGTGGAAGTCGACGCTTTCTCGGCTCAGCTGGTCGAATATCCTGCAGGTTCCATTTTTGTGCCATACGTATATTTTATAACATAAACAGATTAAAGGTACTCAAAGCTGTGTGCACTGAGTTGGTCATGGAAGAATTGTGCTGACAAAAGCAGCGCAGTATCTTTGGGGAGTTGCTTTTTTGTGGCGGGGTCAATCGTCTCATATGTCTGTTGTAGGATTTCTTGTGAAATAGGCATAATGCGTGGTTCGCTTTTGATTGATCGTTTAACTGCTTTTTCAATTAAGTCAGAAAAGAGTGTTTCACTGTTTAAGTCAGCGTGAAGCGAAATTTGCTTAGGAATTGAAAGTGAGTCACCAGTTTCGTGGAAGAGTTTGCTAATTTGTTGTATATACGCATCAAAAACAGACTCAATTTGCCCCTGTTGATTGTCCGGGAGTGATTTGATAAAGCTATATGGTGACTCGGTATGTAGGTATCCAAACGCTTCGTGCAGAGGAACTCCTGTGACAGCTGAGATTTCTCGCGCGAGTGAGAAAGAGCCAAATGGAGCGTGTGTGCAGTATGAGAGTACGCCATCACGCACAATGCCAATTTCAGTCGCTTCGTATGTGATATCTATGAGGCATACGTCATAGCTTTGATTAAGGAGTCTGCGGGTTACTGCGTAGAGCATAAGTATAAAAGACAACTTACGCGCTGCTGTATTTGGGAAGAGCTTGTTTTGCATTTCGGTTATCGCGTCTATCAAATACTCTTGAGTGACAACCGTTGTTTTTGATAGGGTGAGTTCGGTTGCTTGTTCACCCTCAGGATCCTGAACGCGATAACCGTTTGACAGCATATCCATGGTGTTTCGCGTGATTGCCTGCAAGCCGAGGTCTTTTAGAGCAGCACTAGAAGCTAAGTCGTTTTCTACCTTTTTGTTGATTGTGCTTGTGAGTTCTTCGAGCAGTTCTTCAGTGATGATGAAAGGTGCTCCTTGCTTGTAATTAATGGTTTTGGTGACGGTGTATGCCCAAGGTGCAGCAATGCTGCACTGAAGTTCACTAAGGACAGCGGCTTGGTCGTAGTCAAACAAAGCTTTTCTTCCTTCTGCGTCAAGACGCATTGATGAATTCATTAAGGCAGTCATGACTGCTTTAGCACTCTGTTCGAGTGAGTCAATATTGCGCAAAGGGGCGTGCTCTCGATGCGACCAGATAATGAAAGGATATTTATTTTTAGGATTGGAATATATGATGGCGGTGAGTACGCTGCCTGAGCCAATGTCAATGAGCACGCCGTACCTGTCGGTGCTTTTCTTGAGTCCAAAGAGTGACATGCAGATAGTATAACAGCATACGTGAGCGCATTTATCAGTCCGATGTGATAGTTGTGAAAACGACGGCCGGGCCCTTTGGGCCCGGCCGTCGTTTTCACAACACACAACCTCTACTGAAGAACGGCCTTAATGCGGCGTACACCAGCAGAAGACGATTCTTCCTTAGTGATTTTGAAAGTGCCTTCAATATCTTCAAGCTTCTCGACGTGCGGTCCTCCACAAAGCTCTTTTGAGAAGATGGTGCCGTCATTGCCGGTCATGACGTAGACCTTTACTTCGTCTGGATACCGATCCCAGAAGCTGCCTTCGATGGCTGGGTCTTGCTCGGCAGCGTCTTTGCTCATGGTTTCAATCGTCACCACTCCCCCGGTCTTAATGGCGTGGTTGACCCAAGCTTCTACCTTATCTAGCGTTTCTCGCGCTACTTTTTCTCCGTGCGTGAAGTCGTAGCGGAGTCGTTCGCCAGTAATGTTTGAACCGGCCTGATGGACGTGCGTGCCGAGAATCTCGCGAAGCGCTGCGAGCATCAGGTGTGTTGCTGTGTGATACTGTACTACCTTTTCTGAGTTGTCGGCTAGCCCACCCTTAAATTTCTGCTCTGCGCCAGCGCGAGACTTTTCGCGATGTTCAGTCATGAGCTTTTCAAAGCCAAGGCGATCTACCACGAGGCCTTTTTCAGACGCGATTTCTTCAGTGAGCTCAATCGGGAATCCGAACGTAGTAAAGAGATCAAAGGCATTTTTTGCGCCAATGGCCTTTCTGGTCTTTGCCCCTTCAATCTTGCCGGTTGCTTTGGCTTGCTGTAGTTCTTCTTTGCTGAGGTGTACTTGGAGTTCAATTTTATTGAATTGCTTCAGGCCGTTTTCCAGTGTCTTACGGAATTGCGCTTCTTCTTTCTCAATTGCTTCCTTAATAACGTCACGCTTCTCGCCGAGATTGGTGTAGTGAGCTTCGTAGGTAGTAATGACACTTTCAGCTAGGTTCTTAAATTCGCCAGCTGGAATACCGAGCTGGTCAGCGTATCGTACCGCACGACGCAAGAGGCGGCGTACAAAGTACCCCTGCTCACTGTTGCTTGGGAACACACCGTCACCAATCATAAACACTGCGCCACGGATATGGTCGGCAATCACCCGAAACGCCTCCTCATTATCGATGTAGAACTTTCCGGAAAGTTTCTGAATTTGGGTAATGACGTTCCAGAGGAGATCGATCTTAAAGACGTCAGGTTCGTTGTTTACGGCGGCAGCAATACGTTCAAGTCCACCACCAAAGTCGATGTTGCGGTTCTTGAGTTCTTCAAACTCCCCTTCACCCTTCTTGATGTACTGCATGAAGACGTTGTTGCCGATTTCCATGAAGCGACCACAGTCACAGTTTGGGTGGCAGTGTTCGCCCCACTTCGGGTCGTGTTCGGTACCGAAATCATAAAACATCTCAGAGTCAGGACCCCCTGGTTCACCAACGGGCATATTTTGCGGCACGCCAGCTCGGCTCCACCAGTTTTTCTTGGCGTTGTAGTAGAAAATCCGCTCCCCTTCTTTCATGCCGCGCTTATAGCCATCTTCTTCGCTACCCATGTGTGCTACCCGTGCATCAATTCCTTTTTCGCCAAACAGACGCTGCCAGTGCTTTGGTGCTTCGTCGTCGATTGGTACGCCACTGGCTTCATCGCCGCCAAAGGCTGTGATGTAGAGCTTATTTGGGTCGAGACCGAGTTCGTCTACTAAGAACGTAAACATCCAGTCGATTTGTTCTTCTTTAAAGTAATCACCAAATGACCAGTTGCCGAGCATCTCAAAGAACGTAGTGTGACGATTGTCACCCACTTCTTCGATATCTTCAGCGCGGAAACACTTCTGTGAGTCGGCAATGCGAACGCCCTTTGGGTGCGTTTCGCCAAGCAAATACGGCACCATTGGCTGCATACCACTTCCGGTGAAGAGTGTGGTTGGGTCGTTGTCTGGCACCAAGGCTGAAGACGGCACAACAGCGTGGCCTTTGGCGGCCATAAAATCTAGATATTTTTTACGAATGTCGTTTCCCGTCATCATAGTAATTTGCTTAGGTTATAAGGCTTTGAATATACCAAATTAATGCGTCTCGTCCAATCAGTCAGGGCTGGTAATCGGTGATTTTCCGAAAGAATGAATACGTGCACGTGCTACACTGATACGTGAACGTTCCACGTACATGAATAAAGAAGATGGCTTCAAATTTTCATACGCTCTTTCGCTGGCGACTCAGCTCGGTTTTTTGATGGCATCGTCGGTTGCGGGCTTTGTGTTGCTTGGCTATTGGCTCGATGGCAAACTCGGTACGAGTCCGATTTTTATTATTGGCGGCGCGCTCATCGGTATCGTGCTCACTATCTATGAGGCGTACCACATGATGAAGCCGCTTATTACTAAGTCAGTGCAAAAATAATATGCCCGGCATTAGTATTCAGTCTGAATATGTGCTCTCCGTGTTTGGGTTTTTAATTACCAATACGTTTTTTACGACTTTGGTTGCCTCACTGCTCTTGATGGGTTTGGCTTGGTACTACCATGTGCATCGGCGAGAGTCTGAGAATAGTAATGTGCTGCTGAAAGGTTGGCATATCATTGTGATGGAGCTGCTCCGACTCGCTGATACGGTCACGCAAAGTCGCGCACTTTCAAAGCGCGTGTTGCCGCTCATTGCGACACTCTTTCTATTTATCTTTACCACTAATCTCATTGCTTTGTTGCCGGGTTTTTTGGGTTCTTTTTACGTTGCGACCGATGCTGGCGAGGTGTCACTCTTTCGCTCGCCAAATAGCGACCTTACCACCACGCTTGCGCTCGCTATTGTGACCGTCTTCTCGATTCAATGGTTTGCAGTGAAAGCAAGTGGTTGGCAGGGCTATCTCAAACACTTTTTCAATTTCTCAGGCATTATTCCGTTTATCCTCGGCTTGTTTGAAGCAATGTCAGAAAGCATGCGTATCCTTTCGTTTTCATTTCGTCTCTTCGGCAATGTGTTTGCTGGCGAGGTGCTGCTCATCGTGATTGCGTTTCTTGTGCCGTACATTCTCCCGGTGCCGTTTATGGTGCTGGAGTTTTTTATTAGCCTGATTCAAGCCTATATCTTCTGCGTGCTCGCACTTACCTTTGTGCGGCTCAGTACTGAGCATTTGCCAACAGAAAGAGGATAATCGCGCGTATCACGATTTGTCCTTGGTATACTTTTAGTAAAGAGGTAGTAAGAAATTTTTATGATTCAAGATCCTTCAGCATTTGCGATTGCGATTGGCTCCATTGGCCCTGCGATTGCCATCGGCATGATTGGTGCGGCCGCGCTTATCGCTATGGGGCGCAATCCAGACAATTCCGACAAGATTCAGCTGGCAATGATTATCGCGATTGCTTTTGCCGAAGCGATTGCTATTTACGTACTGGTGGTAGCGCTCATTCTTAAGTTTGTTGGATAACAAACGCCCTCTTGGTTGACGGACAACGTGTCCGATTAGTTTTGTATGCACTTTCTCGGGAATTTAGGTATTGATATTGGATTGCTGATTGCACAGCTGATTAATTTTGTATTGTTGCTATTTGTGCTTACCAAGTTTGTCTATCGCCCGCTCATCAAGCGGATTGAAGCAGATGAAGCATCGCTAGAAAAGGCTGCGGTTGTCGAAGCTGAGCTTGCAGACAAAGCTGCCAAACTTGCTGAGAAAGAAAAGCAGTACATGACTAAAAGTCGCAACCAAGCGAAAGAAATTATTGCTGAGGCTGAAGCAGTTGCAGAAGATATTCGTATGCAGGCGCAGCAGGAATCAGCCGCCGAAAAGGAAGCGGTAATTGCTCAAATTAACCAGCGACTTGCTGAAGTGCATGCGCATCATGAGTCACGTTAGGCACACAAAAAAGAATACGGGGCAGATTGTCACGTTTTATGCTGGTGTAGCGAAACTCTCTGGTCTGGCAGAAGTGTTTATTCATGAGTTGTTAGAAGACACAAATCATCAGCCGGCAGCATTAGTAATTGGTTTTACGGACGAGTATGTAGAAGCGTTATTTATCGACGCTCATTTTGACACCACCCAGCCGGTCTATCGCACGGGTAAGCAATTTTCAGTGTCGGTATCAGATGCGTATATTGGCCGCGTGGTAAACGCGCTTTCAGAGCCGCTTGATGGCTTTGCGCCGGTCCCCGATGGCGTCGAGACCTCTGTCTTTTTGGAGGCGCCGCCAATTATTCATCGTAAGCCAATTACGCGCCCGCTCATGACTGGTATTAAGGTAATTGATGCTACTTTACCGCTCGGGAGAGGTCAGCGTGAGCTAATCATCGGTGATCGTAAGCTTGGGAAAAGCACCATTGCTACCGATATTGTGCTTAATCAAAAACATGAGGCTGAGCCGGTGTATTGTATTTATGTATCGTGTGGTCAGCGTACACAGAAGCTTGATGAGCTCGTGAACGACCTCGAGGAAAACAATGCTCTCCTCTACTCCACTGTGGTGGCGGCTACGACTAATGATTCGTACTTCGCACAGTACATTGTGCCGTTTGTGGGCTGTACGGTCGCTGAGCATTTTCGTAATTCTGGGCGCGATGCACTTGTGGTGTACGATGATTTGTCTCGTCATGCCAAAGTGTACCGCGATATCTCACTTATTCTTGGTCGTGTGCCGGGACGTGAAGCCTATCCGGGTGATGTTTTTGCGCTTCATGCCACGCTCTTGGAGCGCGCCGCACAATTATCTGATGATCAAAGTGGCGGCTCACTCACTGCCCTGCCGATTATCGAGACCCTTGAAGGCGATGTGACTGCCTATATCCCGACAAATATTATTTCGATTACTGACGGTCAGGTGTACCTTGAGCGTGGTCTGTTTCAGAAGAATTTTTTGCCAGCGGTTAATGTCGGCTTGTCAGTGTCGCGTGTTGGTTCGCAGGTGCAGCCGCCGGTCCTTAAAGAAGTGCTTAGCGGTATTCGGTTAGCACTCGCGCAACACAAGGAGCTGCAGAAACTTTCGCAGCTTGAAACTACGGTAAGTGAGTCGGTTAAAAATGAAATTCACCGCGGTAATCTCCTGTTAGATTTACTGAAGCAAGATAAACACACTTGCGTTACATTTGCTGAGCAGGCTGTGCTTTTCTATGCGGTCGAACATGGTTTCTTTGATGACTTTAGTGAAAATACTTGGAGTCACTTTATGAATTATCTACTCGAACTCTTTAGAAGTCGCCATCGTGCTCTGCTTAAGAAAATTGCCACTGGCACTTTTGACGAGAAGACAAAAGTTCGGGTGAAAGAAATCATCGAGGATTTTAAACATGATTTTATAACTAACGAAGCAGTAGTATGAAATCCTTCACAGACCATAAAAAGCAGCTAGCGGGCTTTGAGGACGTGCTGGAGACGGTGCAGGTCTTAGAGAAAATCGCAGCCGGAAAACTGCATGCGCTTGAGGATCAAAGCATAAAATTAGCTTCGTACACTGAAGTGATTGCCAGACTGATGGTGCGGCTTGAAGGTTTTACATCAGCGTCATTTAAAACAGCATCCGCTCGGTGTGCGAAAGATAAACCGCGGACACTTTTGGTTGTGCTTTCTGGTGACCGTGGTTTGGTGGGCGACCTCTGGCATCGGCTCTATGATCATTATTTTGAAGCAGCACTCGAGACTCATGACATGCTTGTAATTGGCGCGAAAGCGCAGGCGCTCTGGCCAGCAGCTGACGGTGTAACTCATTACATGTTTGCAGACCGCTTCCCGACAGATGCTGAAGTCATGGCGTTGGCTGACAGACTTTCTAATAAGGTGCAGTCTGGTACTTACGCTGCAGTGAAATTCCTCTACCCTAAGCCGCAGTCACTCACCGTCTATCATCCCGTCATTGCTGATTTGCTGCCACTTGCGGTCGATGAGTCGGTTTTACCTACAAATGAACCACTAACTGGATTCCCCATCATTGAAGGGGTGGTTGAGGATTACAAACAGTCACTCTTAAAGAAGTATCTGCTTGCGCGACTTCATCAGTTTTTGCAAGAAACTGCCTTGGCAGAGTTTTCAGCTCGTACCGTAGGACTCGAGCATGCGGGTGCAAAAACCGAAACCATCATCGCCGATACTATGCGACAATACAGAAGATGGCGTCGACATGAAGATACGGCGAAGCAGCTTGAACGTTTTTCAGCCATTTCATCACTATGAGCGAGATACTAGGTATAGTTACAGCAATCAAAGGCGGCGTGGTAGATATCACGTGTGCTGGCGCATTGCCGCCCGTTCACGCGCTCCTTAAAACTGCTGGGCAAGGAACTTTGCTTGAGGTGATTGAGCAGTCGAGTGCAACGAGCGTGCGTGCTATCGCCCTCTCTCGCCTCTCCTACGTGAAGCGTGGTGAAGCGGTGGTGCTTACAGATGAGGTGCTACAAACCGCCGTTGGTGATGCGATGCTTGGTCATGCCTTTAACATTTTTGGCGAACCGATTGATGGTACTGAGGTGGTGCTGCATGATAGTCGACCACTGCACGGCTCGCCACTTACCTGGAATGCGCAACAGGCGCATGCCAAAACCACCGTGCTTGAAACCGGTATCAAGATTATTGATGTGCTGACGCCGTTTCGATCCAATGATCGTGTGGGGCTTTTTGGCGGCGCGGGTGTTGGTAAGACGATTTTGATGACTGAGCTGATTCACAATAGTGCGCTCGCCGATTCAAGCGCGGCAGTATTTGCTGGTATCGGCGAGCGCATCCGTGAAGGTAACGATCTGCTTACCATTCTTGCTGAACTCGACATTTTACATAAGACCTCCCTCTATTTTGGTGAAATGGATAAAGGACCTGGTGTGCGTTCGCGTACTGGCTTGGCAGCCGTGACTGCTTCTGAGTACATTCGCGACGTACTCGACAAAGATGTCTTTTTGTTTATTGATAATATCTTCCGTCACGCTATGGCCGGGATGGAAGTTGGTTCTATGCTTGGACATATTCCATCTGAGCTTGGCTATCAGGCAACCCTTGAACAAGAAATCTCAGCCCTCCAAGAACGTATCCGCGGTAACGGTCGCCGGCACATTACGTCCTTGCAGACTGTCTATGTACCAGCTGACGACATTACCGATCCAGCTGTGGCTGCGATTTTTGCCCATCTCGATACGTCGATTGTGCTCTCGCGTGATATTGCCGCCAAAGGAATTTATCCCGCAATTGACGTACTTCGGTCGAGTGCACATGCACTCGACCGAGACATTGTCGGTGACCGGCATTACGAGATTGCTAGCGATATTCGCACCCTCTACCAGAAGTACGAAGAGCTGTCGCATATCATCGCTATTCTTGGTATTGATGAACTGCCTAAGGCAGATCAATTGGCAGCAAAGCGCGCTGAGCGTCTTCAGCGCTTTATGACCCAACCACTCCATGTTACTGAACATTTCAGTGGTGAGCCGGGTGTGTCCGTCTCGCTTGAGGAAGCGCTTGATGGCTGTGAGCGCATTTTACAGGGAGAATGCGATGATTGGTCGCTAGAGGATGTCTATATGATTGGCGCGCTTCCTAAGCGTAAAAAAGCATGATTTGTCGTGTCGTCAGTCCGCTGAAAGAATCGTTCGTCAAAGACGTTGTGGCAGTGACGCTACCCACCATTACCGGAATAGCTGAAGTAAAGCGTGGTCACGCTGAGTATTTTACGAGTCTTGTGCCGGGCGTAGTGGTTTGCCAATTAGAAAACGGCTCCCGCGAAGAAATTGAAGTTGCGGAAGCCGTTTGTTGGGTCTATCACGATGAAGTGAAGATTGTTATGTGAGTTTTTTAGTAAGCTTCTCTAGCTCCTTAATTTCCTCTTCTTGGGTTTTAAGACTCTCTAGAAATGTTTCAACTTTATTAGTGTTGATACCAATTGACTTAAAGATGTTTTCGACGGTGTCGCTTCCACCGGCGTGCAGGAATTTTTTAATTTTGCCGAGATAGGCTGGATCAGCTGTCACTTTTTTAATCATTAGGTTACTAACAAGGTGTCCGTATGAGTAGGTGTACACGTAAAAGCCGTAACGAATATGTGGAATGTACACGTAAGAGTACCCATCATCTTCGGTGACGGTTACACCCTCTCCGAGATACGATTCTAGATGCTTTTTCATCATTGCTGCCAGCTCTTCTTTTGTGGCTAGGCCATGTGCTCGAATGTGTTCATGCATCTCAAGTTCAAAATTGAAAAATGCAATTTGTCGCTGCACGGTAGCAATGTCACGAGAGATTTTGTTGTGCAAGAAGATCACTTTTTGTTCGTCGGGTAACACGTCAAGCAATTTACGCATGGTCAATTGCTCAAAGAGTGTGCTGGCAGTTTCGGCAGTTGTAGTTGAAAATTCTTCGTATATAGCAGGCTGCACTTTGCTAAATTCTGCATGAATAGCATGGCCGACTTCATGCGCCATAGTCTCCAAAGACTTGAAGTCTGTGGTGTGATTGAGCATGACGTAGGTTGGTAAGCCGATTGTTGCCGACATAAAGGCACCGCCCCGCTTCCCCTTCTTAGGAAACGCGTCAATGTGACCATTCTCGAGCATGCGATCGAAAATTTTTCCGAATTCTTCATCTAGTCCGTAAAATGTGTCGCGACATGCGCGTACCGCAGTTTCAAAATCTGGATGACTCAAATCACCAATAGGATCGTACTTATTGGCGTAAGGAATAGAAGAAAGCTTATGAAGCTTGGCCTTTAGTTTGTAAAATTTCTTACTGAGGGCAAAGCCTTTAGTAGAAATAGCATCAACGAGTGCCTCAACCGCTTTTTCATTGTTTTCATATCCTTGCACCGTAGCAGAATATGGTTTTTTGTACTTTCGTAGTTCATCGCTGACTTTGCTGTGCGTAACAATGGCAGTTAGTTCATGTTCTGCAACTTCACTGATTTGCTTCATTTCTAGCAGAATGAGATTCCAAAGCGTGTTCTTATCATTCCAAGAAAGTGCGTCCATGCGTTCAAGTGCTTCTGGCACAGGAATAGTTTCCTTTTTGAAAGTTACCGAGCGGTTGCTGATAATTTTTTCAACCGCATCCGCCCACATTCCGCTCGACGTGTTTGATCGTAAGCTCAAAATTCGCTCCTCGGCTTCGCTAAGATGATGCTTTGCATCCTCAAAGTTTTGCTTTAAGAGGTAGCGATATGGACTTAAAAGTTCGCTTTGTAAGTATTTCTTTTGCGTCGCAATGTCAATTTTTCCAATTTGCAGTGGAAAGAACAGCATTTCGTTACCAAGTTTTCTGAATCGTTCACCAAACTGGGCAAGTTTTCGGTTCGCAGCATTGTCGTTCACGTCTAATACTCCTCTAAATGAGAAGTAGCGCACAATTTTGCTGCCAGTTGCTAGTTCTTCGAGCTTGTCGCTGTCTTTGAGTGCAGCGAAGAGTTTTTCTTCATTGCTCGTAAAGTCGCTGGTTTGGTACTTTTTAACAAAGGCCCTTACGGCTTTTTCGTACGCTTTTGCGTCTTTTTCAATTTGTGGGTCATCTTCGCTTTGGTAGTAATGACTAGCCAAATCCCACTCGGTCTTGATGGTACTAAGGGGTGGAAGTTCATTGGTTGGTGTATAGGTAAATTTCTTACTCGATGCTTTCTTTGACATTGAAAATGAATTCTTTAAACTCTTTAAACGTGTGATTGAACTCGTGTACTATACCATCAGACAGTCGGCTGTTGATGGCGTTTGCGATAGTCTGATATGCTTCAAGACGACCGTCTAGATCAGTGCCAAACTCACGAAGGAATAAATCGTGATTTTCATAGTAGTCTTCGACCATAGTACGGAAGTTGTGTGATTTGTCAGCAGCGGCAATCATGACTGCTTCAAGAGGACCTTGCTTGAGTTGATTTGCATATTGTTTTTTAATCTCTATCCAAGAGAGGTGCTTATACTCTGGCCCTCTTGGCTCAGTTACCACTTTTACAATTTTTGCCACCTCTTCTCCGAAATCATCAACAAGCTCGTCATATGTGTAGTCGGTGTCTTCGAGTGTGTCGTGAAGAAGGGCGGCGACTAGAGTGGTTTCGTCGCTGGTGTAGTCACGCAGGATAAGCATGGTTGCTACGAGATGAGTAACATAAGGTAGCTGTGCGGGCCCCTTTCGAAGTTGGTCTTGGTGTAAGATTGCGGCAGCTTTGATGGCTTGTTCGACTTTGTAGGTGTACATACAAGTGGTTGCTAAAATCTTCGTCTGCGGGCTCGATCTTCTGCGACTTTGGAGATTTGATTTGGAGCCGCAGCTTCTCGCAGTCTGTTTTCAATTCTGGTTAGTTCTATCTTCTTGTTCGCAATTTCAAGCTGTATTTCCCGTTGCCTATTTTCGGCTGTTTCAATTTTTCTTTTAAACTCACGCTTTAACTTCTCCACTTCGTAAAGCTCGCTATTTTTTTCTCGTGAGATAGTAAAATTCAACTGTTCGTGCTCACGCTGCAGTTGCTCCATTTGTGCTTTGATGCGGTCACGTTCGTAGCCTTGATCCATATAGCTATAATACAACACCTTCGCTTGCTAACAAGCGGCGCTTTGCCTCTTCTCCACCTCTGTTGTATCCACCCAGTGCACCGTCAGAGCGAATGACGCGGTGGCATGGTATCTCGGGGTCATAATTGGCCGCCATGATGTTGGCCACTGCCCGGGCGGCTTTCTCATTCCCTGCTGCCTTGGCAACCTCAGCGTAGGTCATAGTCTTTCCGGTCGGGATGCTTTTTACCACTTCGCGTACTGATTCGGTGAAGGATTTCATGTGTATATGATAAACGAAAACACCGGTGTTTCAACCGGTGCTTTTAAGTACTGCTTTTGAGAGCAGCTTCCATAATTTGATTAGAAATATGAGAGTTGCCAGTAGGATTATGAAGCTGGCAGTGATGCATGCAAACAGCTTTGCTATAATCACAATAAGAGGCCATGTCTCAATGCTTAAAATTTGCGTGAAAGAAGGCCTTATCTCATTAAGTGTAAGTATGTCCGGATATCCTGCGCCAGCCCAAACTCCAAGCGGTACTGCAAGAATGTACATTCCCCAGTTGGGCGCATAGAGTATCCAAAGACTTAACCAGAGTAGGCCAATATAGGCAAACTTAACCGTTTCAATTTCGGTTGCTTCCATCTGACTCTCCTAAGAACTTTTGTGTATTCTACAACATAAATATCTGGTGTCAATTACTTTTTATTTGCGAAATGAATCGCTTGGAGTTTCTTCCCAGAAGCTTCACGGTAGGGGCAGAATTCGCAGCTCGGGCCGGTTGGCGGTAAGTCCTTACGGTCCAAGCAGGCCTTGATATCCATTAGGGCTGGCTCAATCCATGAGATGTCAGTTGTCACTGGTACGAGCGTGGTATCAAATACAAGTTTGTCGTCAAAGCCAGGTTCGTCTTTGCTGGCGTTGGCGTACACCAGGTAGCCAGTTTTCTCTACCTCAAAACCATTCTGCTCTAGGAGCCAACGGTAGACGCCAAGCTGGCGAGTGTACTGCTGTTCCCAAGGTGAGTCGCCCAGTTTTTCAATCTTTCCTTCTTTGGAGGTTGATTTGTAGTCAGCAATAATAAGCTTGCCTTCTGACGTAACCCAAATATCGTCGACTCCTCCACTTACTATGAGGCCAGTTGGCTCGTGTGTGTGCATGATGCCAACAAACGGATCGCGCCACTCGTCCATGCTCTTGTGCTCAAATGGTAGTGCGTCGAGATTGTATTTCTCAAAAATAGGATGCTTGGTTTTGGCGGCACGGTGTACATCGAATTCTTTTTTAAAGAGTTCGTCTACGGCGATGTTAAGGTTAAAAGATGGAAAGCCTGGACGCTTTGTGCCAAGAACATTATCAAGATAAAAGCAACGCGGACACTCAAAGAAAAAGTCAATTTTGGAGCGAGAGAGCTTCCATTTTGCTCCGCCGTAGTTCCAGTCGGCATGTCGGTTTGGGTTGTATTTTTTTACGTATTCAGCCATGGATGCAGTATACCATTTAGGGGAGGCACGAAAAAACTGGCCCTTTAAGGGCCAGTTTTTTCGTGCCTGCTATGCAAGCTTATTGAGCAACAAAGGTGTCGAAAATTTGGTCGATTTGCACGTCACCTGAGAGATTGAAGTCAAAATCTCCGTCTTCCGTAAAGATCACAATTGCGTAGCGGTTGCCAGCAGTGGTTGCACGTTGTAATACAATTTCGTCTGGCACGAGTCCTTGTGATTCGCTGAAGCGCACAACACCAAGAATATAGCCAAGCTGATCACCGTTGTACTCACGTACACCGATCCAGCCTTCACTTACTGGATACACGGCACTTTCAAGCGCTATGGTTGCGCTTGCTGCTTGATCCTTCACTTCAACAGAACCTTCTCCAACCACGAGTGTTGGTATGGCTATTTCTGCTTCGGTTTCGGTTGAGTGCGCTGTTTCATCACTAGCGTCGCTCGCTTCCTCCGTTGTTACGATCTCGTTATCAGTGGTTGGAGCTGCCGCGCTTGGGCCAGAAAATGCCCACACTAACATTCCGCCGATAAGAAGTCCGACAATAAAGGCCACGAGGGTCTTCTGTCCGTCTTGCTGTTCTTCTGCTGCCATATAGAAAAAATGATTTGCTGACTAAGTAATGCCGTGAGTATAGCACAGGCATGATGTGGCAAAACATTGACAGATTCGTGCAGTTTTATCGTTATTTTTCACCACAAAGCAAGCGAGCTTCATGTATTAATGACTCATGTTTACGTTTTGAGATACGGAGGTGACGTAGCATTTGTTCATTGTCAAGCAAGTCTCGACAAACAATAATGTCTTTCGCTATAAGAGTTTCGGCCTGTGAGGCTGATAGGCCTTGCAGAACAGTGATTGGATAAAGACCTGCGCGTTGAATTCGATCGTGCAGGTTGTCGTGCTTTGGATAGTCCCAACTTAGCATGTTGAGTCCAACACATTCGCCGTACTCTTGAGCCGTTGTGGTAAATTTTGTGTTAGTAATGAGCCAAAACTCTTGAATGCTGCAAATGTCTTCGGTGCAGACTTGTTGTCCGCGCAGGTCCAGCAAGCGTGCGTATGAGTACATTGCAACTTGCAAATCAGATTTTACCCCAGGCCGAGAATGAAATTTAGCTTCTGCTACAAAGCTGTGGTTACTTTTGTACGCTGCTACATCAATTTCGTGTGGTGCACACTTGCCTCGTATAGTAATACCTGTTTCAGTTTTGTAACCCTGCTGCGCAAACAGACGAGCCAAAAAACGCTCAAACGGAAAGCCAGTTGGCCCAAGGTTAAATAATGCGCGACGTAGTGAATAACGGGCTGCTGCAGGTGGTCTGCTTGTGCGGAGTAGGTCAAAGGCAAAGCGGTAGATTTCCTGTGTTCGAATGCCTTCGTAGATGGTTTTGTCTACTTCACTGATGATTTCGTGTATCTCTTTAGGGTCAGCGCCAGCCCGTCTCAGGGATCGTCGCAGTTTCTCAACTTTAAAATATTCAGAAGTGCCGTCAGCTTTTGTGATAAGGGTTGGCATGAAAAAACAAAAATAAACATCCGCGTATAGCGCGGTGCGCTTGTACGCTGTTTACGCAATCATACCACCTCCGATGCAGTGTGACCCTAGGTACAGTACACAGGATTGCCCAACTGCTGGTTTGGCGGTTGGCGACACTGGAACAATGATGATTTTATTGACTGAAACTTCTACGACAGTGACGGTACATGGTGTCTGACGATATCTAAACTGTGCTTCAACGGTATCGCCTACACTCACGGTTGTGCGTAGTATTGGGTTTTCGAGTGTCATGGCGGTGTCTGCTGTGGTTTCTGGTTGAGTACTACTCACCGTGACGGTATTTGCATCTATATCTTTTGCGGTTACGAACATCGCCTGACGCTCAGTGTTATGGGTGGTGATGGTAAAGCCGTGGCGCTGTCCGAGTGTATATACAAGCGCGCCTTGATGGGTGCCAATCATCTCTCCGTTTTCGTTCAAAACATCTCCAGGCACTAAGTTGACATAGTGTGAGAGGAACTCAGGAATATCTACATGTCCAAGGAAGCAGATACCCTGACTGTCTTTTTTTTCGGCAACCGGAAGGCCTGCTATTGTCGCCTCCTGGCGAATTTGTTTCTTGGGTGTGTCGCCGACTGGAAACAATGTCATTTCAAGCTGTTCTTGTGTAAGAGTCCAGAGAAAATACGTTTGGTCCTTATTTGTGTCAACCCCACGATGCATCTCTGGTCCCTTCGCACCATCTGTGCGTCTGGCGTAGTGTCCGGTGGCGATGAAGTCGGCGCCTTTTTGCTGCGCAAAGCGCAAAAAGGCGCCGAACTTCACGTGCTGATTACACATTACATCGGGATTTGGCGTCCGCCCAGCTTTGTATGATTCGATGAAGTACTGAGCTACTTCATCGCGATAGGCCGCTTCAGCATCGCAGGTGAGAAACGGAATATTCAGGTGTGCCGCCACTCGCATGGCGTCGAGCCGTTCTTGCTCCCAGTTGCAAACCATAAAGTCGGGATGCCAAACCTTGATAAACACCCCGACCACATTGTATCCAGCTCGTTGCAATCGCAAAGCAGCCACGGATGAGTCCACGCCGCCCGAAAGTCCAACAAACACTGTCTTCATTTTCTTCATATTCTGTACGCTATCACATCAAACAGCTTAGCGTAAGTACGCCTCAATATTTTGCAGGTGTTCTTGGTAGGTTCTCGCGTAATGGAACTCACCTTCTTCGTCAGTGATGTAATAAAAGTAGTCGCTCTTTGCTGGTTCAAGCACTGCCATGATTGCATCAAGTCCGGGGTTGCCTATCGGAGTCGGAGGTAGTCCCGGGTATAGATACGTATTGTACGGACTATCTATGTCTAGGTCTTCCGGAGTCAGCTCCGCGAGTGGTTTGTCTAGAATGTATTCAATTGAAGCATCAGCCTGTAGGGCCATGCCAATCTCCAGACGGTTTTGCAGCACGCTAGAAACTAAGCGCATAGACTCGGGAGTATTGGCTTCGCGTTCAATGATCGACGCGAGAGTTAGAATGTCGTCAGTGGAGAACGTGCTGCTGGCTTCTGTGATGATCGGTAAAACTCGTTCGTCGAAGGTGTTTTGTAGTAAGGCAAATAAGTCAGTATCAGTGTACGTTGCGGGAATTAGGTACGTGTCTGGATAGAGTCTGCCTTCGTAGGGTTCAGCAATTTCAATAAAGCTCGCCTCGTTAAAGTCAGGCAGGAGCTTCGCTGCATTCTTTGCTATTTTTGTTGCACGCTCTCCTTCGAAATGTGTGAAGCGAATAAGGTCAGTGTCAAAATCCCCTTCAGTCAAGCGCTTCGCAATTTCTGTTGTCTTGAGAGGTTCTTCGAAGATATAGGTACTGGCTTTGATGGCGGTTGGGTCATGAAAAAAAACGATAACGTAATACAGTAGTGAGCTTGAACGAATAATATTTTCGCTCTCAAGAATCGTTGCAATATCTTTCACTGACATTCCTTCCGAAATGGTAATTGGTTGATTGAGCGGGAATAACTCGTCTGGCTGGTTGAGAGTTGCTGCTTCATGTGCGGCAAAAAGTGCCAAAAGAAAAGCAAAAAACACGAAATACATACCAAGTCGCATCAGTTTCCTGATAGTATTTCGTCTAGGTAGTGTCTCTTTGGTTATGCTGTGTGGCGTAAATTGCTCTGCTTCAGGAATGTTGTTCATAGAATTCTACAGACTGTACGTGCCGATTGGCAAATTTGAAGGAGCTTCACGACGTGCGTTTTCTACACGTGAAAGACCTGGAGTAACGATGGATGTGCCAGGAATATGGTACATGGTTGCGATTTCTTCAGTTGACATGACACGCTCTCGATCGATGTGATTTTTTTGGTCACCGTCATAGTACGAGCGGTGTTTATAGAGCTCAAGCTCGCGTTGTTTAAGAGCGATTTTGCGCGAACCAGTGAAGTCCTGAAAGAAATTATAGTCAAAATCAGTGCGCCACATTGGGCCAACGCTGGCGCGACCAATCATGTCATACTGTGCAAAGCTACGAAGCATCGGGCCAATCATATCGCCGTCAAATTTTCCTGCTTGGGTAATGTAGAGAGCTCTAATAGCAGTGTTGTACCCGTACTTACTGACATTGCGTTCGATAGCAGAGATTGTTTCTCGCTCACCGTAGGTTAGAGCTGGTCGATTTTCGGTTTCTTCCATCGCTCCTTTATCTCTGCCAAGCATATTGTCAATTTTTTTCTTTGCAGCAGCTTCCCAGGTGCCCGACTTACTTAACGATCCAGTTTTAAAACTCTTTTTGACGTGTGGTGTCATGAGAATTTGAATCCAAATCCGTTCGTGTGGCTTGACGTTGCCAAGGTGTTCAATAAGCGGTGACATTGGCTCAAACTTCAGCTCCTCTTTCGGCTGCAGGTCCAGCTTGTAATCGATGTAGGTTTTAATCGGCAAAACATCGTCATCTCGTGCCATAGTTTTTTTGCAGATGTGGAAGGCCATCATATCCCACTGCTTTTGGTTCCAGACCACCTCAGCAGTGTAATCAATCGGCTCTTCAACTACTTCAATGCCAGGATATTGGGCGTATAGTTGAGTTTCCAGTGCATTTTTGATCTTCTTAGTGGGTACATTCATGTAAAAACGCACTTCACCGCCGATTGAAACAATCTCTAGACTTGAGGTGAGTGGACGTTTTCCGTCGAGGTAGGTTTGCATGAGGTTGTCAGGACCGTTTGGTGAGAAAATCTGATTAAGAATACTCTCCATAGCTTCTGGAGATTTTAAAACTTCTTGTGGCGGTCTGATGCGCAAAGTGGTACGGCCGTTTTCAAACTTAAACTTTTCTCCGACTGACCACATCCACATTTCAAAGGTGATGTAGAAAAGAGCTAGTGGAAGCCAGATTGGTGAAAACGCAATGAGCATAGAAATCATTGGTTGGATGTTGATGTTCATCTTCGACATGAAGAAAAACATAAAGCCAAGTGCAACGAAGAAAAATAGCGGTACCATGATGGCGCCAATGATTGTACGGAACGCTGAGCCCATAGATGTGTATATTGTACCACCAAAGAAAAGCAGCTGGCTGGGATTTTCCCAGCCAGCTGCTTTTCTTGTGTGCTACTCAGCGAGTGTGTATGTGCCGTTAGCGAGCTTCTTAAAGAGGTTTGTGTCTTGAAGATTGACGAGGATAGTGTTGTCTTTCACGTATCGCTCCTTGCGCACTTTGTCGATGATTTCTTCTCGCGAGAGAGGGCCTTCTGCCTCGAGAATCTCACGGAGTACGTCTTTAACAACGCCTGCTGTGTACCCCCATTCAGTAAGTGCGTAAAGACCGCGACCTACGAGTACGAAACGCGCATCTTTGATGAGTTCGTTGTGAGTGGTGGCAATATGGGCCTTGTGGCCGAAGAGTTCTTGAATTGCTTCTGCAACTTCACGGAAATGCATCGGTGAGCCATGGCGCTTTACCGCAAGGTACGCGTAGTCTCGGATTCCTTTTACGCGAATATTTGGGCTATCCGCTGGACCCCAGTCGCCAAGTGGATTGCGGCCAATCTGCTTTGAGATTGAGAGCCAGCGTTTAAGCACTTCTTCATTGTGGTCGGCAGCGATTTCTGCTAGTTCTGTGCGAAAGCGGTTAACAATTTCGTGTTCGCTCACGAGCTCGTCACGGTTGAGGCTCTTATAGACTGCTTGCAGTGCCTTCTCTACGTTGTCAGCAATTTTCCGCTCAGTAAACCAACGATGGGCGTACTGTGGATTTTCCTTACTCTTGTAGAATGGATCGCCTACCACCAAAAGGAAGTACAGATGATTGCGAGTGGCTGGGTCGCTTGAGAGTTCATCAAGAAGCACGTGTTCGGCAATGAGACCGCCGCCGAGCTGATCGATGAGCTTTTGGAGTTCAATAAACAGCTCATAATGCTTCTTATAAGCATCGGACTTCTGGATTGACTGAATGCCGTAGTTCTCAATTTGGCGTACACGCTCACGAGTAATCCCGTACGACTGACCAATGGCTTCAAGAGTGAAAGTTTCACCGTCTTTACCAAGGCCGTAGCGCTTTTCAAGCACGTCACGGGCACGTTCAGGAAGAACCTCTAGCAAGGTCTTACTAATTTGTTTCGGTTTAAATGAAATCATAATAATTCGAAGGTTGTTTGTTGTTCAATCTTCAATGCGTGGCCAAATTTATAACATAACCAGAAGTTTTGGTCAACACTTTCAGTATACACTATTCTTGAACGATAATATTAAGGATTCTGCCTGGTACGTAAATGACTTTTTTTATCTCTTTTCCGTCAATTCGCTTGGCGAGTGATTCGTCTCTTTTGAGGGTCTCGAGAGCATCGGCTTCGGTGGCGTCGGGAGCGATTTCGATTTGTCCGCGCGACTTGCCGTTAAACTGTACGCCGATTACAACCACATCGTCTTTCGCAAGCGATGCGTCAAATACTGGGAATATGCCGGTGTGTACGCTGTCACTCTTCCCTGCTTCGTGCCACAGTTCTTCGGTAATGTGTGGTGCGAATGGCGCGAGGAGCTTGAGGAACGTCTCGTAACTTTCTTTGCTGATGCCTGTTTTCTCAGCCTGATTGAGGAAAATCATCATGGCGCTGATAGCAGTGTTGAACTTAAAGCCTTCAATGTCCTCAGTCACTTTTTTAATAGTTTTGTGAAGTAATGAAGTAGTTTCCTTAGGTTCATCACCAATGTGCTCGCTAAGGCCATTGAGGCGCTCTAGGAAGCGTCTTGCGCCCGCGAGGCCGTCCTGGCTCCAGGCGATGGTGTTTTCAAAAGGTCCCATGAACATTTCATAGATACGGAGGGTGTCCGCACCCACAATAGCTACTACGTCATCCGGGTTGATTACATTTCCCCAACGTTTACTCATCTTGCGGCCGTCTTCCGCCAAGATGAAGCCAAGAAACTCAAGTCGCTGGAATGGTTCGATGGTAGAAACAACATCGATGTCGTAGAGGAATTTGTGCCAGAAGCGCGCATAAATAAGATGACGCACTGCGTGATCACCGCCTACGTAGACATCGACTGGTGCCCAGTATTGTTCGTTTTCTTTCGAAACTAATGCGTCGTTATTTTGTGGATCCATGTAGCGGAGGTAGTACCATGAAGAACCTGCCCATTGTGGCATGGTGTTGGTCTCGCGCCGGCCGGCTCCGCCACACGCTGGACATGTGGTGTTCACCCAATCCGAAATATTCGCAAGCGGACTCTGGCCGTCGCCGGCCGGCTCATACTGCTCCACGTCCGGCAACGTCACCGGTAGCTGCTCTTCTGGCACTGGCACCGCTCCACAGGTATCACAGTGCACAATTGGAATTGGCTCGCCCCAGTAGCGCTGACGACTAAAGACCCAATCTTTAATTTTATAGGTTGAAGTAAGTCGCCCACCAACTTTTTCAGTAATAGCGACTTTCGCTTCCTCTGAGGTCATGCCGTCAAATTCGCCGGAGTTAAGAAGTGCGCCACATTCTGGTTTTGCAGTGGCACTATCAAATTTAATGAGATACTTCAGTAACTCTGAACGTGAAGCTTCTCCAGCATCAAGTGTTTTATTTAGCTTCTCTGGAGCGACCCAAACTAATTCTAAGCCGTCCGCAATTTCATCATCAGTAAGTGAGACATGGCCCTGCTCTGATGTAGAAACAGTTGCACGATAGACGGTCGTTTTATTTCGAGCGCTCTTACCATCTTTGCGTGAATTGTGATCGTAGAATACAGTTGCAACTTTCTTGGCTGTAGAAAATGATGCAAAACCGCTTTCTTCAGCCATTTCTCGCTTTAGGCAGTCTTCTTCAGACTCGTCACCTTCAACACCTCCGCCAGGCAACCAATAAAAGTTTTTGTTTCTAAAATACTGAAGTAAATACTCGCCATTCTCATTTGTGATAAGCCCATATACGCCACGACGATGCACTTCAACGTTCTTAAATTGATTGAAAATTTTTCCGACTACTGGCCTAACTTCAATCCCAAACTTCTTCGCAAACGCGAAGTCACGTTCATCATGAGCTGGTACAGCCATAATGGCGCCGGTGCCGTACGAAGCAAGTACGTAATCTGCAATATAGACTGGAATCTCCTCACCGGTTGCTGGATTGGTTGCAGTAATACCTTCAAGCTTCACTCCGGTCTTCTCCTTAGTGTCGTCGAGGCGGTCCATTTCTTTTTTGTTTGCAGCTTCTTTTACATACGCTGCTACCTCATTCCAGTTGCTGATAGTCTCGTGATGCTTAAAAACCAGCTCGTGTTCTGGTGCAAGTACCATGTACGTAGCGCCAAAAAGTGTATCAGGACGTGTCGTGAAAACAGTCACTGTGTCTCCAGTTGAAAGTGTAAAATCAATCTCGGCTCCTTCGCTTTTGCCAATCCAATTGCGCTGTGCCTCTTTGATATGTTCTGGCCAATTGAGGGTGTCGAGGTCTGCGAGCATGCGGTCGGCGTACTCACGAATTTTAAGCACCCATTGACGCATTGGCTTCTTTTCGACGACGCTATCACAGCGTTCACAGGTGCCGTCGGCATTTAAGTCTTCATTTGCTAAGCCAGTCTGGCAGCCTGGGCACCAGTTGATAGGTTCATTGCTCTCGTAGGCCAAGCCTTTCTTGTAAAGTTGGATAAAAATCCACTGTGTCCACTTGTAGTAGTTTGGGTCGGTGGTGTTGATTTCGCGTGACCAGTCATAGTCAAAGCCGAGCACTTCAAGTTGTTCTTTAAAGCGTGCCACATTTTTCGCTACTGCAGCGCTTGGGTGCACTTTGTGCTTGATAGCGAAGTTTTCTGCCGGCAAGCCAAAGGCATCCCAACCCATCGGGTGGAGTACTTCGTGGCCAGTCATGCGCTTGAAGCGTGAGTAGATGTCGGTCGCGATATAGCCCTTAGGGTGTCCGACATGCAAGCCTTCGCCTGACGGGTACGGGAACATATCCAGCACGTACGTTTTAGGTTTTGTGCTGTTATCGGTGGTTTTATAGATACCACTCTCCTTCCAGGTGTCTTGCCACTTTTTCTCGATAGTTTTGTGATTAAATCGTTTATTCATAACGTTCCCTATTTACCCAAGTAATATAATGGTCATTTTGCCATTATTTTTGCAATAGTCAAAGAATGAAAAACCTCGCAGCTATGCTGAGAGGTTACCTTGATCAGGCTTTGACTTTGAGCTTGGCCACTGTTCCGCCATCTCGAAGAACGAGGTGGTAGTCCTCTTCGCCGCGCCCTTCATCAGGATAAAACTCAATATCACACGCCGCGAGAAATTCTGCAGCAAGCTTTTCTCGCTGTTGAGGCAGCGACTTTTTGCTGTACCCAAGGAGCAGTGAATCATCCGAGTCTAACTTGAAGGAAAACTTTAACACTGCTCCCTTTTAAGCGTTAGGACTCAAGCTTGGTGCTGCTGGCTGTGTTTGAAATGGAAACACCTGAATCGCCATGAAATAGTGAAATGTTACGGCTCGTGTATTTATCTACAGCAATTACTGCAAGCGCTACAATAAAAACACCAAATGCAAAGCTAATAATTGGTTTGTAGTTAATAAGAAGCTGGTACCACCAAGAGTTTTTCTTTTTGTTAAGTTCGTCTCGCTTTTCCGCGAGTTCCTTTTGAATATCGTGCACCTTCTCAATAGCTGAGTTGTATTGTGTTGTTAGCGTAACAATCTCGTCTTTCCAGCGTTCGGTTTGGGAAATGAGTCGTTCTACCATTTTCTTCAATTCAGGATCCATACCAAATGTTTGTTAGGCTACCAGCTCAGGATACTTATTTTTTGATTCAATGAGACTACGTTCAATGATGTTGGTAGTGTCGGCGTAGAAATCATTAAGAATGTCGATGGGGTGTTTGTCGATGATGGCTCTTGTTGTGAAATCAAACTCAGTATATGTGTCCGTACAGTGAGTTACCACCTCTGCGGTGAGGTAGGTAGAGTGTGAGGTTGGGTTGTTGAATGGAATGAGGAGATTATTCATTTTCAGCTTCCACTTTAGTTAATACTTCAATAACTCTGCGCGCGTGGCTTCTCTCAAGATAGACAGTTTCGAGCAAGACAGCCGGCGCCTTCTCTTCAGGAGGTTGCGTAAAAAGGCTCATGACAATCCCGCCTTCGTTGGTTTTCCTAAAATTAATGTTTGTGACGAGTTTTGGAATTAATTTTTCGGGTGCTGCCATGACGTTCATGTCCTCGATTTTCTCCGTTTTTTCTTCTGACATGCCTACAGTGTACCACCAGTCACTTTTCGTTCAAAGCACCACTCGCCTGCTCCGTGTTCCCAGTTGTCAGGATTTGCAATCACTGGTCCGCCAGCAGTGTTTATTCCGTATGGGGTCGCATAATAGTAGTCATCTCTTTCTGATGGATTGGCAAAAGTGGCGCAAAGAGTAAAACCATAATCAGTTTGTTCGTATGTGTACGCGGGTCGGCCTTCTGGTGCGCTTGGCGCTTCTACACCACTGTAAAGCTCTGAAATGGTTTCTGGCAAGGCACCAGTTTTATAGAGATGATCTTGAATTCTCGATTGTGTATTTTGCAAGTCAGTGATTTGCGTTTGATCGAGCTTTTGCTCACGAACATCGGTCGGTGTTTTGATGTTAATAAAGCCAAGAATCACTGCTAGTGCTACTGCAACCGCAGCAATTGTTCCAAAAGTAATTGATTGCTTCTCGTTAGTCATCCAGTGTCCTTTCGCGTCAAGTGTGTAGTAGTAAAAGGCTGCTCCTACCACGACTAGAACAGCTAATGCCTTGTAAATAAAGCGTGCGGTAATTTCACCATTGAGGAAAGTGTTGATGACCGTAACAAGGTCAATCAAGAGCGCGGCGCCGCCAATGAGTAATGAAAGGTAGATGAGCCAGCGAGTAAGGCCGAGATAGCTGTGTTCACGGTCGCGGCGCCGCGCCGTATTTACGATCCTCGTCAAAATAACGTATGTAGGGAAAAAGACGATTGTCATCGAAATACCTAGACGTACCATTTGGCTGGCGCTTTCTATCTGCCATACACTATCAACGGCGTCTGGGAATATAAGATTAATAACACCAAAAATTAAGACCAATAAAAAGCTCAGTGACAGATATAGGCTTGCGAGCGAGCCAAGCTGTAGCACAAATTGTTTAGCGGTATGATTTTCCATATATCCTAATACTATGCCTGTTTTACTCAGGTTGCAAAGGTTGATTTGGTGTTTTTATTTGTAAGAGGTGTAGATGGAAGTGTTGCGGAAGAGACTTATTTTTCGGGACTGATTCCATCAACATTTGGTACGTGTCATTGATGTGTCCGATTTTAAGTTCCCGCAACTCCTGCAGCTCAATTGCTGTGAGGTCTTCTTCCTTCTTGTGTACTTTTGGAACAATCATGTCGTGACGTCGAGCAATTTCATCATAAGGAAATTTATTTTGAATAATTCTCCAGTGTTCAAATTCAATTACCGATGGCGCCTCACATATGTGGCAAAAAGAAGGATTATTGTACTCGCCTGATTCAATTGCTTCGGCGTAGGCGTTGTGAGTATGCAGCGTACGCCAGCCACGTGGTCTGGAGCGAAAGGGTGTGGTTGTCATGAAAATAGTATACCCTACATAGTCTTTTGATCGTGGTACTTGTACGATAATTTATTGTATGTTTTTGTGTCATACAGCTTAGGACCGCTCTCGTGCCAAAGTCCAAAATAAGCAATGCCAACATCAAGTGCTAGACGGCTGCATACCGTGCAGTACGGTTGTCCAGAAAAGAGTAGTTCTCCTTCGTCGGTAGCACGAGCAAAGTATAGTGTGGTTCCAGTAACATCATGTCCTTGCTGTAAAGCGTCTAGAATGGCACGCCATTCAGCGTGCATGCAGCAGGTACGATCTGACTTTGGTTTTGGTGAGTTGCGCTGGTTTTTGTGACACATGGCATTGCAGGATTGGTCTTGTGGAGGTGCATTATAGCCTTGACCAATAATTTTGCTGTCTTTCACTATGATAGCGCCACATTTTGCGCGGCTGCACTGTGCAGATTGTGCACATACTACGGCGGCTTGGAACCAAGCTTCGTCTGATTGCATATGCTGTGCAGTATAGCGCCGTTGTAGACATAAGAAAACGGCTGACCAGAAGTGATCAGCCGTTGAGCCTTAGGGTGTGTCAGAGAGCCAGTCTGCTGCGTCGGCGAACGGCATGTTGAACGGTCGTCGACCCGGCTCATGACCAACAGCAAGACCGTTATTCCCAGCTTCCAGAACGATTGCTCGTCCTGTTTGTTCTGCCGTGATTCGCATCAGTCCGCCATTGTTGAGTGCTGTTTGAATAATTTCACCTTTACACGACACTTTCGCCAACAGCAGGTCAATCAGGTTGACTAGGGTTGGGGGCAAGGTTGCCGGGTCTCGTAAGAATTCCGCCGCTGCCTTCAGATTGTCTATACCTGCGGCCATTGCGCCGTAATGGCGAGCACTACCCTGCGGGCCGGTGTAGATGATGGTTTCTGTCACCAGCGCAAAACGGCCGTTGAGATAAAAGTATGTCCCGAAGCCATCCGCACATTTGAGAACGACTCCGGTGTCTTTCAAGTACTGTTCCAGCAGCCAAGCTGGGTTTCGTGCGAGTACTTCAGTGTGTTCCATGGTGTTCTCCCCACAAAATGAACGAAAAACTTTCAAAAGAATACAACTATTATACAAAACGTCAAGGGTCTAATTGTTAATTCGTGTTCTTGGGTAAAGCGCAGTATACTGATGCCATGAAACAAGAAGATTTAAAAAAAGCTCCAAAATTATTTTGTGAAAGCGTAACTGTCGCATTTACACCGGAGTACTTTGTGATGGCACTTACATCAGGTAGCCAAGCGTCTATTTACAGTTTTACGCCAGAGCATGCTAAGCGTTTACAGCAATACCTAGAGCATCAGGTGAAAGAATACGAGGAAAAAAACGGAGAAATTGATGCTAAGTGGGATCCTAGTATTGTGAGCCCGGTACAGCGCATGAATCCACCTACTGAGCTTAGTTAAAAAACCGCCCAACAGGGCGGTTTTTGTTGCACGTAGGCCTACTTTCCTCTTGTGCCACGACGTCGGAATCCGCATTTATTGTGGATCCTGGCAAACTTTGCCGGAGGAAGCATCTTCTGCTTGGCTGGTCGAGAATTGAGAGCAGCAAGTGGAAGTGTTTTTCCGTGCTGAGCATACTGCAGAAGTGACGTGGTCTGGTGCAGTGGCTGAAAGATCAGAACAAATACTGAACTCGCGCGTCTCCTGAACATGTTTTTCTCCAAAAGGTCAATCCTTTATGAGATTCACATAAAATTAAAAATATGGCAACTATTTTGTGACGTCAAATACTTTAGTTGGCGAATGGTGGCCGGTGATGATACGAACGTCTTCAAGGCGGGCGCCTTCGGCGCCCGCCAGCAATTCTCTCACTCGCTTATTTGCCAAGTTTCGTTCCGCTGGTTCTTTTACAGCCATATAATACTCAGTATCACTTACTTTCTGTACCTGCTCTTTGCGAGAGCCAGCTTTTACCCGAATGCGAATATACATAGTACGCAGCATAGTACAGACTCAACAAACAAAAAAGACCTGCTGTGCAGGTCTTTCCCTAAATCATGAATTCAATCACGTCTCCGTCTTGTACTACATATTCCTTCCCTTCAGTACGGAGCTTGCCTTGTTCTCTCGCGGCAGCTTTTGAGCCGGTTTCAACCAAGTCTTTAAAAGCGACTACCTGTGCACGAATGTATTTGTCTTTAAAATCAGTATGGATCGCAGCCCCTGCTTCTGGACCAGTTGACCCGATCGGTACCGTCCAAGCCCGGGTCTCTTTTTCGCCAGTCGTAAAATAGCTCATGAGACCGAGGCGATGATAAGCGGCTCTAATGAGTGCCTCTACCCCACTATCTTGTGCACCATATTCACGACGAAACTCTGTTTTTTCATCCTCGCCAAGGTCTTTGAGCTCGTGCTCCATACCCGCATCTACGATTACGTACTCAGAACCTGTGTCTTCAAAGAAGCGAAGGAGCTCCTCCCAGCGTTCGTCGTTATGTTCGTCCAGATTGAACGAACCTTGCTTTTTGTTGCAGACATACAAAAACTGCTTCATAGTAAGAAGATGCAAGCCCTTTACAAGCTTGAGTTCATCATCGTTCATGCCGAGCATGTTGGCAAGGTGCCCAGCTTCGAGGTGTGGCAAGAGTCGCTCGAGAATAGCCTTCTCGGCGACTGCTTCCTTGTCGCCACGCTTAGCATCGCGTTCGACGTTACCTAAGCGTTTAGCAACTGTCTCAGCATCGGCCATGATGAGTTCAAGGTTGATGGTTTCAATATCTCCCATCGGATCAACGCCTCCCGATACGTGATGAATTTCGCTATCTTCAAAAATGCGTACAACTTCTGCAATCATGTCGGTCTCGCGGATGTTGGCGAGGAATTTATTGCCGAGTCCTTCACCGGCCGATGCTCCCTTCACCAGACCAGCAATATCCACGAATTCCACTACCGCGGGAATAATGTCGGTTGAGCCGGAAATCTTTGAAAGTGTCTCTAAGCGAGCGTCAGGCACTGCAACAACACCCACAGATGGGTCGATGGTGGCAAAGGGGTAATTTGCCATCAGCACCTCCTTTTTGGTGAGCGCATTAAACAAAGTTGATTTACCTACGTTTGGTAGGCCGACGATTCCAACAGATAATGACATAGTATTTACAATCTTAGTGCGCGCACTATAACAGAATTTTTATTGCTGTACATCCTAAAACGGCAAGAAACCACTATCGTACTCACAGAAAACAATATCCTCAGCACGTTCTTTCTCGAGTATTTTAGTGAATGCTGCGCGTGCCTCCTTGCGGCTTCCGAGCTCGTCGACAAGGCCATTTTCTAGTGCGCGTGTGCCTGGCATTGATGCGCCATCAGCGATGAGCGCCACCTGGTCGCGTGGTAATTGGCGGTAATCGGCAACGAGATCTACAAACTTGTCATGGACAATCTGAAGATCTGAAAGTAAAAGATTACGTTCTTCGTCGGTGATTGGGCGGTTGGGGCTGCCAACGTCTTTAAATTTTCCGGTAGTGAGCTGTACGTACGTTAGCCCTTCCTCCTTATTTTTTTCTGATTCCTCGACGTACGACATGTTTACACCGATACTGCCGACGTCTGACATTGGTGATGCAATAAGGTAGTCAGTGGCAGCGGCAATCATGTATCCGCCAGATGCTCCGATATCACCAATCAGGCCGACAACCGGCAGGTAAGTGTCTCTGAAGCGGGTGGCAATACGTTCTGAGGCAACGGGAGTACCCCCAGGGGAGTTAATCTCGACCAAAACCCCCTCTATCTCACTTTCTTCTTCAACTGCTCTCATAAACGACTCTACCATTTCTGGCGTGGTAACCATGTCGAATTCACCGAGTCCGTAAAAAGGTAAAATAGCGCCTTCAATTGGCAAAACGGCGACATTGCAGGTGCCGTCACTAACGCCTGTTTCAGCTTCGTATAGGCTAGAAATTGCACCAATAACAACGATGATGGTGAAAACCACGACGGCTGCTTTCATGAGCATGTCTGCGGTCTCTCTAAGAAAGGATTTTTGCATAAACCACTACATAGTAGCATGTGACACTTGCAAATTGTGCAATAATACCTATAGTTTGTCACTGGCGCTAATTTCGGGAGAATCCGATGAATCAGTATGAGTTCTATTCTTTGTTGTTAACGCCGTGTATCGGCGACTTCTTGGCTGCTGACTCGCTCTTCAAACGCTCACCTTTTGTGGCTGCTGACAAGGAGAATGTTCACGCGTATCTTGCGGGACTATCACACGCTGTGGGACATCGCGGAATACTGGCGGTTGTGCGGAATCAAAAAAAAGACATTGTCGGCATGATGGCAATGTCGCGCTTCCCTAATCAGCCTAGACTGATAGTACATTTCTATTACATCTCGAGGCTGTTTCAGGGCGCAGAGCGCAATGACGTGCGTTACCGGCTTTTCTGTCAAGGTGCAGATATTGTTCGGGCGCTTGGCAACGAGTTTACGGCCGTTTCGTTTCCGCTCGTCACCGAACGGATTAATCGACACCTGCTTAGGCTGCCTGAAGTGACAGCAGATGCACGCAGAGCTGGTCTTAAATGGCTCAGATTGCCAGAGGTAGACATGCGTGACGTCTTGCGATCCTTCACGCGGGATGCGGAATCGCCAAGGTTGTCGGCATGAACATGACCATAATTAAAAGCGCCTTTGTACCACTGGTACAAAGGCGCTGTTTTATTTGCAGGAGGTTTGAACTGATACCTCTTGAGCCAGTATGCCGCGATGGTCAATGCTGGCTTTTGATGTAACTGTGCCATCGATTTTAAGCGATGCTTTTGCGTCAACCTGCGGACAGTTCAGTTTTGGCATGGTGTTTAGCCGTGTATTAATGACCGCTTCGTTGAAGCCAGCGTATGGGCTCGTCACTTTGACGAACCCGCTGGTGTGTCGAAGGCATCCTGCGAGCAGCATGCATGCGCACACTGCTGCTATTGCTTGGGTGTACGTTCGCATGACAGTCTGATCCTTGTTCTTGCGCCAGAATGGTAATCATACTCGTCGTATGTTCCATGACGATTTCGGCGATCACCAAAGCCGTAGTTTGACTCAGCCTCAGCGTCAACGGTAATCCGCTCTTTTACTGTTCTGGTTGTCAGCTCTGGGCAAGTAATGGTGTTTACTGCGCTATCGACTGACATTTTGTGTACACGGTTTGATTCGTCAATGTTTTGACGAATCAATTCTTGGCGAGACAGACAGCCTGTCAGCAGGGTGCCTGCAACGAGCAAAAGAAAAATACGCAGAATCGGATTCATGATTCGTGCCTCCTCAAAATATGATTTGTGAGTGCTCACTCAAAAATGAGCAAACTACTATACTGTTTGCTATTATACATGAAAAAGTATATTTGTCAACGGTTTACACCGCTCTCCTGCCGAGGTTTTCTGCAGTTTTCTGCCATTTTTGACGAACGGTATCGTCTACCTTTTCACATGGCCCAAAGGCACTAACTTCAGTCTTGATGCCGGCAAACTCAAGGATGCCGTACTGAATTTCGTTGGTGTAATCACCAAACTGCCACCAAGTCTTAAATGGGCTGTGTGAGCCAGAGAGAATGAAAACACGAGCTGTTTTGCCTTTAAGATGTTGTTCAATTTTCTTTGTTTCCTTATTAAAATTGAACGCAAAACCAGGTAACCAAAAACGGTCAAACAAGCCTTTAAGAAGAGCTGGCATGGTACACCACCAGTTTGGGTAGCCAATTACGACATGGTCGCATTCGCGAATAGCGTCTTGCAGCATGAGCAAGTCTGGCTCAAGATGCTGAATCTCCTTATAGCCCTTGTGGAGAATGGGGTCGAATTGTAGCTCGCCGAGATTGAAACGGTGGACTTGATGACCAACCGCTTCAGCTCCCCCTTGGTAGCTTTCGAGCATGGCGCCAGTGAAAGTGTCTGCGTCCGGGTGCCCGCAAATAATAACGATTTTTTTAGGTTCCATACGCTCCATTGTAACGCCAAAGGGCGCGAGCGAAGCTCGCGCCCTGTTGATTATGCACCTCAAGTTACTGCCGGAAGCTTCCGTCAGCGTTAAATTGCCCTTGCGCGCCCATGTGCATTTTCATGAGCTTTTCTTTCATTTCTGGGCTCATGATGGCCATTATTTGCTGCTGGTATTTAGGAAGCACCTTGGCGGCGGCGGCCATCTGGTTGTTACCATTATTTTTAAGCTCTTCCTGCATTTCTTTAGCAATTTTTTCAAAGAGAGCCGGGTCTTTCTCAAGCATCTCCATAATCATCTGCTGCTGATCCTCAGGGACGTTTTTCATTTGCGACTGAAGAACTTTCTTCATCGCGAATTGCTTCATTTTTCCAAACATATGCGGCAGATTGTACCATACGTTTCACTCTCAAAAGCCTCGGTAAACTATGGACAAATTGACTGAAATATGGTATTGTGGCGCAATTATTTTGCAGTATAAATAGTAAACTAACAGTGTATATGAAAGTTATTAATGATTTGAAGGTAAAACTGAAGCTGAAGCGCGCACGTCAGGTGCTCATTGCTGTCGTAGTAATTGCACTGCTTGTAGTGTTATTCGGAGGAAAATCAGCTGATGAAGCGGTGACTTCTAATTCTAAACCACAAGTATCGCTCACTACTCCGCTTGAATACTCTGGAGGTCAGTCGCTCTCACTTATTGGAACCGTGCGTGCTTTTTCTGAAGCTGAAATTACTTCTGAAAAGTCTGGTCGTGTGGTCGGTGTAAACGTTTCGCTTGGTCAGTGGGTATCGGCTGGTCAGGTGATTGGTAGTTTAGAAAATGCCGCTGAGCGCGCATCTGTCCTTCAAGCTGAAGGTGTCTATGACGCTGCAGTAGCTGCTGCGGCTCAAAGTGGTGTGGGAGTTGATGAAGCGAAAAATGGTCTGGTGAGTGCACAAAATAACGCTGTAGCTACCTTCCAGTCTTCATACAACACAACCAACGGCATCGTGCGAAACAATATTGATACGTTCTTCAGCGATCCAGATGCACGTGTGCCAGGGTTGCGTATTGATGGTAAAGGCATGACTACGTCTCTCAATGCTGAGCGTGTAGCGTACCAAACTCTCTTGCCAGAATGGCAGGCAAAATCAAATACTATTTCTATCACTGCAAATCTCGAAGCTGAATTGGCATACGCAAAGACACAAGTACAGCGTACGACAGCTTTTGTAGACTCATTCTTAACGCTATTTGCGAACCAGGATAACGGAAGTCGGTATAGCGATGCTGAACTACAAGGTTTCGTAACGTCATTTACAGCGCTCCGCGCTAATCTCATTGGGGTTGAGTCAAACATTAATGCTGCCCTAACTTCTCTTCAATCTGCGAAGGATGGTGTGCGCCGTGCTGAACTAGCTGCGCAAGGTGGTACTACTTCTGCTGCAGACGCGCAGGTAAAGCAGGCGCTTGGTGCGCTACGTGCCGCGCAAGCAAACCTCTCAAAGACTATTTTCCGCACACCAATTAGCGGTACGGTTAATTCTCTCTCAATCCGCCAGGGTGACTTTATCAATTCATTCGTGCCAGTGGCAATTGTGGCTAATAATAATGCGCTTGAAATTGTGACCTATGTAAGTGACTCAGAACGTTCACTGATCGCTGAAGGCGACGAGGTGTTGGTAGAAGGTGCCTACACTGGCGTGGTGACACATATCTCGCCAGCGGTGAACGCAAACACTGGTAAAACAGAAGTGCGTATTGCTACTGAAAATACTGACATTGTAAACGGTGATACCGTTCGCGTGACAAAGCAGGCTTCAAAAGCGCAAGCTGCTACCAAAACAATCATTGTGCCACTTTCAGCAGTGAAGTTTGATATCGCTGATGGATTTGTTTTTGTGGTTGAGGATGGTCGCTTGGTAGAACGTCCCGTTATGCTTGGTATTGTTCGCGGAGGTTCTGTAGAGATTACCAATGGTCTGGCGGCTACTGACGCGTTTGTTAAGGATGCGCGTGGACTCAAGGCTGATATTGAAGTAGAAATCACAAACTAGCTATGTGGGATTTTTTCATTAGAAACGATAAATTTGCGTATCTCTTTCTTGTCGCACTGATGGCAGTAGGTACGTTTAGTATCGTTAGTATTCCAAAAGAATCTGCACCAGAAGTGGTCATTCCGGTTGGAGTGGTAAGTGTAGGCTTTCCCGGTGCTCCAGCGGCTGATGTAGAGTCACTTGTAACCAATGAGATCGAGCGTGGCCTAACCAGCCTAGAAAATGTAAAGAAAATTACGTCTACTTCACGTGAGAGCTTTTCTTCAGTGGTAGTGGAATTTGAGGCTGATGCAGACCTCGATGCTTCGATTCAAGACCTAAAAGATAAGGTTGATGTGATTAAGAACGACCTGCCTGATGATGCTAATGATCCAAACGTGTCGGAGGTAAACTTTGTTGATCAACCGATTCTTACGGTGTCGCTTTCAGGTGAGCTCACTGATTTTGACTTTACACAACTTGCTAAGGATATTGAGATTCAAATCGAGTCAATTTCGGGTGTGTCTCGCGTTGAGTTTGCGGGCGTTCGTGATCGAGAAGTATCGGTAATTGTCGACCAAACTGCGCTTGCTCGCTACGACCTCACTTTGAATGAAGTAGTGGCTGGGATTCGAAATGCCAATCTCACCTTCCCGATTGGGCAGATTGTAAATGATGGGATTTCGTATAACGTTGCGTTTGAGGGCGATATTCCAGACAGCTCGTATATTAAAGATATCAGCATCGCAGCGCGCGGTGGTCAGCCGGTGTATGTGCGTGATGTGGCGATTGTAGAAGATGGTTTGACGCCAGCTTCATCACTTTCACGCCTGAGTGTGGCTGGTAAGCCGTCTGAAAGCGCCATCACCATGAATGTGTACAAACAGTCAGGTGGTGATATTACGACACTTACAGCAACGGTGCTTGAGCGTATTCACGAGCTAGAACAGCCAGGTGAACTGCTTGATGGTATCGAGGCAGCGACGGTGCTCGACTCAGGTGACCTTATTAAGCAAGACCTTACGCGCCTCTCTTCTTCTGGCTTTCAGACGATTGTGCTGGTAGTGCTTTTGCTTGTACTAGCAATCGGCTGGCGTGAAGGACTCTTGGCTGGTGCAGCGATTCCACTTTCGTTCCTTTTCGGATTTATTGGGTTGTATTTCTCAGGCAATACTATCAACTTCCTTAGTCTCTTTTCACTCATTCTCGGTATTGGTATTTTGGTGGACTCGGCAATTGTGATGGTTGAAGGTATCAATCGCAAAATGAAGGATCATCCGACGATTGATAAAAAGCAGGCGGCGGTTGAAGCGATTCATGAATTTGCGGCGCCGCTTATCTCTGGAACCCTTACAACCGTAGCGATGTTCGCAGGACTCTTTATCGTGAGCGGTGTGATTGGGCAGTTTATTTCAAGCATTCCATTTACGCTCATTTTCTTGCTCTTTGCTTCTCTCTTTGTGTCACTCGCCATTTTGCCACTGTTTGCTGCTTCATTCTTGCACCGCAAGAATACGTCTAAGCTGGAAGAAAAGCAGGTAGCGTTTGCGCACCAGCTTGAGTCTTGGTACCGCGCTCACTTGAGTCCATACCTCCATAGCGAGCATAAGCAGCAGCAGTTCTTAGCGGCGCTTTTTGCGGCACTTATCTTTGCTGTTTCGCTGGCTATCAATGCCTTTGCAGGGCTAGTGGTGGCGCCACTTCTCTACGTGCTCTCAATGAAGATTCGTGACGTACAGCTGAAGCGCGGCTGGGCAAACTGGAAGCGCGGCCTTGTGTGGTACCCGAGCGCACTCGTGACAATCGTGCTTGTCTTTACGATTGTTGGTACAGTGCTTCCAGCTTGGAATCCAGTTAAGGTGACTTTCTTTGAACAGAGTGATGTTGATTACATTATTGTTGAACTAGAAAACCCTGAAGGCACTACGAAAGATGTAACTGATATCGGCATTCGTCGTATCGAGGAATTCCTCTATGGTGAAGCTGATATTGATTCATTTACTGTTACTGTCGGTAGTGGAAGTGAGTTTGGTTCTGGTGGTACTGGTGAGAAGTTTGCAAATATTTTTGTGAACTTGAGTAAAGATCGTGAGCGCACCAGTACGGAAGTGGTTGAAGATCTTCGTGCAAAATTTGCAGTACTCAAGGATCTTAATGTTACGGTAGCGCAGCCTAGCGACGGACCGCCAACTGGTGCAGCGATTGTGATTAAGTACCTTGGTGCTGATTTGCATGAGATTACTGCACTCGCCAATGACTCAGCCGAGCTCCTAAAAAGCCTTGATGGTGTGGTAAATGTAGAGACAAGTACCAATAACAACAGTACTGAATTTGTACTAAATCTCGACCGTGCAAAGACGGCTGCCCTAGGGCTGAGTGCCTTTGAGGTATCGCAAATCGCTCGTACGGCCGTGTATGGCACTGACGCAACCTCTCTCACCACACTTGATGAGGATATTGATGTGACGGTACGTCTTAATGTAAATAACTCCGACGCGGTGACAGCAGATACTGCCAACATAACAACTATCAATGCGCTTGAGCAAATTAGCATTCCGACTCGTGATGGCAATGTGCCGCTTTCGAGCTTGGTAGATGTGACGCTTCGTGAATCAAGCACGGCTATCTCTCATGAAGACAGTAAGCGTGTGGTAAGTGTAGAAGCTGACGTGGCTGAGGATGCAAATGCACGCGAGCTACAAGCGGCAGCTCTAGAGAAAATCAATACTGAGCTTTCTGTGCCTGCTGGAGTAGAAATCAGTACTGGTGGCGGTGAGACTGAAGAGTCAAATAAGGCATTCTTAGAAATGTTCATGGCGCTTATTGTGGGAATGATTTTGATGGTTGGTATCTTGGTGCTGCAGTTCAATTCATACCTACACATGCGTTACGTACTTTCGATTTTGCCGTACTCACTCATCGGTATTATGGTTGGTCTTGCGGTCACGGCAAATCCACTTTCCTTCCCTTCAATTATGGGCTTCATTGCGCTCTCAGGAATTGTGGTAAACAACTCAATTCTGCTCATCGACATCATGAATCGACTGCGAGTTGAGCAGCCTGAACGTGATATTGCCGAAGTGGTAGTGGATGCTGCTGGTCAGCGTATTCGGCCAATTCTCCTTACTTCTATCACGACAGTGATTGGTATCTTCCCGCTTTCATACGCGGGAGATATGTGGGCGCCACTCGCGTACGCGGTGATGTTTGGACTCATTTTCTCGGTCATTATTACTCTGCTCCTTGTGCCAATCTTGTACTTGCGCAAGCCTGGTACGGTTGAGCGATAGTAAATACAAAATGGGCGGCACCCAAAGGGTGCCGCCCGTTTTGTATTTACTACCCCCGCTTTGCTTTCAAAATTGCCATGATGAAATTCACGATGCCGATAGCTAAAATAACCCATGCAACATAGCTCACCAGAAACTGAACATACGTAAATCCAGCGTGTGACGCCGCTGCGAGTGCGGTGAGTGTGCCGAGTGCGTACCAACTTCCGGCTTGAAATGCTGGGCCAACTGTCGTGGGTACTAAATGGGCGCTCATGAGGAGCGCGTTTAGATACAACACAAAAAGCACGGTGAGCTCGGCTAATGAATATGCCGACAGATGGGCAATGCCTACAGCACTATATTCAGTGCCGACGAGGAGCGCCACTGTGGTAAGAATAAGCACCATGGCAATGCGTAGAACAATATACACAACGCCCATCATGCGTCGCTCGGTTTCGTCTATTTCACCGTCAGCGATGGCGACGAAGAAGTTGGTAATGGCGAGCGTTGATGAGCCAACACCAAGTGATATAGCAAAGGTCTTGAGAATAGTAGTAAGCAAAAGAAAGGTTTCCATTACTCTATGATATCAAACACTAGAGCATAGCTTATCCTGGTCTGTGAATTTACACTGACTTCAAATACCTTTATGCTACTGGCATGAAAACCTACAAGCACCTTTTCTTTGATATGGATCAGACAATTGCGCCAGCTCGTCAGCTTATTCTTCCAGAAATGTTTACGCTGCTGAATGAGTTGCCGCAGGATATTATCATTGTATCTGGACAAGAGGTGCCGAAGATCGGCTGGCAAAGTAATGGTTTGCCGGCGTATACACTGGGCCAAAATGGAAATCATGCCACTGACGTGGCTGATGAAGAATTGTGGAATATTCCGCTTGATGAAACGCATCGTGCTGAGATTCTTGCGCACATCGATGCGCTCCTTGGTGAGCTGGGTGAGGCTCCCAATCCAGACTGGTCGCCGGTTGAAGACCGTGGTGCGCAAATTACGTTTAGTCCGATTGGTAATACTGCTCCAGCTGAGCTTAAGATGTCGTACGACCCAAATCGTGTAAAGCGCGAGGCACTTATGGCGGCTGTGCCGTTTGAATCAGAAGAGTTGGTGGTGAAAATCGGTGGCTCTACTAGCTTTGATTATATTCATAAAGATAGACACAAGGGTACCAATGTCCAAAAGCTTATTGATCTAATGAATTGGAGCAAGGACGAGTGTATCTACTTTGGTGATGGACTTTTCCCCGGCGGCAATGATGAAGCAGTCATTGGCGTGATTGAGACAGTCTTGGTCGAAGATCATCACGACACGTATAGGAAACTACGGACATTGTTTGGTTAGTGAAGCGTGTTTTGCCTAGTTTTCAATACTCTTCCGTTTAGCCACCTTTCGTGTACATCGGGTTCATGAAGCTATAGTATTTAAAACGCCCTGAGCGCTTTGCGTCAGGGCGTTTTTACAAAGCGCTACTGTCAGTCAGTTTCTTCCGGCTTGAGCAGATTCTTTGATTTTACAAAGTACGAGAAGAGCAGCATAGCACCACCTACCATCATGAGTACGATAATCTTACTTTGCATTGACATGGTTGCAATGTCATACAAGATAACCTTGATAAGTGTGATGCCGAGTAGGAGCAGTCCGAGCAACTTTTCAGAATGATAATTCCTACCTAGCTTGATGCCTTTGTAGAGCATGAAGATGGCAATTGCCGCCCACCATAATGTAGTAGCTAGCGCACGTGGTCCGCCATCTATATGCGCGATGTTTAAGTCATTTGCAATCGCAGAAATGAGATAGTTACCAGTAAGTAGCAGTGTCGAGAAGCCAAAGATTACCAGAATGAATGATGGACGCTTAATGACCTGTTCTTTTTGAAGTTGCCTGCTGAGCCATAGACCGATGAACATAATCGCGGTCGCAGTAGTACCCTTGATCATCAGCCAGTCGATTGGCATTTCAGGGTGTGTGAACAAGTATACATTTGTTGGAGCTGGATACACATTCGTCACCAGCATAAAGAACGGGGCAATGAAGCCAATTCCGAACCACACCATTATTACACGGAAAATACGAGACCGTACGTCATGTGACATCTGCCTTTGCGCTTCTGGGCCAACCCACACTAAGTACAATAGTACAGATAGCGGCGTAAGATAGAAGAGTAAGAAATCAACGTCAATGTAGTCAATAAACTCTGCAATTACAAAGAGTGATGCAACAATCGTCCAGACAAATGAGTAAGCCGCAGCGGCCGGTATAATTCTCTGATCACCAACCTTTCTAGCAATGAAGAAGCCAAGCATGGCAGGAATCAAGGCAATGACTACAAGTAGTGTTTCGTAATCTAAACTAGCCTCCAGAATATGTTTCATTGAAAGCACTGAACCAGTCAAAGAGACGATAGTGTAACTGACGAAACGTTCCAGCTTCCCTGCTCCAGTCATGTAGAGAACTCCGAAAATAAGACTTGAGTATGCCATAAGCATGCTCGTGTACACATTAAATTCATCAAAGAGCGCGAAGACTGCTAGAAAAGCTGACAAAAGTCCAGCTGCGTAGACAGCGGTGTGTTGGAACTTTGTTTCGGTGTCTTGCAAAATATGCCAGCCCGTAAAACAGCAACCCGCAATAAATGCATACAAAAGACCGATTGCCACATCAGGCACCGTTTCTAGATTGCTGACATTGAGTGCAAACCAAATCACTGGCGCAATGTAGCCAAGTGAAAGGTATCCATCGTCTTGTTCCTTAAATCGTTTGGCTGATAGCAAAATGCTCAAAATTGAGAATCCTACCAACACTGCAAATAATACTGCCGTGAAGAGTTCACTCGTAAAGAAGTCACCTGTGTGTACTTGGTTTATGTCGTCTGAAGCAGAAAGTCCCCACAGGGTCGTGACACCAATGAAGAGGCCTGCGATGTTGAGTGGAATAACTTCTCTAACGGAGATTTCTCTACCCATCAAAAATACAGCAGCGTTAATTGCAAGGAAGTACAAGAGATAAGCATTGAAGGAAATATTCTCCACCCAAACATCATTCTGACCAATCACAAATGGCGTGATGTAGGCGCCAATCATGCCAAGCATGAGAATTACTTTTGAGCTGCGCTTGGATGCAAAATACGCAATAGCAATGGTGAATAATAAGGCGGTAACCAACGTTACTACTTCTGGAATCATGGCGGTGGCAAGATCGGTAGTGCGCGAACCGTAAATGAGTGTTCCGTACAACAACAAAATACCTGAACCAATGCCGATATCTGTAAAATATCGCATTCGCTCTGAAAAAGAAAACGAACCCCCAATAATCACAACACTAAAGAAGAATCCAAGCGTTAGACGAATCTCCATTGAAAGGTGTATCCACGCGTTGGCGTAGATTAAGTATCCAAAACCAATAATCAGAAACAGCGCTCCCGCAATTGGGATAAATTTGTCAATTATCTTATCCATAGTGAGTTCTTCCTGAACGAAAGATTTCTCAACCAGCTTTTCCTCAATTATTACTGTTTCCTGTTCCACTGGCGCAGGAATGCGAGTTTGTGCGACATGATCGCGAATATCAATTCCTAAATCAGCAAATGCAGCCGTTGCTTGCTCAGGGGACCACTGATTATCCAGTAGTATCTGGTAGATGTCCCGAACTGAAACCCCGCTGTTTAGCTGCTCGCGTATGTAAACAATCAAGCGTTGATAAACATTATCCATACATTATTTCTTACTAGTAACCTTAGTGCAAATCTATCGCTAATCATAGCACTAAAGTCAGCTTTTAATCGCTGGAGTTCACAATAAGCAAAATGTTCGTTTGTGTCGTGTACAATTAAAAGCATGTCACGCAAGAAAAAATTATTTAGGTACGTACTGATATGTCTTTCAGTAATTACCGTTTTTTATCTGTCTCTATTACTCATATTCCAACCATCGCATGACCGGGATTGGGAATTGGGTCACGAGGAGCTTCCACGTATTGTGTACTCAGCGACAAGTAGTGGTGTCACGGTTGAGAACTATCGTGACTTTTCTTGGACAACAGCTTCATCAGCCGATGTGATGTACACAACCAGGTCCTTTGATCTTGATGAAATGACAGGGGTCGATGTGTTTATTTCACACTTTGCTGATTTTGAAGGGCTGGCGCACATATTCCTCAGCTTTACCTTTAGTGACGGAGAACACATCGCGGTATCTCTTGAGACGCGTCGTGAGTCAGACGAAACCTTCTCTCCCCTTCTTGGCATACTTCGTCAGTTTGAAATTATTTATGTGGTTGGTTCTGAAGATGACGTGGTTGGTGTGCGTACTGGTCACCGCAACGAGCGAGTGTATTTGTATCCAACCAAAGCAACTCCGCAACAGGCTAGGCAATTATTTGATCTCCTTGCAGCTGACATTAACAATATCCACGAGACACCGCGTATGTATAACACTCTCACTCACAACTGTACCAACGAACTTACGCGCCCTGTTGAAAAGATGTCTGACGTTACGTTCCCGCTCACCTGGAAGACCATCTTACCTGGATACTTTGATGAAATTCTGTACGAGCTAGAATTGATTGAAACCAGCTTCTCGTTTGCGGAAACCAAGGCTAGACACCTCATCGACAACAATCTGGTAGATGTAGAAAGTGATACTTACAGCGCTGATTTGCGGACGTCGATAGTTGGTGGACCATAGCGGACTCGAACCGCTCGCCTCATCCATGCCATGGATGCGCTCTACCGGATGAGCTAATGGCCCGGTGGCAGCATAGTAGCATAAAGTTACGCAGGAGCCGAATTGCAATCTGAGCGTAATTTGATTTACTGAACATAGATCGGTAACAAGGAGGTTGTCATGAAGAAAATCACTTTTCTTTACATGTTCTTTCTACTTGCTTTTCCATGCTCTACGCACGCATCGTCTGACAGTTTTCTCATTAGTGTCAATTTCAAGACAGCGACGCTTTTCCTTAGTAAAGCTCACCAAATCATTGCTGCGTATCCGGTGGTGCTGCCACGCGCTACGGTGCAGACGAGAATGCGCCTGACAAAAGTTATCTACGGTGAAGTCACGCAGGTTGACTATAAGCCGACATGGTGGCCAACCGAGAATATGCTCCGGCATAATCCTGCATTACCTACTGCAATTCCGTATGGCCACCCGAAGCACCCGATTGGTTTGTACCGCATTCGTGTACATTGGATTAACCCTGAAAATCCTAGTTTTTGGGTGCCGATACGGATTCATGGAGGAGCAAAAGATCAGCATCTAACTGGCAAGTTTTCTTCCGGTTGTGTGCGCATGAAGGATGAGGATATTAGTTCGCTTGTTGAGCATATTGATTCAGGAGAAGCTCGTGTCAGTATTGAAATCCTTCCCTAAGAATGAGCCGCGTACATGACAGCACGCGGCTCTTACAATTCAACCATTCCTCCTTCAAGTAGGTCGGTGTGAAAGCCGTTTTGCTCGAGCCAAGCATTTGCCGTGTGACAACGACCACCACTCATGCAGATTGTTACGATGGTTTTGTCGTGTGGTATTTGACCAGCAGCCAAGACAGCTGGAAGTTGACTCATCGGAATATGAACAGCTTGTGCAATTGATGGCAGCATTCGTACTTCGTCATCTTCACGGATATCAACGAGCAGAAACTTGTCATGGTCGAAGCTGGCGAGGTCTTCTTTTTTCATAAATTCTGACTACTGTACTACAAAATAAGCATAGCGTCACCAAAGGAATAAAAGCGGAATTTTTCCTCAATGGCAATGTTGTACAGATCAACTAACGAGTGCTTTGCTCCTTTGCTTTGAAGAAACGCTTCAACCAAGCACATCAGGCTTGATTTTGGCACGTGAAAGTTGGTCAGTAATGCGTCTGCGTGGGTGAAAGAATACGGTGGCCGAATAAAAATTTCAGTACTGCCGAAGGCACCGGTACCAGCTTTGATCTCATCTTTAAAGCTCTCTAGAGTGCGCATGACAGTGGTGCCAATAGCGACAACTGGTTTGCCAGCATCTCTTGCCTGCAGGATTGCTTTTGCGGTACCTTCTGGCACAGAGCAGAATTCTGTGTGGAGTTTGCCGCTTTCAAAGTGCTCTGGAAAAATTGGCGCAAAGGTACCAAGTCCGACCTGAAGTGTTACCGGAGCAAGGTGTGCGCCGGTGGTGTGTAATGACTCAATTAATTCACGTGTGAAGTGTAGTGAGGCCGTCGGTGCAGCAATTGATGCTGCGTCTTCAGCGAAGATGGTTTGATACCTGGTGCGCTTAACTTCCTCGCTCTCAGTAGAGTGAATGTATGGTGGTAAGGGTGTTTCCCCAGACGTTTCTAGTAGTTGCGAGAGCTCCGTCCTGCTGCCGCTAAACTGCATAAGCATGCTTTTTTCGTTATTTTCAAGTATGGAAAAAATGTACCCGTCGACGTGGATTGCTTCGCCAGTGGGTGTAAATCGGTTTACGAGCGAGCGGACTTCCCCATGCTCGCCAAATCCTTGGTCTACCAGAACTAAGAGCTCTACGGGTTTATTGGCATTCCCAATCCCTTTGAGCCTGGCCGGCTCTACTCGTGTGTTGTTGTAGATAAACTGAGCGCCAGGCAGCAATACGGACAGGTCGCGCACGGTGTGAAATGATACAGCGTTAGTCTTGGTGTCATAGACAAACAATCGCGCACTGTCACGCGGTGAGGCTGGCTCATGAGCCACGAGCTCTTCCGGTATTGAGTAATTGTATTCCTCAAGAAATGACATCGGCAGTACTATATAACAAAACACCCGCTAATGCAGGTGTTTTGAATAGTGGACCAGACAGGATTCGGTCACAAGTCACTCCTTTCAGTCGTGCTCGCGACCCCGCCTCCTTCGCAAGCTCAGTCCGGCTTTCGAATTCGCTCCCAGCGATCCAAAGCCGCAAAAATAAAACCAGCACAAGGCTGGTTTTATTTTTACGGTGGACCAGACAGGATTCGAACCCGCTGCCTCCTCAGTGCAAATGAGGCGCTCTACCAATTGAGCTACTGGCCCGAGTGAGTAGCTATATACAAGCTTGCTTGTATATACGCTGCGAACGACGGGCCAGAAAACTTGTTTACTGGCCAAACGAGGTTGCTCGCTCGGACTTGGTTTATTCCCAAGTGCCGCCTATATTAATGGTCTTCAGCGTGTAAGTCAAGGACTTTTACTCGTTGTTAGTGTGCTTAGTGTGTAAGCGCTGTTTTGACTAAGTGGTCTATGAGTTGGGGGTATTCAAGCCCAACTGCCGCTGCTGCTTTTGGAAACAGTGATTCTGCCGTGAGTCCGGGAAGTGTGTTTACTTCTAGGAAGTACACCTCTCCGTCCTTTACGATAAAATCGCTACGTGAGTAATGGCGACAGCCAACAATTTCATGCACTTCGGCCGCTACGCGGGTAAGCTCAGCTTTCTCATGATATGAAAAACGACCAGGTACAATTTCATCGGTCTTGCCATTATACTTATCTTCATGAGAGAAAAGCGGCAGGCCGTTTGGCGGAACGATTTCAATCACCGGCAAAACATAGGCTGATTCGTTGCGGAAATTGCTGAGGACGCCCACTGTCGCCTCTTTGCCGCGAATAAATTGTTCCACCAAAACAGTTTCATATTGTTGAAGAAGCTCTTCAAGGGCAGTTCGGAGAACAGTCTCAGTGGGAACGTACTGGGCTCCAAATGATGATCCACTAGCAAGCGGTTTAACGAATAGTTCGGCACCGATTTCCTTGAAAATGTTAGGCAACTCTTCGTCCAGCTGATCTAGGTCGGCTCGTGTTACGCGCCGGTGGCGTGGCATTTTAATTTGGTGTGGGAGAAGAGTTTGTTTGGTAAGCTCTTTATTAAATGCGATGGCTGAGGTGAGAGCAGCACTGCCAGTGTACGGGATACATTTACGTTCCAGAATACGCTGTACTTGCCCGTCTTCGCCATAGGTGCCGTGTAAGGCAATAAACACCACATCAACGGCTTCTAAGGCACGTTCAGGCGCTTTTACGAAGCCGTTGTCGAGCCACTCGCCTTTCTTGGTAATCACGATGTCTTTTCGAGGGTATTCAAGTGCGTCTAAAGCAGCTAAGACTCGTGAGCCAGATTGCATTGAAACAGCGTATTCTTCGCTTGGGCCACCGCGTAAAACTGCGACTCGAATGTCGTTCATGTGGTCATTTTAACATGCTTCGGCTGTTGTTGTGACTGAGGCTGGGAATTCACTTTAAGAAAGCATTTTGCTCAGCACCAAACCAAACATGGCTACGATCGCCAAAGCTGCAAGCACTACCTTTAATGACAGTCGAGATGTGTTTGACTCATCATCTTCTGCTTCAGGCATCTGGTCGTGTAATTCGTTCTCGTTTGTGGTCATTGGTTCATTATCCATATTCAAAACTTATGATTGCAATTACTTAATCATAAGTTATCACTGCTCATCTAAATATTTTTATACACACTACGTGCCGTATACTCCTTCTAGGAGGTCAAGGTCCTTCTCTGATTCTCGTAAGAGCTGATTGTTGTATGAGCGCATGCTGGTCAGCATTTTGTATCCAGTGTCTTCTCCCATACGTTGTGCGTAGATTCGCAGAAACGCTTCGAAATCTTTGATAAAACAGTGACCACCAGCTCCTCGCCCGCTATCATGCACCGGCTTGGTGTGACTCTCGCCAATGCGTGGATCGTGTACCACGGCTTCACGGATAGTTTCGTAATCTGCGCCACTTTGCTCAACCAAGTCATACAGCGCATTCATAAAGAGCACTTTGGTATAGAGAAAGCAGTTTCCAGCGTATTTTACTAATTCCGATTCCTTGGCGGTCATAATCTTTTGGTACGGTGCCTTTGGCAGCACCGCCAACACAGCTTCTGCCGCCATGCGGTGTTTTGGCGTTTCTATTGGTAAACCAATAATATTTCGGTTCGGGTTGGCAGCATCGTGAGCAGCTGTTTTCTCTACCAAGAACTCAGGACTATGAAGCAAAATAATATCTGGAAAATCAGTCTGGAGTGTAGCGATGAGGCCTGGTATGGTAGTTGATTTAACTACTGCAATCTTGCCTTTACCAACGACGCTCAATGCGTCACGAAGCATACTGTCGTCAAAACCATCAGGAGTAGTGGGAGTTGGTACCGCGATGAACGTGATAGCGCACGTAGCAATCTTTCTCTTGTTCTGTACGTACGGCTCTTCAAGTGCGTAGCGTACAGTGGTGTATTCACGTGCTTCAAAATCATCTGCGTAGTGTTTACCAATCCAGCCCTGACCAATAAATCCAATGGTTTGTGTGCTATTCATGTTGTTTGAAACGAAGTATGTCAGTAATTAGTTACGGAGGTGTTTGCGACGCTTTTCCTGGTGGTACGTAATGGCGAAGCGATGCGATTCTGCATTGGCCAGTAAAATGGAATACTGGTGCTTTTCGATGATGCTCTTTTGTCCAATGAGACGAATTGGTTTGTGCTTGTCGTCTTTTACGACACCTACTACCGGAATAACAAGTTGTTTGGTGCGGAGCGCCGCCTCCAGTGCGTTTTTCTGAGCAGTAGAGCCGTCGACGACGATGAGTTGCGGGAAGGGCCACTCAGGATGTGCGAGGCGGCGCAAGAGTACTTCTCTAAGTGCTGCTGGGTCATTGGCGACTGTGAGTGACTGAATTTTAAACTTACGGTACTCACTTTTTACGGCTTCCCCGCCTTCGACGACCGTCATGACGCCAACCATGTCTTGGCTTTGGAGATGTGCGACATCGTAGGCTTCAATGCGCATATTCCGGTCGTCACGGTAAATCCGCATATCATCCTTGATAAGCGCAATGTCTTGAATGTGTGTGAGCGCAAAAATGCGTTTCTTGATACTGCCGGCTGCCTCGAATTCTTCCTTTTTGGCGCATGCCATCATTTCCTTCTCCAGTTCTTTGATGATTTGCTGCTTTTTGCCTTCAAAAAAAAGCTTGATGTGGCGAATGGTCTTAGCGTATTCTGCCTTTGATTGTTGGCCTGGATAGAGTCCAATTTGGCGATTAAAATCTATTTTTCCACGAGCCATTTTTGTTTTCTCGCTACCGACTGGCACTCTGGTGTCATAAAACTGAAAGAGTTTACGGATAATTTTAAGCGCCTCGCGGAATAGTGAGCCACTCGGAAATGGACCGAACTCATACTTAATGTCGTCGTTACTAAACTTTTCGGTCAGGTCTTTACCACGTACTACTAGTACTCGTGGAAATTCCTCATTAGTGATTACCAGATGGTTGTAACTTTTGTCGTCTTTGCTGCGAGTGTTGAAATGAGGCTTGTGACTGCGAATGAGATTGGTTTCAAGGATAAGCGCTTCAAGCACGCTGTCGGTTTCGGTCCATTCGACAGTCACAGCTTCCTTTACCATCTTGTCGATAAGCTCGGAGCGCTTCTCGATGAGGTCGTCTGAGAAATAGCTGCGGACGCGGTTCTTGAGTGAAGTTGCCTTTCCGATATAAAGGATTTTCTTTTTTGATCCAAGAAAAAAATACACACCAGGTGCATCAGGTAGCTTTTTCTTGGCCAAATCCGCTTTTTTCATGCTGCTAACTATAGCAATTTTAGAATTGTGCACAAATGCGCAGATTAGTTTCGTTACTGGTGGTATAGTTAGTTTTTAGAGTGTTCTAGTTGTCATATGGAGGTGCGCAATGACTGTAAAAGTTGCTGTTCATAAGCGGTCTGATCCCATGTATCGCGCTACGCGCAAGCGGCTGCTGCGCTTTATTCGCAAGTCAAACAATTGCGAGTTGGTTCGCCAAACCACTTCATCAGTAGACGAAGTATTTTGGCGAGAATTTTTCATCTGGGTGTACGGTGATACGCCAAAGTCAGCAACTGATCCACGTTGGGACGAGCTTTTCCACGAGCATGGCGCAATGCAAGCATTTGGACGCATTACAGCTGCACTCGAGCGGAAACATGGCTCCCCTTTGCTTTCGCCACTCCTTGATGTGGCATAACCAAAAGCGGCCCTTTGGCCGCTTTTACAATTACAATATTTTCTTTAAGTATCGTCCGGTGTGTGACTTTTCTACCTCGGCGACTTCCTCAGGGGTGCCTTTGGCAACAATCTGACCGCCGCCTGCTCCGCCTTCAGGGCCAATATCAATGATGTAATCAGCACTTTTGACGAGATCAAGGTTGTGCTCAATTACCATTACGGTATTACCACGGTCGACGAGCTGCTGCAAGATTTCAATCAGCTTGCGCACATCTTCGTAATGAAGACCAATGGTCGGCTCATCGAGAAGATAAATCGTCTTCTGGGTGTGTGGTCGGTAGAGTTCAGACGCAATCTTTACGCGCTGTGCTTCGCCACCAGAAAGTGTAGTAGCGCTCTGGCCGAGCTCGAGGTAGCTGAGTCCCACATCAAGGAGTGACTTCAAGCGCTCCTGAATTGCCGGGACATCAATGAAGAAATCATGTGCTTCCTCGATGGTCATGTGGAGCACTTCGTGGATATTTTTCTTCTTGTAGTAGACTTCAAGCGTCTCTTTGGTGAAACGCTTGCCGTCACAGACGTCACAGGTCACAAACACCGTCGGCAAGAAATGCATTTCAACCGCGATCACGCCATTACCCTGACACGCCTCACAGCGTCCGCCCTTCACGTTGAAGCTGAAGCGGCCTGGCTTCCAGCCACGCGCTCGCGCTTCGCTCGTGGCCGCAAATAAGTCGCGAATGTGCGTAAACGCACCGGTGTAGGTAGCGGGGTTTGAGCGTGGTGTACGCCCAATCGGAGATTGATCAATCAGCACTGAACGTCCGAGGTATTCGGTACCCGTGAAAGTTTTGCAGTTGTAAATTTTTGCCGTGCGGTGACGTTTCTCAAGGCGTGCCTTAAGATTGCGGTCTACGATCTCGTACATGAAGGTAGATTTACCAGAGCCAGAAACCCCAGTGACACAGATGAGGCGGCCGAGTGGAATATCGACATTTAAGTTTTTAATATTAAAGGCTTTGCCACCCTTAATTTGAATCTTTCCTTTTTCACTCGTACGACGTTCTGGAATTTCAATTTTTCGGTCGCCACGCAAGTAGTCGAGTGTGATTGAGCCGGACTCATTTTTCTTATCACTAAGGAGCTTCTCCAGATAGTCAGCTACAATTACATTACCGCCATGAACACCGGCTCCAGGACCAATGTCTACCAAATAGTCAGCAGCGTAAATGGTATCTTCATCGTGTTCAACAACCACAATGGTATTTCCGAGGTCGCGCAACTCCTGCAGGGTTTTAATCAGCTTGTCATTATCGCGCTGATGAAGACCAATCGTTGGCTCATCGAGCACGTAGAGCGCTCCTACGAGTCCTGAGCCGAGCTGAGAAGCTAAGCGAATACGCTGTGCTTCGCCACCAGAAAGTGTGTTGGCTCGACGATCAAGCGTGAGATACTCAATTCCTACATCCTTCATAAAGTCGAGCCGTTCGATTACTTCACGAAGCGCTGGCCAGGCAATTTCTTCATCTTTCTTTGAGAGCTTGAGGTTTGACACAAAATCGGCTGCTTCTGCTACCGTCATATTGGTAAAACCAACAATATTCGTACCTAAGTTCTTTTTACCATCGCCACCGAGGTAGACACGCAGCGCTTCTTTGCGCAAACGCGCACCCTTACAGACTGGACACTCGTCGTTTTGAAAAATTCCCACTACACCCAGGCCATTACACTCTGGGCAGGCTCCGTACGGTGAGTTAAATGAAAAGAGACGTGGTTCTACTTCTGGAAATGATGACCCGTCGACTGGACAAATAAATTTTGCTGAGAGTGTGCGCTCTCCGCCATCGGGGCTTTCGATTTTCACCAGACCATTAGCTTCATGCAGTGCAATTTCCACCGCTTCAGACAATCGCTCACGTGATCCTTTCGGATCGTCAGTAAATTCGCTGACATAAATCTCATCAATAAGAACATCGATATCATGTCGCTTTGTCTTCGTCAGCTCAATGCGTTCACGTAGCTGCTTAATTTGGCCGTCGATCTTTACTGTCTCGAATCCCTTGCCGAGCAAATCATAGAGGAGTTGATAGTATTCGCCTTTACGCCCCACTACCATCGGAGCAAAAATTGCCACGCGACCCTTTGAGACCTCAATCCCCATCACCTTTTCCGACTGCTTTTTAGTAGCAGCTTTTACTTCTTTTTCCTCGATTGATTTAAGGACGATATTGAGGATTTCGTCTTGAGACAGCTTCTGAATTGGCGTGTCAACATCAAGACAGTACGGCTGACCAATACGCGCGTAGACGATACGGAGGTAGTCGTAAATTTCAGTGATGGTAGCAACTGTTGAACGTGGGTTTCGTGAGGCAGATTTTTGATCGATAGAAATGGCTGGTGAAAGACCAGAGATTTCGTCGACGTCAGGCTTTTGCATTTTGTTGAGGAACTGACGCGCATACGGCGAAAGTGACTCGACATAACGCCGTTGTCCTTCGGCGAAGATGGTGTCAAACGCTAAAGATGACTTTCCTGAGCCTGATGGACCAGTAATCGCAATCATCTTGCCGCGAGGCATCTCGACATCGATATTTTTTAGATTGTGTGTGCGCGCACCGCGAATTGAGAGCTTGCCACCGCCTACTCCTGTATCATCTTCCCACTTTGTTTTAGTTGTTTTTTTCTTGTTGTTTTCTGCCATATGAGCATACCTTCACATGATGGTGAAGGTCGTATAGTCATTATACAAATAAGCGGCCTAGGTGCAATTACTTGCAAGTAGTCGAGCGAATGAGCGCACGACACACTTTTGAGCAGTGCAGCAAAATAGTGCGTTACTTTGTTTTAATGGTAATCACCACGTGACTGCCGACACCTTTAATTGATTCAATTCCAATGGTGCCGTGTAAAATCCCTACCAACTGTTTCGTGATGTACATGCCGAGACCGGTGCCGGTAATCTTTGCATTATCAACGCCCCCGACGCGCATGAATGGAGTAAAAAGCTTTTTTTGATCTTCGGCGCTAATGCCCATTCCCGTGTCCATAACTCTAATGCTCACTGTGTTGTAGTCTGAATCACACCGGAGTTTAACAGAGCCGTGATTGGTGTACTTAATAGCATTTGAAATGATGTTGGTCAGCACTTGCGATAAGCGGGCCGGATCAGTATGAAGTTCGAGTGGGGCGCTCGGCTCCTCGAATTCGAGTGCCAACCCCTTTTCTTGCGCTAGTGATTGCATGTTTTCAAGGGTGTTTGCTACGAGCGTGCGCACGTCCACCGTCTCTAGGTTTAGCTTCAAAGTACCAGACTGTAGGCGAGCTACCTCGAGGAAATCGCTCACAAGTGCGATAAGTCCTTGAGCAGATTTATGGATATTCCCTGCAAAACGACGTTCGTCAGGAGGTAGGTTTTGTGATTCCTCAAGAAAACTTGCGTAGCCCTTGATAGCTGTTAGTGGAGACCTAAATTCATGGGCAATCATGTTAGAAAAAAGGTCACGCTCGTGCATGAGTTCAGACAAATGCTCGTGTTTAGCCTTCCAGTCAACTTGCTTACGTAGCCAATATGCCAGCGCCAGCAAAAAAATAAAGATGCCAGTCAGTCCGAAGTACGACTGCTGACGACGATATGACATGGTGCGGTCCACGCGAGATAGGTCGAGTTCCGTAAAAATATAGTAATCGTTACTTGCAACGGGCACCCATTTATAGGCTTGCCAAACCCTATTGCCATCAATCAGAAATTCTAAGAGCTGGAAGTCTAACACATTTGAGAAACCAAGCTTTTTGATCTCTTCGGCAGTAGGATCATAATTCCCAATCAGTGCATCATCAGCCGCAGCTACCACCAGGAGGCCGTTTGGCGTCTGTAGATATACTCTAAACTTTGAAACGTCCTCGTTATCGGTTTTCACCTTTTTTATGACGGATGTTAGGAGCTGCCTGTCTGATTCGGCATTCAGGAGAAGTGCGGTGACTGTGTCGTGTGCCATTCCTACTCGCTGTTTTTGCACAGTGTGAATATTCTCGTATGAGGCGCTAAAAAAGCTCTCGGTGATCCAAATAAATGCTAGAGGAAATACAAATACAAGCACTCCAACGAGCATGAACCGAGTATTCAAGCGCATCGTGCGTAAACCGTTTTCTAGTGCTGTGAGTACACGTGAAATCATATATTTTCAGTGTCGTCATTCAGTACAGTATCTTCAGGTACAATAATTTCCTCGTTACGCTTTCGGAGGCTGATGCCAAGCATGAAGAGAATTAATCCGAATGCGAGTACACCAATCCCTAGTGCTGCATTATAGCCACTTTGCTTAGACTCTGTCACAGCAAGTGGAGATGGAGAAACCGATTCTGCCCCAGCGGCAGCAATCGGTGTGATAGCTTGTGCCTCTTTCACAAAAGAAAATGGACTGCTCTGTGCAAGAATTTCTCCCGCATTGTCCGTGATGGCTACATATACGTCATGAGTACCATCTTCGAGCTCTTTATCAAAAGAATAAACAAATGAACCATCAGCATCAGTGCGCACAGTAACAACTGTTGGAGAACTAAAGATATAAATAGTCACATAACTATTTGGTAGTGCAGTGCCGCGAATTTCTGCGTTTAGCGTACCTGAGGTGGTATTTGCGGCAATCACTTCCACTGGAGTTACTGTCACACTGAGAACATCATCTCGAACAAGGCCAACTGACTCCTTTGGCGACTCAAAAGAAATAACGGCTTCGACGGCAGGGTCAATAGGATTGTAGCCACGCACAATTTCTATACCGTCGGCAAAACCATCTCCGTCGGTGTCAGGTGATGATGGGTCAGTTTTATACAAGTTCACCTCATCAACGTCTGAAATGCCGTCGTTATCGCTATCCTTCGAACTATTACCGCCAGATTGCTCTTTCCGAAGTGATTCAAAAGTATCGATGCGATCTTGCAAATCGATAAGCCGTTCTTGCAGCTCCGTGTCGATGCTGTCTGAAATATCCCTGGTGCGAAGATTGGTTGTGGTTTTGATGGCAATGCGTTCCTGTTCTTCAGATAAAGCATTGCGTGCCGCCTGCACCAATGAGTCATCGCCGGCTTGCTTCGCTGTGGCGTAGCGTTTGAGCAGTTCGTTGATGCTTTCTTCGTTTTCTTTAATAATCAAATCTGTTTCGTGCGCAACTTCTGGTAATGAAGCTGCTTTTGATGATGGAAGGAAATCCGCTGTTGTAATTACTGGCCGATCTTCAGTGCTTGGAAGTGATACGGTGTTGGATGTCGTGTTGACTGTATTTGCAACGCGAAGTGTGAGTGATGGTGAAACTACTGATTTTCCGTCAACCTTTGTTTTGACAAAAAAAGCGTAGCTTCCGTTCGGAAGATTGCTACTGTCAAACTGAAAAACCCATCGATCAAGTCGCTCCACTCCTAAAGTGACAAATGTTGGCGTGGTCGCTGATGTCGATCGTGCGTACAGTTCCACAAATGGGGGTGTTGCAGATGTCCGTAAAGAAAGAACGGTAGTGCCGGTAAGTATGTCAGCGGGAGGAGTCAATAATTGTAGGGTTAGCGCCTCCTCGTCTGTTGTCGCAGCAGTGTCAGTGTTTTCCGCAGAAGGTGCATCCTCAGGAGGCTCAATTTCATCTTTGTTGATAACTTCAGGAGTGACTTCTTGCTTTACTGAAATTTCATCAACAGGCTCAGCATGAGACTCTTCGGAAATGATTCCTGACTCTGTGACTGCCTCCACTGGCTTATTGTACCAAGCTTCAACATCTTGATTGCCCATGAAGAAAAGATCACTACGCTTCTGGTATCGCTCTCCTGAGGGGGTCTTAATAAAGAAAAGCAGCGTGTAATAGCCAGCAGAAATTTTATCTGGACCACTGAACGTTACCGAGTATTTGCTGTCACTAATTTTCTTAAGCTCAGTGGAGTAACCATTAAATTTGTCTTTTGGCGCCACCACTACTTTTACATCCGCTGCATTTGTGACTTCAAAAGCAACTTGAGTCGGTGCGGTGATGTTTGCTGGTATATCAGAAATAAGTCTAAATGTTGAGGCAGAATTGTCGACAAGACTATCAGCAGCGCCAAGAATGTTGTCTGCAGTACTCTCAATCACTGTCGCTCTCTGCAGTTTCGTGTCAGCAATGTGTCCTAAACTCAAATATGAAATGCCAACCAACAAAAAACAAAGGCCGCTTGCATACGCGATTTTATACATCGCATTGCGGTAGAAGTAATCGAATTCCCTCTGATAGACCAAGCTCTTTTCGATTGAGCGGACGCTCATATTTTGGGGAAGATGTATGTCATTTTCGGCTGGTTTCTTAGGTTGCTTGGATTCGCTTTTCTTAGGAGCAGATTTCGGTGCAACTTTTCTAGCAGCGCGCTTTCGGGGAGCTCGTTTAGGAACAGCTTTCACAGCCGCTTGCTTGGTGGCATTTTTTTTCTTAGATGCTACACTGCGCTTTCGTTCAGAATCCGCCATATGTAAAGTATACACGAGCTCGCGTCAGGCTCGTGCGTTGCATGTTACTTAACTAAAGACTCGATTAATTCAATAAGTTCAGAGAGATCAGTCATTGCTTTTACATAAAAACCTCGAGCTCCCATCTCTTGAGCCTTTTGCTTATCCTCCTGAGTGTCTTTATTTGAAAAGATAACAACTGGTACTGATTTTAGTTTTTCATCTCCCTTTATTTCAGCTAAGACATCAAAGCCACTTCTGCCTGGAAGCATGAGATCTAGTACAACAATATCTGGCTTAAACTGACGCATCGCTGGCAGCACGTTCATGCCGTCCTTGCTGAATTCATATGGAAACTTTGATTTATCCATCTTAAGCGACAAGAGATTGCGTAAAAGAGGATCGTCTTCAACCACAAACACGCGAATGCCAGTAGCAGTCACTTCTGCATCAACGGTTGAGATGTCGATTGCGGTACTGCCAGAAAACGCGTCGCCTTGCCCAAACACCGCTTTCATTTTTGCTACCACAGATTCGTGGTCTTCTTGCGGAGTAATGTAATCAGCAGCGCCAAGGGCGAGCACCTCCTGGATTCGCTCTGAATCGTCATTAATTAGTACGAACACAGGAATGGCCTTTTCAGTGAAAAAGTCACGAATCATATGCAGCGCTTCATTGCAAGCTGGGTCTACGATTAAGTCGTTTACTAGAATGAGCTCAATATGTAATTCTTCAATTAAACTGGCACTAAAATCAGCACAGCTAGTGTGATGAAGCTTAGCGTCCTCTGCGACAAGTACTTCTGAAAGTTTTGTGACGTACACATGTTCGCTTCCAACGATAAGAATATTTTTGTGAGTTAGTACCGACATATCTAAATATTAGCACCTTAGAGACGTTAGTATTTAGAGTAACTCACAGCTATTTCTTGGCTGCCAATTCTTCTAGATATTTAATTTCATCACGAATGATTGCGGCAGTTTCAAAATCCAGGATAGCCACAGCTTCTTCCATCTGCCGGCGCTTGTCTTTGAGGACTTTCTTAGGATTCTTTTTATAAAGCTCAACATCTACCTTAAGCAGTGTATCTACAGTTTCATCATGACTGGTGCGCATTTGGTCGGCGATGGACTTAATTTCCTTCATGATGGTCTTTGGTGTAATACCGTGCTCTTTGTTGTATGCCAGCTGGAGCTCACGGCGTCTAGAAGTTTCAGTCAGCGCATAGTTGAGTGATTTGGTTATCTCGTCAGCGTAGACAATCACTCGTCCATTTACGTTACGGGCAGCGCGACCAATCGTCTGAATAAGGGCGGTTTCGCTGCGTAGGAAGCCTTCTTTGTCGGCATCGAGAATGGCCACCAGCTCTACTTCAGGCAAATCGAGACCTTCGCGGAGCAGGTTTACGCCCACTAAACAGTCGAACACACCCTTTCTAAAGTCAGTTAGAATCTCAATGCGTTCAATGGTTTCAACATCACTGTGAATATACTTGGTTTTTAGATTTTTTTCAGAAAGAAACTCAGAGAGATCTTCCGCCATTTTCTTAGTAAGGGTTGTCACTAGTACGCGTGCACCGCCCTTTATCACTTTCTCAGCTTCAGCAATAAAGTCTTTTACTTGCCCCGGATACTCACCCTCCTCTACCACACCGCGCACATCAATCTCAGGGTCTACAAGACCAGTTGGACGAATAATCTGCTCTACCGGTTTTAGCCCTTCCTTTTCGAGGGCTGCCAGTTCAAACTTGCCTGGTGTCGCGGTAGTGTAAATCTGTTGCCCTACGCGCTCCTCAAACTCCTCAAAACGCAACGGTCGGTTATCAACCGCGCTTGGCAAGCGAAATCCGTGCTCGACGAGCGTCTTTTTTCGTGACTGATCGCCGGCAAACATACCGTTGAGCTGCGGAATGGTGACGTGAGACTCGTCGATAATGGTCAGGAAATCGGGCGTTCCATCCTCTTTGTGCGGGAAATATGAAAGCAGCGTGTACGGGGCCTCACCTGGCTTGCGGCGATCAAAATGTCGTGAGTAGTTCTCAATCCCGTTACAATACCCAATCTCGCGAATGAGCGCCAAATCATGGTCGGTACGGCGCTTGAGGCGCTCGGTTTCGAGTAGTTTGCCGTTTTTTTTAAATTGCTTTAGCTGCGCATCTAGCTCAAGCTTAATGTCATTAATAGCCACTTTTCGTTCATCTTCCGGAGTAACAAAGTGCTTGGCTGGAAACAGATAAAAGACGTCTGGTTCTTCAATAATTTCCCGCGTTACCCCATCAATCTTAGTAATGTGTGACACGCTATTACCTGAAAATGCTAAGCGATAAATGGTTCGCTCGTTCGTGGGCATGATTTCGATAGTATTTCCTACCGCGCGGAAGTGACCTGGTGTCAGGTCGGCGTTGGTGCGCTCAAAGTACATATCGACTAAAATCCGGAGCATTTCAGTGCGGTTTGTCTCGTAGCCACGTTCGATTTTACGATGGACGCGCTCATACTCAGCCGGCGAACCAAGACCGTAAATGCACGACACCGAAGCGACGATAATCACATCCTTACGAGTCAGGAGAGCTTGGGTAGAAGCGTGACGTAAACGGTCGATTTCCTCATTGATTTGCGCCTCCTTCTCAATATACGTGTCAGAAGTGGGCATGTAGGCCTCTGGCTGATAGTAGTCGTAGTATGACACAAAATAATGCACAGCATTATTAGGAAAGAAGTCTCGATACTCCTGAGCGAGCTGTGCAGCCAAGGTTTTGTTGTGCGCGATTACGAGCGTTGGCTTCTGGATTTGCTGGATAACATTTGCAGCGGTAAATGTTTTCCCTGAGCCGGTCACACCCAAAAGCGTCTGGTGTTGGTGCCCAGCCTTTACTCCGTTTACCAATGCTTCAATTGCCTTTGGCTGATCCCCTGCCGGCTGCTTGCTCGTTGAGATTTGAAATTCCACTGTAGTACTATACTGGGTTTTTCAGGATTTTAAAGTAATTGGATAAAAAAAGCCGAGGAACATAGTTCCTCGGCACCTCAATGAGCTGGCACTTTGCTTGTGAGGTAGACGGATTGCTCGCCAAGCGCAGCGACGAGTTCCGGAATCAGAAAGCTGATCTCGCACGCAATTGGCATCACGTGTTGTACGGTCTGTAAAATCTTCCGCGTTTTCTTCTTAACTTCACCAACCAAAGTCAAGAGATTGTGCAGACGATCAATGCATTTGATTTGCATCGCTTTGATTCCTCCAGCACGCACTTTTGCGAAGACCGCTTCATCATGATCTTCCTCGGTAGCGTAATCCTCCTTCGGGGGTTTGCTGACACTGTCTACAAGTTGCGCCACCTCTGCACCACGCTTCCTTTCAATCTTAGAAAGAGGCCAGATGTCTGGGTAGTCTTCGTACATATCGTGGTAGACAATCGCCAGAAGCGTTGCTAGGTCGCGAATCCTGCAATACACAAGTGCAATCGCCAGCATGGCGTACTCGTGCGACTTCAGAAACTGACCGTCATCGCGACGTCCTTTGTCGTGTGTGGCGGCAACATCATCTAGTGCACCCATGAGTTCCTGATGCTCGTGCGAACCTTCAGCAAAGATGGAAATGATTCTCGCATTAAGCTGCGAGCGGTATTTGTGGGCCCGGATGATTTTCCGTACCCGCTTGAGGTCTTGGTGCATGATGCACCTCCTTCGAGTACTAGTCTGGGTGCATAATGACAGAGAATCGTAAAAAAGCAATACCTGCCTTGACCTATTCTGCTACTGCGTAGCGTTACTAGAGGGTAAGAATCTGCTCGCGTAAACGCTTGGTGAAATTGACGATGTAGTAAAGATTGTGCAGTGAGGCAAGATGGGCACCAAGCATTTCCTGGCTCCTAAAGAGGTGTGCCAGGTAGGCCTTGGTGTAGTGCTGGCACACATAGCAGTCACACGATTCATCTGGCTTACCGAAATCACGTTTGTACTTGCTATTAAGGAGATTGGTGCGCTTATGACCTTCACTAGTGCGCTCGTAGATAGTGCCGGTGCGTGCAATACGGGTTGGCGCTACACAGTCAAACGTATCGCAACCAAGCTTTACCCCCTCGGTGATATCTTCTGGCTCACCAATACCAAGCAGGTGCCGCGGCTTATCTTCTGGCAAAATTTCATTAACTACGCGAAGCGCATCGCCTAGGTCTTCTTTAGTGAATGAGCCGCCAATGCCAAAGCCGTCAAAATCCATTGCCGCCAAGACTCTGGCGCTTTCTTCGCGCAAATCAAGAAAACGTCCGCCCTGCACCACACCATACAAGCCTTGCTTTTTTAACGCTTCGTAGTTCTGTTTATGCGCCATTATACTGCGCTTCGCCCAGCGGTGTGTGCGCTCCATAGCTTCACGCTGGTATTCTTTATCGGCAGTCGGACTCGTGCATTCGTCAAAGGCCACAATGATATCTGCGCCGATGTTGTGCTGAATATCAATTGAGCGTTCAGCCGTAAAGCGGTGCATAGAGCCATCGAGATGCGAAGTGAAGGTCACTCCCTCCTCGTCAATCACACAGAGTTTTCCGTGTTCTTCGGCAAATTTCTTTGAGTAGACATTGAGTCCAGCCTTTTCAACTGTTTCTTGCGCTTCTCCTTTAGCAAACTTGGTCACCCCTTTACCAAACGCGGCACCAAGTGAAAATACCTGAAAGCCACCACTGTCGGTCATGGTTGGCGTTTCCCAGTTGGCAAATTTGTTTAGTCCCCCACCCTCTTTAACAATATCGTCGCCTGGCTGCAAGAAAAGATGATAGGTATTTGCTAGCGTTACTTGGTTGCCAACATAGTCACGCAAATCTTCTGGTTTGAGGCTTTTTACGGTACCTTTTGTACCCACGACGACAAACGCCGGCGTCTGTATGTCGCCATGTGGAGTATGAATCACACCAGCTCTCCCTAAGGTGCCGGGAATCCGTTTTTCAATTTCAAATGTTACTGGTCTGTCGCTCATAATGAAATAAATAAATGCCAGCGACTGCTGGCATTTAGAGTCGTCCTGGTTACTTGATGTCCATCAGCTCGATAGAGAACACCAGTGTAGATCCTCCCGGGATAGGGCCAATGCCTTGATCGCCATAGGCCATCTCTGGTGGAATAACCAGCACTCGCTGACCACCAACTTTCATGCCGAGTAATCCCTTGTCCCAACCCTCAATAACCATCCCTCCACCTACTTTGAACTCAAATGGTTCACCGCGCTTTCGGGAATTATCAAACTCCTGACCATTTTGTAGTGTGCCAACATAGTGCACCGCCACAACATCACCTTCTTTTACTTCTTCCCCTGTGCCAAATTTAATGTCATCAATTACCATACGATAAATATTACCCTGATTATCTGCTGCGGCTGTGTATGCCGCGGTGCGAGCAGCCGTTCTGTCACCGTCATTTGCAACCACAACAACACCCTGATCTGTTGCTGAAATTACCTGAGCTGCTACATCGGTCTCAAGCGGACGAAGCAGAGTGGTCTGTACTTGTATCAAGTAGAGAGCTAACCCCATTGCAAACACGCTAATACCAGCCCCGATTAATTCAAATTTATTAAACATACTCAAGAAATTATTAGTTTATCATAGCCATTTTTGTTGAACTTGCAACCAGACTATGCAATGGCAACCTGCCCGCCTCAATAAATGAGTGAAGACTCGAATCACTCCGATTTGCAAGTGAGGCAAGGAATTTTGCATGATTTTTTGGTGTCATAAGCTCTGGTTGCGATAACTGGTTTTCGCTAGTAACAGGCAGTAAATCAATGGTTGCTGTTCTGCCTAGGTTTAGTTTAAGCACGAGGCTTTCTTGTGTGTCGCTTGTGTCGTATTGGTCAAAAATAAAATTTCCTAATGAATAGAACACAAGAATTCCATCAATTCTTTCAACATTTTGCACCACATGAGGGTGATGTCCGACAATCAAATCAATCCCGTTTGCAATAAACAGCTCAGCAAAAAAACGTTGTGTTTTATTGTTTGTCAAGATGTACTCATCGCCCCAATGAACGTACAAAATCTGCATATCAGAAACACTGTTTGCATACTGCATTAACGCGCGCACTTCTGCCTCTGACGGTACGCTCTGAAGCAATTCCACGGCTACAAGGGCCACTTTTTGTGATTCAGTATCCAAAATAGTCACAGACTGTTGCGATAAGCCACGCGGATCCCCTACCGGCTTTATTTCATTATTAATTAAAGTTTGCCAAGTGTTTTGATATCCAGACGAGCCGTAGTCGAGAGTGTGATTATTAGCTAAAGAAAAGTGAGTAAAGCCAGCTTGCTTAGCAGCAGGTACATGTGCTGGGTTTACTGAAAAACGCATTTGCCCAGCTTCGGTCGGCAGGTGAACATTTGGTATAGCGGACTCAAAATTGCCCACCAAGTACGAGTTAGTTTCAAACTGAGAAAAATCAATACCTCGAAAAGGATAATCTGAGCCTTTCTGGTTCATTAGATATTCTACGTTTCTCGCCAGAAGCACATCTCCTGTAAACATGACGGTGTCTGGAACACTACTCTTCGCCGTAGTAAATAAAGCTGGAAGCGCACGCTGTACTCTGGCCGGGAGCGCAAACTCGGCTCGTAAAGCTGTAATGCCGTATGAATGGGCCGTCATACTAAAAGAAAATTGCAGTGATACAATTTCAAATAGCAAAACTCCGCCAGCAACAAGCGAGAAGAAGGTATAATTGGTCATTTGTTACTAGCGTATACGCTTGGGTGAAAAACGCCAACTTTTTGCATATACATATAAAACATGATTCCAGAGACTGCGACAGCCACCGACATAAGCCAAACAATCATAATCTGTAAAGTCGAAAGTTGTCTTGCTTTCTGACGCTGTTCAATTGTGTCAGCAATGGATACGTCGATTCCCAGCAGTGCCGAAACTTCAGCAGGGGCAAGTGCTTCATTGGTGCGAAAGACTTTGTGCAGTCCGTCTACTCTCGTTTGTTTGGTCTTTACATCTTCTCGCAGCACCATTATAGCGGTGTCGACTTCATCCTTCGTGTAACGAGCACTGAGTAACACCGATCTAATGTGCTCATCTGGAGAGGAAGATGAGACTCCATTAATCTTTAAAAGCGTTTCAATTTGGTCGCGTGAAATCATAGCTCGAGTTCATTGATTGTCTCTATTGGCTGCTCCTTGATGATGTATTGATGATAAATCTCAAGCAGGACCAAGAAGAAGGTCACCACTACAGGTCCAATAATAAAACCAATTGGTCCAAATAAAGCGATACCGCCAAGTACTGAAATCAGTACGATGAATGGGTGTAGATTATTACCCCGGCTTATAAGATATGGACCGATTAAGTTGTCCACCAAACCGACAATAAGCATTGACCACACCAGAAGACCGGTTGCGCTTAACATGTCTCCAGTAAAAAAGAGGTACACAATTGCCGGAGCTGTGACAATTGTGGTACCAACGCCAGGCATAAGTGCTCCTACAGACGCTAATGACCCCCATAAAATAGCTCGTTCAATGCCGAATAACGCAAATCCTATTGCCACAAGCGACCCTTGAATAATCGCCACAAGCACTGTTCCTGTCGCTACTGAGCGCACAGCAACCGCAAGTCTATCAAAAATAATCCGATCTTCTTTGTCAGGAAGAGGGCTCGCTTTGATAAGCACTTCCAAAAATTCCTTACCATCTCTAAAAAAGTAAAAAGAACCAATCAGTGAAATGAAGAAGACAAATATCGTTGATACCGTTCCTTTGAAAATGGCACCAAGATTGCCTGTAAGCCACTGGGCAGTAACCTTTATCTGCTCGGTTAAGTCAATTCTAAAATCTGGTGCAAAGGTATGAATTTTTGTCTCAAGCGCTGCAATACTTGGCTGAATTGATAAACTGCCAGTATCTAAGTCTTGATAAAAACCCACAATTTCTCTAACTACCAATGACGAAAGTAGTACTACTGGAATGATTACGACGACCAGTACAACCATAGTCGTAATAAAGGCAGCAAGTGTTTTGTTCTGGCGAGGCAATCTTCGTTTTATGCGGAGATATAGTGGATGACAAATAGTGACAATCACTGCCGAGAGCGCAAGTGCAGAAATAAAAGGTGAGATAATTTGCCACACCATATAGCCCGCTAACAACAGAAGGGCAAAGAAAAAAACGTATTGAACGACCCGAGCTAATTGCATGTTGTATATTAGTATACAGCATCTCTGCCTCATGCAAAAAGGCTCCTGCGGAAAGCAGAAGCCAGATGTTTGCTAATCTCCAATTTTTGCTTGTGTGACAACTGCTGCTCGTTCAATGAGTTTGAATGATTCACGAGCTGCGTCATCCGCCGCTGCAAAAGCTGAGGAAAAGAACTGTGATAATCCCCAAAGTACTATCAAAAAGCCAACTGCTCGAAACATAGATTGCTTGTTGCGATTACAAACTCCTTCTCGACAGAAGGAGTTCTCAGTATATTGAGAGTAATCGCAGGTTGGCCTCTTGCCCTTTTATATCATGACAAACTTTTTAGTTAGTGTAAAGCTACTCAGCTTCAATCGCCCTTCTAATATTTGCACGTAACACTTCAGTGGAAATGCTGCCATGCTGGTGAAAAACTACCTGACCTTGTCGGTCGTATATTAAGGTTTCCGGCATAGCATAGCCTTCAATTGATTCGTAATATCGATCATCTGGATCCAGAACAAGCTTTACGTCACCCGAGACGCCAATTGATCGTAAAAATCTTTCTGCCGTGGATCTAGGCTCTGCTCTATTAACAGCAATGATGACAATTCCTTCTTCTCTGAATTCATCTGCAATCGAGACTAGGCGTGGCAACTCTGTTGCTGATTTTGGACTCCAGCTCGCCCACGAATTGGCAACAATAACATCACCGACATACGTATCTAGAGTCACAGCATTTCCCTGTAGGTCTGTGTATGGAGTTTGACCCTCCTTGTTGCTAAAGGCGTGTGCTGCTGGATTGTCTGCTCTTTCCGCCTGTTTCACCTTTAAGACAGTATAGGCAGTGTATGTCAACGCAATAACCAGGACGACTAACATCGCTCCAAGCGTAACTGCTCGTTCTCGTTCTTTGGTCACCATTTACCCCTTAATGAATAATTCAAATTCGTCAGGTGTTTCGCCTGCGGCAGCTGGAATAAGGTTGAGAGTAACTTCTCTACCCATAAAAACTGCTTTTATTGAAGCGTTTTCCGAGGCTTGAAAAGCTACTTTAAAGCGCTGTGCAGTAATAACCTGCGTACATATGTCCGCATTGTTTATCACGGTAAAATCAACCATAACCTGTTCAGGATACGACTCCATAACAAGTGCAGAAGATTCCACTAAATCACACGGCGTTGGCATTTCAATTTCACCCACGAGTGTATGAACGCCATCAATAAAATAGTGTTTCGCATCAATACGTGTAATGTTTGGATACGGGACAGAAGGAGCTTGTTCTTCCTCGCTTGGCGTCGGCACCGCTTCAAGTTCTACTTTCTTTAGATGTGCATAACTAAACATCCCAATGATAATGAGCACAAAGAGTGTCACGATGAGAATGATTGTTTTTTGACTCATAGTAGTTTTACTTACACTAATAATTCTTCTTATTCTACCGCATTTTGCAAATCATTGCCGATATAAATAATTAACGGTTCTGCCTTTGCATCACTGTTTGTGTTTGCTGAAAGCAGTGCTCCATGGAGAAGTTCACTCAAGACTAATGCTTCATCTGTATAGCTACTCTCATACACAATGACCGTCTTGCTTTCCGCAGCATCAAGATCATTTCTCAGTTCCCCCACCGCATATCCTTCTTGTTCCAGTCGCAGTCTCCACTCAGCCGCTAATCCTGCCACACCACTACGATTGATCACGGTTATTGATGGTGTACCTTTCATTTTTACTTGAGTTGTTGCAGGCGACTCCTTACGCATGTTTTCATATTGCATTTGCTCTGACGAAAGTGTGATGTTTTGATCAATCCCATCGATAGTGATATTAAACCCTCTCTCCTCTTTGACTGAATCCAAAAACCAGAAAGCGAGTGAAACAAAGACAGCAAACAGCACAGCAGCAATAAAGAATGTTTTGTACGCAGTAATAAAAAACCATGCCTGTTTTGTGTACTCGCGCCACGTCACCGAATTTTTGAAACGACTTCTAAGGTCAAGCATGCCTTCCTCAAACGGTGCGACGATAGAAAGCCTCTTCGCCTTCCCGTTAGTTAGAATATGCCGAGTATCAGTATTGCCAGCTTCTGCGACCTGTTTGCGCGCCTTTGTCTGCTGGTGCATTTCTGCAGGCTGCTCTGACATTACGGAAGTGACTCCTGCTAGTTTAAGCATTTTTCTAACGTATAGTTTAATTGCCCAGGTCAAGAAATAGAAGAAACTGCAGATAAGCAACAACACAGAGCCAACAGCTTTCCAAGGCAATACCCAGAAAGCGGTTTCTGCATCAGTAAATTTTCGACCATCTTCACCGTAGGCCAAAGTGGCAACGGCAGTGTATCTTCCAATGTCAGCCAAGGACCACTCACCAGACCAGCTAAAGCTATACTTTCGAACACTATTTGGAAGCACATTACCAAACATGGTTTGTCGATTTACTGGTATAACACCTCGCTCATGGCCCCACATATTAAATATGCGTATTTCACCCTGCGGCAATACGTGCACGTTACCGGTATTCTCAAAGCGTAGTTCAAAAGACATTTCTGGTTTTTCAGCGAGGCGCTTACTGCTACGGAACTCACGAATGCTGCCATTCTCAACCACGTCACCAGTAACTCGCAAAAAAATGAGCGACGTTACTACTTGTGACGTTTCTACTGAGCTTTGACCACTCGCATTGCTAAGGGGTCGAGTTCCAATCATTATCGCTCCGAAGTGACCTCCGGGTGGAGCACTTTTTGGAATTGAGATTTGAAACGGAATCTCAACCGTTTGGCCCGCTGGAATAGTGTACGAATCCTGATCTAAATGGACCCATTCTGCCAGAGTGTTTTCAGTCGTTGCCGCGTCCAGAACCGGTAAGAAGCTAGCTCGACCGGTTTCATCTTGCGCTTCAAAATTTACCACCCGTGCATATACATCTAAATCAAAACCATTTGGATTTATGACTCGCACATTGCTGGTCCAGACCTGCATTGGATCTGCACTCATCTCATAGAGTGTTGGAGACACACTTAAGGTAACTGAGCCATCCGCCGCTTCTGACGCAAAAGGAAAAAACGTGATGCCACAAAAGAATAGCAGCGAGGCTAGCAGTGAACTAGTTTTGTTTAAGGTCGATGTCATGATCTTGCGGGTTAGGTTCGTGTCCGTCACGAACATACATGGTTACTTCATGGTAATCATCAGGTGATTCGTGACTAAAGAATGCGCGTCTAAACATCAAAGCAATCGCAATTGAAATGAGTAGTACAATGCCAAACAGCATTAACAGTGGATACATCGGCACAAGATAAAAGTATGTGGTATCAAACAATGAGGCTTGCTGTGTGTCACCATAATGCAAGGTCACATTCGCCTTGAAGCGACCCAATTTTTCAGAAAGAGGAACAACACTAGTAAGCGTGCCCATTTCACCAGGATTGATAGCTTCTCCCTTTACCGTAACAGAATCAACTTCTCTCCCCCGAGAATCGTAAAATATAATTTCTCCGGCTGGTGCAGAGGTGATATCACCCTTATTTTCAACACTAATCTCAATTTTCTTCCGAGCTTCACCAGTCACGAATCGATTAATCATAAAGCTGGTAATGCTCATTGTTTCCTTACGCTGATCACTCACTGTCACTTTAAGTAATACACCCTTCGCTTCACCAGCCAGAGCAATGGCTTCCGCCTTGTCTCGATTTGCCGCTTCAACCAACCCAATAAATGCCGTGTACTCACCTGGCTGAGCTTGTGGATGTACTCGTACGGTCAGTGGAACTTCAACAGTCTCACCCGGCGGGACTTCAATTCGACCACGGGACACCTCGATCCAACTAGTAATAGTGTTGGTTCGATCGGTCATTACTGGAGAAACAAACTCTTTAATTTCCCCCTCAGAGTCTAGAGTAATCTCATTGACCGTTGCAAAAAGAACAGCTTTTCGAATATCGTAATCGCTTTTAATAGTGATTGTTTCCGTTGCTGTGTCTCGAGGTAAAAGCGTTCGGTCTATAAGAAATGGACGAACAGTCACATCAGATGCTTGTGATGCTAAAGGAAATATGACCAACGCAATCGTAATGGCATTTAGAAATTGAGTGAACCCTCTTTTCATCTTAGTCTTAATCATACCATTTATTCATTAAAAGACTGGAATCACAATGTACTGCAAATCAGCCGTATAGTCGCCCGCTGGTTGATCGGGAGTAACGCTCACACGATAAATAATTGAGTGACTTTCGCTACTCGAGGCTGAGTTATACATAATCTCTTCTGGACTTGTACTTAATGGTGCGTAGGAGTCTATCGGAGCAAACCTGGTTGAGCCTCCCCATAAAGTGGCGTCAGTAGTGTGATAACCAAAGCAACCCGTCGAACCATCACAAGCCGCTGTCCAACCCTGCGGGGCCGCATTAGTACTTGCTATTGGATTGATTGCATCACCGTATGAATTTAATAATCCTTGTGTATTGAATACAAGTAGTTGATACCCTTCCGTCGCATTGGTGCTCACATCAATATCCTGTGCCGCAGCTACTGAGCTCCCGACTGGCAAAGAGCCGAAATCCACGCCCGTTGCGGTAGTCGTCACGTCAGTTGTGATTCCTGCGATAGACGTTCCGCTGTTGACACCGTTAACCGATAACGTGAGTGATGTTGGATCAACTCCGATTGAGGGAATCGTGTAGCCATTATTCACTGCGACAGGCTCATCGTTGGTGACGTCGTATAACCTAAAGTAATACACTTTACCGAAGTTGCGCGTGGCGCTGCTATATTTAATCGTAAACTCATTTTCAATCGTTCTGTTGCCATAATGGGTAAAACCATTTACTGCGTATCCTGCTTCGTTATGTGTACCACAACCATCACCAACCCCTGCGACACAGCCGTCACTGTCACTAAGCACGCTTGTAGTGATGAGTGCAGTATCGACCCCTGCACCGTCAGCGTAACACCACAAGGAGCTGGCTGTACACGATGTGGTCGCAGACAAGTCATACGCAATGCCAAAGTTTGGCGACTCAGAATATTGCAACTTGAAGCGGGCATTTAGTTGCGACAGATTCTTAAGCTCAGTCAAGCTGATGCGAAGTTTTATTTCATTCTGGTCAGGCAGACCGGTTGGCGTAACATTTTCGGCAGCAAGTGCGAGCGAAGGGGTTTCGTTTGTCTCGTCATCATACCAACGCCAATTCTGCGTTGCAGGACTATACCCTTCAGTGCGAATTTGTGGGTAATAAAAATATCCGTCTAGTTCAGTATCATCCGCCTTAACCATGCGAAAACAATACGTTGTACGCTGTGGAGCCCCGTTGTGTTCAATGTGCCAATCATATTCAATATCCTCAGTTCGCAAAGTTGCATACTGGTTTGCAGAGCTAGGGTTACTTTCAGTGTAGCGACCCGCTCGATCAGCCACTGAGATAAGCAAATCACCACCAGTCGGTGGATTACCAGACAAAGAAGCGCCATCAACTATTCCTGCAGCATCGTATCCTCTCCAGATAGCACCACTTCCAGCTGCCCCCACATCGCTCCAGACAGAAACAGCAGAACAAGTCGTTTCTAGCTCACCGTATTGTAGTTTCGTAGTCAAGAACCCACTTGGCAGTGTTGCGTTTGCAATTTGCAACGTCATACGTACTCGAATATGTCCACCATCCGCCGGCGGCTCATCGACAGCAGTAATGGGAGCATTTTCACCCAAGTCGTACGCACCAATTGGCCACGGATCGGAGGGGGTAAGGTCATCATTATCCGCATACAGACGGTAATAGTTTTGCCGAATGGCGAGGTCAGCTGCCGGCCATTGCACAATCTCCGTACGATAGCTCAAAACACCACCGCCAGAGGCTTCACTGCGCCAAAGCTGGTAGGTAGAAGTTGATGTGATGAAGGCACCGGCAATTGGTCGGGGCATCGTGTCTCCCGTTTGATTAACGTCTGTCGTGACAAAGATAGAAGCATTATTTACAGAGTTGAGACTCGTAGAAATAGGTAGTGAAATAAGAACAGGCTCCGTTCCACCCGTAGTATTACCAGAACTACGCTGCACAGACATGGCACCAGTTCCGGTTTGAGTATTTTCAATAATCCAGGCAACGGAGGTGTGTGTCACCCCTGTGATTGTTGCCAGATTGTTGACCTCAAACGAAACCGCTCCAATACTCGAGAGCCAGACTTCGTGCCCCACATTACCAATGCCGCTAACTGCTGTGTATCGCTTTTGTGCATGTATAAATGTTCGTCCAAGACTATTTACTGCAGTAATTGGTTCAGTTTCTGTCACTCCGGCGGCAGCGTAATTGTGCTCAGTGCGCTGCACTTTCCAATTGAGGCCAGTAAACTCTACTACCGCATAGCTCACTTCTGCCGCATTACCACCATTATCTCCGCGCTCAAACGTTGGCTCACCAGAACCTGCGCTCCACGTTGATGTGAACTGGTGGGAATACGTCTCAGTTCGATTACCGGTATGATGCATCTGCCCAGTAATGAACACCACAACATCCGCATCGTCAGCGACCGTTGGCACCGCGGAACCAGTGGCAGTATTTGCGGTAGTACCGAGACTCAGCGTGCTTTGGTCTCTCACAATAATTTCATTGTCTCCGCCGGCCGCGCCGACATACTCGATAATTTCCCAAGCGACATAGGTATTATTGATTGAGTCAGTATCGCGTGAGATGGTAAAACTCGTTGTAAGATTTGCTGGATTTGAGATGTACGCACCGTAGTCGTCTGCATTTTGTGCACCGCCTGCTGCATCGCGCCCTGCGCCAGTCATGTGTGAATTTGTAATCCGAACAAAAGCAGTAGAAGCAGAACTTGGTGCTTCGTAGTCGACTCCCGCAGTTAGTGTGAGACCGGTTCCACTTACAATTGATTCTCCCTGCTGTATCTTAAAATCGCGCTTTGGTTCAATATTGAGTTCTGCGTACTGAGTGTAAGCCAATAGCGGTGATCCATTTTGCGTTAAACGAAAACAGAAATCAGTCTCGTATGGCGTGTCCTCTGTCGTTGTGATGCTGTACTCAAATTCTGTAAATTGGCTATTCGTAAGTGTGGTAGTAGCTGAAAATGATGAGATATCACGCACCCCTCCATTTGGTGTTAAAAATGTTTTACCACCGGGGTTACTGACACCTCCTGAACCAACAGAAACATCTGTAGTGTCAGCGCCGTGCGTCAAATTGCTTGAATCACTCATTGCCCAAATGAGCCCACCGCCATCCACGTCCGTCCAAACACTAATCGCATCACAAGTGGTGCTTTTAACTCCGTATTCCAGCCCATATTGACGAGGCACAGAGGTCGTCGATCCCTCATTAGAAATTTGCATACGCAACCTGATTGCGCTACCGTTCTCAAGATCAGCCAGCGCCGTGTTTTCTGCCCCCCCTGTTGCCGACGTGGCACCACTGGAGGTTTCGTCACCGTCATCATAGCGCCAATGATATCCAGTTTGTGTGACGATTGCTCCCGCCAATGTTGTTGAGCCATTTATATCAAGCGGCGTTGATGGAGAGACCGTGCCCCCGCCTGACACCACAATGTCGGTTGCGGGTGAAGCAAGTAAAATGTTTATATTCTCTCCATTTTGAGCGGTTTCTGTAACATCCGCCACAACGTACACACACATCGTTTGCGTGGTGGTAATACCAACAGCATCACTAAAAGTGGACGTGCCATTTGCCGCACTAAATGCGCTTGAGGTTGCCCCATACTGAAATTCAGTACCGCTGTATGATTCACTCGCACAATCGTACGGCGCGCTGGTGTCGAGATCATAATACAAACGAATATTCGCCAGACCAGCAGAAGCATCAACAGTGCCATTTTCAGTGATTGTGATTCCAGACACCGTTCTCGCCGAGCTGTTTTCCGTAATAGTAAATGCGCCACCCAAGTACACGTTATCCGCTGGTATGTCGGCTGCAGCTATCTGGGTACTTGTAGCACGCACGCGCACATCTGCCGCAATGACGGCCGATGGATAGGTATTGTATTGCGGTAATGGTTCACCTGCATTGGTTAGTCTAAAACAGTAGCCATCACCCTCTTGTGCAGAGCTTGAGGCAACAATTGCATATTCAACCTCCGTCCAATTTGTTGGCAAGAAAGCAAGCGAACCTGTTTCAGAGGAAGTGTCGAGCTGTCCGCCGTTTGGAGTTAGGAAAACACTATTTTCATTGTCTACGCCTCCCGAGGCGACGCTTATATCTGTAGTATCCGTACCGTTTACCACGTATGTCGAATCATACAAGTTCCAAGCATCATCCACCACATCAATATCTGTCCACCCCGTTGCAGCTGAGCAGACTGAGGGATTGGTTGCATATTCGAGTCGCAATGTTGTTGGAAGTGTCGTGGTTGACCCTTCGTTGGAGACCCCAAAACGCAGACGTACTGGTGTTTCTTTTTGCAGCGCTGTCAGCGGAATGTCCTCTGCACCACCCGTTCGAGAAGTTGCCAGCAGTTCAATATTATCGTCATTACGCCAATGATAATGAGTTTGTGTTAAGTCTGAGTCAACAATATTTGTAGTGCCGCCGATTTGCTGAGCAGTCGGAGGCACGGCCGTCACGCTTCCACTCACAAGCACGTCAGTGGCTGGATTGGAAATCTCAACATCCAGTGTACTGCCGTCTACCGCTACTTTAAGCACGTCCATGACAACATACACACACATTGCCGTCGTCGGAGAAATACCGACCGAGCCAGTAAAAGCAGAAACGCCATCTGCTCCGGAAAAGCCATTGGTGTCCGTACTACCAAACTGACTTTCAGTACCGCTGTATGATTCACTCGCACAATCGTACGGCGCGCTGGTGTCGAGGTCGTAGTAGAGCTTAATGTTGTCTAGAGCATTTGCAGCATCAACACTGCCGTTCTCCGAAATAATGATGTCGGTAACATTTCGACTAGCTGAATTTTCAACGATTGCAAAGCCTCCACCAATATACGTATCCGTACTACTTGCCCTGACTTCACTACTCTGAGTACCAAATGAACTAACAACGGTAATCGGTGAAATGTTCGCGATTGTGTCACCTAAGATGTCATCGATTGCTGGCTGATACCATGAAACATAAATGCGCTCCTTGTTGTAGTTGTTGAGATCAACTCCGTACATATCGTCTGGTGTGCTGTTGACTGGGCCTTGCACAGACCCCCATGAACTCATGGCAGCGGTCGATGTTGCCCAATAGATATTTGCTGTGTTTGCCGTGCCTGGAGTGACTCGCGCAGAAAAGGCAACATAAATCTCAGAATTATTTCCATCCATCGCCATTGAGAGTTTTGTCAGACCCATTGCGCTATTGGTAACCACGTTGGCAGTATTGGTCCACGAACCCCCTGAATATTTGGCCGTTCTGATGTTGTCATTGCCTCCACCAATCGCGCCCGTTGTCCCGTTGTCTATATACACTAAAAAAATATCTCCCGAATCAGGATCTGCCATAGCGGCAAAAGAAGGATCGTAGGTGCTGTTTTCAATAGCGTTCGCATCGATTATCGTCCAAGTGCCCGACCAGGTACCGGCGCTATCATCCCAAATTTTGCTGCGCATATCATCTGCGGACCGATCTCGTTGAATGAGAATTATATCTCCGTCTGCAAGCGGCAAGATGAGTGACTTGTCTGGCTGCAGGTCCATGGGGTTTGTGCCAGTTTCTGTCCAACTGGTTGCTGAGCCACAACTCGCAGAACATTCAACGACATAACTATCAGTGTTGTCTGCAATGGCAATGTACAGTACGCCATTAGTAGCCTTTGTGATACTTGGGTTGTTAGCAGCCGTTGCAAGTGTGCCGGTTTGACCAGAGTTTGATGAGACATTTACTGGAGTTGAGCCGAGCAACAGCGTATCAGATGTGGTGTCTAGACGGTTGTACCAAACAACGTCGCTGCTGCTATCTGCGCTGATGATATGGATGTAATTCCCAGTGTCGCCGGCAGTCCACTGATCGTACCAAACCACTACTCCCCAACAGTCGGTCTGGCTATCGAAGGTAACTTCTGTGCCCCAGCTCGTGCCACCATTGCTTGTTTTGTTGTACACACAAGTACCATTGCTGTTAGTATAAAACTTATAGCCAACCTGATCACTCACAAAAACTGTCTGTGATCCCAAAATATGATGCTCAGTGGGGGTAGTGCTTACGGCACTGTCGATAGTAACCTCTGCCGCCTGGACGAGGGTAAATACCGAAATCAGCCGGTCAAGTGGAACAGCGAAGCGAATTGCTTCTACCCACACTAAGGCCAGCAGCAATCCAGCCACAGGAACAATACACCGACTCCAAAAGCGTTTCCTCCACAACATAAATTATCTATATTTTACAAGATAAATTAAGCAAAAACCATGCTATGGTTGTGTACTTGATGAGGTTGTCGAGACGACCACATTGGCGACACTGTCTACTTTTATCGTGCTTGGCGTAGTAGTCGGAACGATTACTAAGTCATATTCGGTCAGCTCAAAGTCAACGGCTGGTGATGTAGTTGCAGGTGCCATAGGCTCTGAAGCCGCGTCAGATTGGATCTGTTTAATATTTAAGATGTCTGTAGAAGTCGCTGTGCTGGTTGCAAGATTTAAGTCACCATCTGGTGAATCAGTTTGGGGAGTGGTATGCATTACGTCCTTTTCCTTTTGAGCAGATTTGTTCTGAATCAAAGCCCTAATCTCTCCGGTCGGGTCTGCCTCCGGTATATCGACTGGGTCCTCGGCCGGCTTAGCAGCAATTGGAGCCGAAAGCCCAGTAGCAGGGTCAAATCCTTGCGTCACTACGTCACCGTTATCGAATTTTGTGTCATAAACCAGCACAAAACGAGGGTTTTCAATTACTCCCCCTTCATGTCCTGCAATCGCCATACTCTCACCGCTCTCTAAAGAATACACCATAGCCTCTTGTTGATCTTTCCCTAGAACACTCCACAACACATAACCGTCTTCAATTGCAGGCGCAACATCTTGTGCAGCGTTATCGGTGAGCTGATCCGTGTAAAATCCATCAAAATACATAATCTCCCAGTCATGACCATCCCACGCCTGCCACACAATGCCCTCACTAGAAACTTTTGGCTCCATGTTGTTGGTACGAGAAAACGTCAACTGTCTCTCTTCACGACTTCTTAAGTCATACAAAATAATTTGATACCGACCATCAATGAACCGCTGCCATACAATCTGCATTGACTCTGCGTCTAGTTGAGGCGAGGCGTCATCGAGTTCGTTGTTCGTTAACTGTTCAATGTCTCCACGTTTTGTTTTCAAAAAAATCTCCATGTCACCATCGACGTCACGCGCACTGTACACCGTTGACTGCTGATCAACTGGTAATTCAGAACTAATACTGCAGTGATAGGTTCCATTACCAACAGCGACGCAAGACTGTCTGCTGAACTGATAATAATTATCATCGGTAACGAGATACTGCCCATCCAAAGTGAGGCCAGGTTCAATGGTGTCTACAGGCAGGTCGTTTTCCACAGTTGAATCATCTGTGTGATTCACTACGATAAGTTCCGCCTCATCATCTTCAGAGGGAGCTTCTGCCCCAGAATCTGAAACCTCGTCATCTGAAACATCAGCAGGGTCTGTTTCTGTAGAAACGGTCGTTGTGTCGTCAGCGCCATCAACCGAACCTTCTGTGCTTGTTTCAGCCGCTTGGCTGGCCGTGCTTGTTGCACTTGCCAGCACAGACGTAGTCGCTTGTAGAATGCTTGTAGAAGCGTTGTTTTGCGGAATGACAGTCTCTGGTACGACAGGACTGTCATCTGTTGTTGTAGCGGAACCAGTTCCTGATACACTATCTACCGCCAAATCTTCAGCGCCTGATTGATTTTCCTGCTCTTCAGCTTGGCTACCATCATCAGCGTCATCGCTCACGTCATCTACCACAGACAAGGTGTGTGTATTTGGAGTTGTTGCATCTTCGTCTGACACAGCACTAGTGCTCTGTGATGCTTCTCCCATCGCTTCAGGCTGTTCGTTATCAGAACGTTCTTGAACCTTCACATCGTCCGCAACTGGAACCACCACGGTTTCCACTTCAGCAGCTAGCTCTTCATTTGCTAATACTTTATGAAATGGTTGCAGTAAAAACGAACCGAATAGACACAATACTAAAAAGAGTGAGAAATTACTTCTAAATACAGCAAAATACAACCACGATTGGTGGCTTCTTCCTCCATTAAAAAAAGTTCGGTTTGAGCTCATTCTTGTATTGAGAACACGCTCTACGTTGTACCGATGTGGCGGCTATACCACATACATATGATACCAAGCAGGACTCACAATTGTGAGTCCTGCTATCAACATATTTTGACTTACACACTAGAAAAAGAAATTTGCCAGTATGATCGAAAAGTCTCGGAAGGACATTTTGCCATCGTTATTGAAGTCATAAAGTGTGTTTTTATTATGCCAAGCGGCCATAAATGCGCTTATGTCAGTCAATGTAACCTTTCCATCACCATCAATGTCGGAAACCACTTTAATTTTAACGTCTACGCCTATGTTTTCTGGAGAAGTATTCTCGTCATACACATACAAGCTTACTGACGAGCTATCCGTCTCAGTTGTTGAAACAGGGCTACCGGCGCCGTCACCCGCCAAAAGCATGACGTCTGAGACGCTAAACGTGCTCTGACCAGTCTCTTTAGCCACCATGTCGAGAGTTGCAATCTTGTGCTCTTTAACAAACCCGCGCCTAAACGTACCGCCGCTTAATGATACTGTGCCGTTTTTAATCACCGGCTCTTCAGTCCAAATAGTTAACACAGATTGACCTCGGTCAACCGAAAGGACGGTGACAGCATCTGGATCAAAGTGAAGAGTTATATCAACGGCGTTTACAGGCACGTGAGCATAGGCGTATACATCAATTGAAAAACGTTGGCCTGACTCAACCGTGGCAGCAGAAGTAGCGAGCCGAATATACGAAACATCAGAAGTACTCGTGATTGCTGCTGCACCAAGCAACATCGCAGCGGTGAAAACTGCAGAGAACAAGAAGCGTACCGTTCTCGTACTTTTTCTTTTTCTCTGCAGAAGATACTTCTGAATAAATGCGTTCATACTCCAGTTTAGAGCGGCACCAGCTCAGCACGGAGGGTTGAGGCTTGCTTATTTGCTACCAGGAGTGTTTCTTGAATTTCTTTTGCTTCTTGTAAAATTTCCTGGATTTCATCTGAATTTGCACTCTTACCAGAAAGCAACGTTGCGATTATTTTGTCTTGTGCGCCAACCAGTCTCCCAAAAAGTTCGCTTTGTCGCTCCTCCTCAGCCGCAAGCGCCTTCCATTTTTGAACTAAAAAGGCTCCACTTAGATTGTCCCCTAAAAGAATACTTAGTTGTGTAACGTACGTTTCGTATATTTCAATTTCTCGAGTAAGTCGTGAGGACATCAAAGACTTTCGGTCAGAAAAAAATGAACCACAACGACCGAATAGACGTTCTAAAGTTATCAGTTCAGTTTGAGATAATCCAACATTTAAGCGGCTGAGCAAACTGTCAAACTCCGTCCTTTCGTTTACAGCACAGTCATGAATAATTGACTCACCTGCAACGTCTACCCCGTTTCTACCAGTAGCTTCTGCAATAGCAAGCAAAACAGTCTGTTGATCTGCAATTTGTAACCGCGACGTCTGCTCATAAGCACTAAGGCGAACGTCGACGATCGCGGTGGTTGCAAAGTAAATTACCAAGACTCCAAGCAAACATGCACCTACAGTCTTTACGGTAAACCAATTTTTGATTGCTGTTTTCATATTCATTATTTCTTATCTGACTTATTTGTAAGGTCCGCGATATCAACAATTTCCCTCTCTACTTTCTGTTGTGAATTGCGAAGTGCTGCGGCAAAAAGCTCAACCATTGACTCTTCAGCGATTGTTAGTTTTTTTGTTCGACGCGACTCGGCCATAACACGTGACTGCTGCATCAAGGTAGTTTGCAGGTCAGCAAACTCGCGCCTCAAGATTTGCAATGCTTCGATGGATTCTACGCGAACAGCTTTTCGGAAACGGCGTGCGTAGATAAACGAGTACCACACACCAAGCAACAGCACGGCAATTAAGACAAGTAGCGGTATCAAAACTGACAAAGCACTTACCAGTAATGAACCAATCCGAACAAAGCCCGGCTGTTGAACAGCGATTCGCACCACATCTGAGAGTTCACTTTGTGCCCCAAAAGTGTCTGTGGCGCGTGCCGTAAGCTCATACACACCAAGACTAAATCTTCCTTCTGGAATAAAGGTAAACTCCCCTCTGTCGTTTGCAGTCACCTCATAGGATAGCGGCTCACTCCCCAGCTTCGTAACAAAAACCTCCACTACTGCATTCGGTCTGGTCTGACCCTTTATAACAGGAATAACTTGTTCGCTAACTTCACTTGGATATTCAGTAAAAATTGGGCGATCAAACGCTGCGATAGTAAATGAGAACGTGCCCACGATGCTATTTCCAGCCTGATCAAAGGCCTCCACAATTGCTGTGTGGTACCCCGGCTCCAACGATGGCAAACGCACACTGCCAGAGGCAACTGAATCAGTTACTTCAAATGGGTCGTCTGCGTCAAGCTTAATCTTAAATTTCTCAATTCCTGATGTTTCATCATTTACGTCTATTTTAAGTACCTGAACAGGATTTGCCAAATCAGCCTCTGCCGCCAACGAAATATCAATGCGAGTAGGCTTTTCGGTGTCAACTGCTAAGCGGTAATGTGCGACCTTACCCCAGCCTTCACTGTTCTTAAACTGCACATGGAAGTACTGCACACCTTCATCTAAGTCATCTACGGTTATGTGTGAGACGGCTTCTTCGTACACTTTAGTTGGGATTGAACTCGGGTTTGCGTCGAGCAGTGTCCGTACCGCAGTCACTCCCTCCGGCACGAGCCAAGCAAGCTCTGCTTTGGTGTTTGTATACCAGCCTGTGCTATCCGAATGAGAACTAGAAGTCACCTTCGGAGCTGCTGGTGTATTGGCAGGCGCCACATATTCAATTACTTCCGGAACTGGTGTTGAAACGGCTGCTTGAATTGTATAACTGCCACCATTCATTGCGGTTAGGATGTTTGTACCTTTACCGTCGTTGGCCAGCACCGAACCGTTCTTAAAACTTACCCGGGGTGAGCCAGCAGTTACCGCTCGAAATGTAATGGTCATAATGGTTCCACTTCGACCGGAGTAACCAGCCGGTGAACCACCGCTAAAGGATATTGTTCCTGCACTGTTTGAAAACGTTGGCTCCGTCACCCATAGATTAAAAATCGAGCTGCTACGGTTCACAGAGACGACTGAGAGCTCGCGCGGATTGAACGATAGCGTCCCTTCAGCGGCATTAATTGATTTTCCATCAGGCGCAACACTCACACTTACTGAAAAAGTGCTGTTTACTGGGTATACACCGGTGTTTGGCGAGAGGCTCAATGTTGCAGCATAGGACGTTGCACTGAAGCATACGAAATATGCCAAAACAAGCCCAAGAAGAAGAGCAGCTTTTTTTGCAAAACTGACTATAAGATTTGTTTTATACATCATACTCATCCTTGTTACGCTCATCATTTTGATCTGGAGTAGCAGCTAACTCATTCTCACTCACTCGCTTTTGACGCTTACGTTTAACATAGAGCAGGCCACCAACAAGAAGCAGCAACATTAACACGAGTGAAGCTCCTACAACGGCAATCGTTATAATTTGTGAGTATGACATCGTACGCATACTTTCGTCCGGCAGAAGATTTGCAATACGCTCATTACCTGCTTTGTCCACCGCCTTAACCCTAACAATACTGTTTAGACTTTGGTCTTTTAGTACGTACGGACTCCGCGCTGTAATCCATGGCGCATCTGCTCTTCCCCATTGAAATGCACCAAATTGACTCATAGGCTCCTCAATAACCTCATAATGATCAATACCAGTTTGCTTGTCTGAGGTGTTGAAGACGATATAGTACTTTCCAGAAAAAGCCTTTTCGTCACGCTGTAGTGAGATGCTAAATTCTTCAGGCAAAACCCTGTCTGCATCAACTTCTTTTTGCCACGCGTTCTGTAATTCTGCACCTGGCTTTCTGATAATTGAAATTCTTGATGGATAGCTTTCAACCGGCACAGCAGTACCTTGTCCATCATTGAGATACGCAAGACTCTCGTCTGTAAAGTAAATTTCAGCGATATTACTATCAGCAGCACCACCAATTGAAAAACCCGGCACCATTACAACTAACTTCATGAGAATATTACTGAGTCGCGGGTCTCCAATTACTCGGCCGCAATATCCATTTGGAATGCCGCCAGCGAAAGTTATTGTTCGCTCCGTTCGATTGATAGTAGGCTGTTCTACCCACATCGAAAAAATTGATTCGCCAATCGAAACGTCTACTGGTTCAATATTGGTTGGGTAGCTAATCACTGCACTCACGGCATTAACGCACTCCTCTGCCATTTCATCTACATCAAGTCTCACCGCGAGTGTCGCCGAGTCGCCGCTATGTAATGTTGGAGTGCCCGGGTCAATATATAGTGAAGCCGCGTAAACGTTAGTTGATGACAACATCCAGAAAAAACTGGCGAGAAAAAACAAATACGTACCTCGTTTCATTACACACAGTATAGCAACCTCATTTACAAATAATCCGCTCTGTACACAAGCAAAAAACCCTTCTCGTGGTGGGAGATAGGGTTTTTTGTTTGTTAACTCCAAGCTTGAAGCCAATTTTACTAGAAAACCGGCGTTGCTACATATGTCAGTGTAGCAGTGTAGTCGTCGGCAGCTTCCTGTAGTGAGGAAACCTCGACCTTGTAACCAACTCGAGTGGTTCCTTCACCCTGTGTTGTACCATTTGATGGCCCAGTGTGACGAAATACTTCTGTTGGCGTAGTCAGTACGGCTGCGAATCGATCGCCGCCAGAACCAACATTGAACGGATTGGTGAGACCTGATGTCAATGTGTCGTCATCAGATGTAATACCCCAGTGACCGTATGTATCTTCATCGCCAAGCGTCTGTGACGGTGCTTCCCAGGCGGTTGGAGTAGTATCTCCGTTACCGTTGCGGAAGCTGTCGATATCAGCACCATTAGACGATGTAAGCTGTTGATCTGCCTCTACCGTTACAACAAAACCATTACGTGCGTTGGTCACAACAACCAAATCCTGTGCTGCAGTACTCGCGGTATCAATTTCCAGCTGACCAAATGGAATGGTAGTTGCTGTCGTTGTACCGCCAGTGGTTTCACCGTTAACTGTTTGACCTCCAGCAACGCCAGTTACTGTAAATGTAAACTGGGTGTCAACTGAAGCGGTAACAGTAACTGTTTCAACAATTGCAACACGTGTTGCGCCTGTATCAACAGAACCTGCAGTAAGGTTGATTTCGTATGAACCAGCTGCTGGATTGGTTAGTTGCTGATCACCAAGAGTTTGGTTTGTAGCATTAGTACCAATCTCAATCGTTGTGGTTCCATTTGCTGCGATCAAGCTGCCGTCACCAGCACACATAGTGATGGTGAGAGTTGTGCCTGAAAAAGCAGCGCTAGCCATTTCTGAGCCTGAACAATCAGCTGCCAGTGAGAACTCACCAGATGATGTGGCTACATCAATATCAGTGAAGTCGACTGAACCAACCACAAACGGTCCATCTGAGAAATCAACCGTGATTGTTTCTCCGTTGGCCACTCCGGTTGGAGTAGTGAACGCAATGGTATGGTCAGCGGCTGCTGCTGGAGCAGAGCTAGAAAGGGTGTTGCTAAACGTCGTGACATTTGCAGCTTCCGCAAAGCGGAATGTTGGTAAGCCAAGCGACCAAAAAATGATTGCTGTAGCTACGATAGCTGCGGTAGCTTGGAGCACAGTGAACGCGTTGGACGCTCTGTGCATATACTCTACGTTGTATTAGACTCACAGCCTGTTTTTGTGGTGTAAAAACAGATGGGCAAAAACCCATGCGTGTAGTACGGTCTCCACTCCGACTACAACAAAATACACTGTAAGCATACCTACAAAGTAACACTCGGCTGAAGTGCCCTCGTATGTGATACAAGCAGTAATGCTAATTGATTACCTCCTTTGCAAGTACAACTTAATTTTACCGCAAGAGTTTTTTTAAAAATTAGTTTATTCACAAAATTTTATTTCTGAAATGCATAATTTCACACATTCATTCATGAGTTTATAAAAACGGCAAAACCTGCCGCAAGGCAGGTGTTAGCCACTCCAGTTGAAAAGTAAAATAGAAAAGTCTTCCAGACTCACTCGCCCATTACCATTGATATCTGCTGGTGGATTTGAGTCACCGCCGTCAGTCTGCCACCAGAAAATCAGAATAGAAAAGTCAATCAAGTTTATGAACCCATCACGATTAAGATCAGATGGCGTGGTCGCGCGACCTTCAACACCAACAAACAGCTGCAGTGAGGCACTAAAGCTACTATTGGTAGTAAGTGGGGGTGTATCAGTAATAGTACGAGCACGCAGCGTGTGTTCGGCTATTGAAATCTTAGAGGTGTCAAAAAGAATACTCCACTTACCGTCGCTACCCGCCGTTGCTTTTTCAATAAGTGAACTATTGTCAACATGCAGTTCTACGGTTGACCCTGGCACACTTTGTCCCGACACTGTTACCGCAGCACCCGGATCAACATTCTGGCTGGGCACAGAAATGGTTGGCGGCAGAATGACACCATTGATGTTTGTAATTGCGCCTTGCGTTACATCAAACGTGTTGTTAAGAGTGATTGAGCGGTTACCACTATCGTCATTAGCCCAGATGCCTAACGTAGCTGTGCCTGGATCTGCCTCGGTTGTAAATTCAAAACGTCCGTCACTGCCTGAACGAACCGTGCCTACGGTCTCTGTATCAAGAAGAAAGTTTATTGTACGAGAGGGATACGCTCTTCCGATGATGCTGATTAAAGTATCACCAACACTTTTTGAGCTTCCGCCGCCGCCAGACGAACCGCCGCCAGACGAACCGCCGCCGCCAGAACCTGCTGGCTCAATTTTACAAAGCGCGGAGCAAAAATCACCGTTATCATTATTACCATCATCACACTCTTCTCCGTGTACGGTCTGGAGAATACCGTCACCACAGTACGGACCAAAATTGCAGGAAGCTGTACACTGCCTACCTGCAATTGTTTGACTGTACACTCCAGTCTCTCCAGGCACATCGCACTGTTCGCCCGAATCCACAATAGAGTTTCCACAAATACTTACACTTAGCGTAGTAGTTGCGTAATCGAGTGTTGCTGCCAGCAGAAAAGTTGGCACCACAAGAATGTTTAGGGTGAAGAAAAAGAAGAGGTACTTCATACTTACCTGCGACGACGAACTTTATCCTTTTGTCGTGACTGCCACGCGTAAATACCGGCAATAACAAGTGCGAAGATTGGAAGAAGTACTGAAATCTTGTGAGCAAAAGAAAGACCAATGAAACCAAAACCTGCTGTCTGCAATGTGCCGTACGCAAGGATATTTAAGCTAATGTCTCCTTCCTGCTTAATGTCCTCACCATTGAAGATTCTGTATCTAGCGACATAACTACCGGCTGGAAGCCTAGTCGGGAGCTCTGCGGTAATTGTCTCTGTTCCATACGGCGCAACCTTTACAAGCTTTCCGATGTTTTTTGTTTCTTCAAGTAACACCTTACCTGCTCTATCAAAAATTCTAAATTCAATTTTCGACGGTGCAATGTCCACGTTACCGGTATTCTCAATCATCATGTCAAAATCAATTTTTCCCGGAAAATAGAGCCAGGCTACTTTGTGTCCTTCGTTTAAATCTGCCGCTGAAATTTTGCGAACACGAAAATCTTTGATTTGTTTATCAATAACAGAGAGACTAATATCTACCAGTGCGCCGAGGGAAATACTGACAGCTCCCGGTGACACCTTCCCATCTTCAGGTAGTGTACGGATGCGAATGGCACCCTCGTAATCCTTAAATTCAGCGTCAGACGGTACTGTAACTCGCACTGTCATTGGCACTTTTTGAGCACCCTTGGGCATGTGAATTTCTTCACCTTCAACGATTTGTATCCAACTTTCAATTTCTGGAGCATCAACAGAAATTTCAGCTATCTGCCCGACATTCGTGTCACTGCGAACGAGAAGAATCTGCTGCTCGTACGTTGAATTGCGAGTTAGGCTTGTATTTCGCACATACGGCGGTGTGATACCAAAGCCAGCAAATACATGCTGCGCACCCATGCTAAAAAAAAGCACAGGTAAAAAAAGAACAAGCATCACGAAATTTTGCACAACCCTATTCATGTGTATGCTACATATTATCGATAAAAAGTACCTAAAAAGCAACAGCCACTGCTGGATAACAGTGGCTGTTGCTTTTGTGCTAATTGGAGATATGCGTTACCAGTCGATTGCTTCTGCAGTCACTGCAGTAAAGGTGTTAAGGCCTTGGTAGTTACCGGCAAGAGTAATCGCTACCGGAACTGCGATACCCCAGTAAGTATAATCTTGTTCCCAAGAGGCACTTGAAGTACCTGTTGTTTTTGGAATGTTAAGTTCTACTTCCTGGTTTGTGGTAGAAGACAGCGCGAAAGCCAACCCACTTGCGTATGACAACGAGGTAGAGGCGAACTTCTGCTGATCGTCAGGAATTGTAGAAGTAGCTGAATTGCTACATGGTGTAGATGGACTATAGGTGCCACACATTGAATCTCCACGGACTTCCTGGTCAAGGCCTGTATTTCCCACATTGAGCGCCGATGAAGTTGCAGACAGTGTACCAGAATCACTTCCTGGCTCAATTGATCCATAGGCAATCTGGGCACTTTCAATATCAATGGCAGTAAAGCTATTTAATTCAACAGGATTTGAGGTCGTTGACATTGGACCCGTCAAACCATCATCGTCGGTCCCAGACACACCGGCTGACCAATTTTGTGCAGCAAGTGCAGCTGGTGTTTCAGGACCAGAGTCGGTAGGATCTGCAATAAACCAGAGCGGGAATTCACACGTGTAATCCATGTAGTCCTGAAGTGGACTTGCACAGGTGGTGGTAGCAGTACAAGAAAGGTTCCAGGTTGCAGTTGGCACACCGCTTGGATAACAGTTGTTTGGATCATATGAACCAGCGCTTCCATCACAGGTTGTTGTTCCGACACCAGACCGGAAAATCGATACGGTGAAGCTAGCGATTTCATCAGTAGTTGAAGCTGCCGTTAAACAGCTATTAGCATCTCTAATGGTGAAATCAAGTGTCGTACTTGGTGTTTCACCAGCTGGAATAGTGAGCGTGATATCAGAACCACCGTTGAGATCAATGTCTCCACTCAATACCACCGGAGCAACGTTGTTTACATCAAAGTCCTGGTTAAGCGGGTTAGCAGTAGCTTCGTGGCCGTGTTCATCCACAATGTACCCATAGGCAGCGTATGTATCATCTCGAATGATTGCTGGCAATGTGTAGGTTGCCGAAGCATCACTCAAAATAGTAATGGTAGTTGAAGCGATAAAATCGTTTGGACAAGTGTTGAGTGTGGCATTGTAGTCAGTGTTTGAGCTACAAACCACAAGATAGATTGCATCTTCCCCACCAACCACATCCGGGTCGGATGATGTTGAGTGGAATACGAGAGTAGCTCCAGGATCAGCTGGTCCATCGTTACCGAAATCGGTGAGTACAGGACGACTATTTACGTTGAACGGAGATGAATTTGTTGCGCTGTAACCCTGGACTGGAATATTGTTACATCGCGGATTGAATGGGTCGTCGTCACATACCCACGCGTACCACTCTTGAATTTCTGCGAATGGCGCAGCTTCAGTCGTGGTTGTTGCAGCTGTTGCTACTGCCCCACTTGTCGTACTAGTGGAAACGGCCCACTGCGTCGCACCTACACCACAGTCAGGCGGCGCTGTTCCCAGACTTCCAGCATCAGCTGCCTGATTGGCAGTTGGTGACGCATTAGTGCTGCAAATGAGCAAGAAATACGGTGCACCGTTACTATCCTCTCCAATTGCGTTCCAGACAATCTGATCACCAGAGTTGGTCGGGGTTGAGGTTGACGACTCTGTCTGCTCATGTGCATTTAAGGTAAATTGCGGCGGCGTATTAAGCACGGTTAGAGTCGTAGTAGCTGTCTGTGCAGACACACGATTGAATTCCTGTGTCCCCACATCAAACATAAATGCGACCATAAACACTAATAAACCAGCTAAGGCGGTAACGATCGTTATCTTCCCTGCTGTGCGCACGTAGCGCGGAAGCTCTTCTCGGTTGTACGACATAACAATAAATTTCTAAATTACTTTTACTAACATTGTAACGATAACTTCTTCCCTCGATGACGAGTTATACACAGAGAAATGAACTTTCTGTGGATAACGCTGCGCCTATCCACTACTCATATCTGATTGCATCAAGCGGGTTTAGTTTTGATGCACGGCTGGCTGGGAAAATACCGGTCAAGTATCCTACAGCCGCAGAAAAAAGTGCAATAAAGCTCAAAAAGTCCAGTGGGAATGAGAACAGCCTTACCGACTGGCCACCAAATTGTCCAGCCACAATATTGAGGAAAACATTCACCGTCACCCCCAGAACGACCCCCATCAAAATACCGCTAAGACCGCCGAGAAAACCTACCACAATAGACTCCGACACGAAGAGATATTTCACATCATTAGGCGAGGCACCGATAGTACGCATGATTCCAATTTCTTTAGTACGCTCGAGCAAAGTAACGGTCATCGTGTTGAACATACCAATAGCAGACACAACGAGGGCAATACCTCCGAACGTGGCAAGTACCACCTGGATACCCTGGAAGATTTTTGACGCCTGCTCCACTGTCTTGGAGAGAGCTGACACTCTATACCCCTCTTCAATCAAGCGTTCTTCTACGATTGGCAGATTTTCATTCGTATCCACACGCACCTGTATGCGCTCGTACTCTTCAATACCGACGTGATTACGCAATTCTGGCAACATCATCATGACGTTCAAAACAGCCTCCTCTTTGGTGATGCCTCTCACGGTGTACTCTTTATCAATCAGAATTTCGTTTACGTTGTCCGTTCCATCATTTGCAGGCACCAGAAGACGAATAGAAACTTTTTGGCCAATAAAACTATCCATCTCGTCATCAGCCACACCAAACAACTTAAGGGTTGCTGGTGAAATCATGATTGAATTAGCGTCTCCAGCATCTTCATCAGTAAACACCGTGCCAGCTTGTGCGGTCACACCAGCGTAGCGCAAATATGGTGGTTCGACTCCTTGCACGAAAACGTTGCCGGTAAGACCCTTAAAGGTAATAAGTGCCGGAAAACGTGCCAGCGGCGCAGCGTCAAGCACTTCAGTCATATTTTCAAAGCTCGTTACTGTTTCTGGCGTAAGACGTAGGCCTTGTGCTCCGGTAGAGGAAACACCGAGCGAAAGCAGCGTTTCACCGAACACAATTTGCTCCAAAATAATTTGCTGCAAACCGAAACCGAGTCCCACCAAAACTACCACGGCTCCGGTCCCTACTCCCATACCAAGAATCGTCAACCACGTACGCATTGGGTTCGTTTTAAACATTCGAGTGGAGAGTGATGCAAGATCTTGTACACGCATAATTATTTCTTATAGTCTACATCAACGCCTTGAGCGATGACTTTTTCAAAGTATCGAGTAAGATCATCGGCTTCACGCTCAGACAGGCCGAGTCCGCCAGCTCGAATACCTTGCAACATTCGTTCGTTCATAGCAGGTTCCTCGATTACGCCCGTCACACGGTCAGCAATGAGCTCGGTCATGTTGGTATCTTGTTCTTTGGTAAGCTTAATATGATACTGGTGCAATAAATGTTCCTTTAGACGCTCTGCAAGCTTATGCTGACTAAAGAACACGTTGTCATTTTCTTTTCTCGCTCTAAACCTTCGCACGTCGGCTGCCTGATCCATCATCTTTGCCACCACGCCAGCCATGTGACGTGCTTCTTTTTCCGAAATCTCGACTCCTCCTCGCTCAAGCGGCATCATGAGAGCCTTTATGAAAGCGTCCCGGTCAATTTTGCCTTGGATGAAGAAATTGATTGCACGCTCAAGCTTGCCAAGCTGATCAAATGTATATTGTTGGGTTAAAAAATTAACCATACTTTTAACGCGCCATGTCTCCACCGAATCGTACGGATACAAACGGGCAAGCTGCTCAAGCTCAGTTACAATTGTCTCTCCCTCATTTACAGGCTTGATTTGCTTTCGTTGCGGATTGACGACCTCGCGTAAAATCCAACCATCTTTTAGATAGTACACACGGTGCGCATAACTAAGATGCGCCGCATTATGTGACACCATGATAATCGTTCGGCGATCAAACGTGTTAATTTCGTCAATTTTATCCATCACCTGTTGCGTAGAAACCGAGTCGAGGTTTCCCGTTGGCTCGTCAGCCAAAAGAATTTTAGGGTCGTTAACCATTGACCGCGCTACTGACACACGCTGCTGCTGTCCTCCAGAGAGCATCATGGGCAGCTTATGGGAAACATGTCCTACCCCAAAACGATCAAGCAGAGCCTGGGCACGTCGTTCTCTCGTTGCTTTATCGGCATCGCAAAAAATCATTGGCAGAGCCACGTTATCAAGCACTGATAGTGACATGATGAGGTTGAATTGCTGAAAAATAATACCCATCACGTGGCGCTGAAAATACACGCGCTCTGCAGGCGGATACGCATACACGTCATCACCCTTGATAAGAAGCGTTCCCTCACCTGGCGGTAAAGAACCTTGAATGGAGTACATGAGTGTAGATTTTCCACAGCCTGACGGACCGAACAAAATAATGTACTCACCTTCGTAGATGTCAGTATTCACCCCTTGCAGGGCTTTAAATTCATTCGATTTACCCTGATTGTAAATAATCGAAAGATCCCGAGCTACAATGAGCGGTTTTGCCATAGCACTATTATGGCACTCTTCGGCAAAAGAAAGAGTTGGGGTATCCCCAACTCTTTCTAGCCACCGATATTTTTGACCCATCCAAAGGTTGATTCAAAGTTTTCGAGAATCAAGTCAATGATGTTCTTTTCTTGAATTGGCGTAAACAGCACAAAGTTTTCTGACCGAATGTCATTCCCCGCTTCGTCAACACAATCAAGGTAAAACTGATACACCGTAGCCGGGGCAAAATCTACTACTACTTCAACATGGCTTGTCTTATACTCAACTTGCTCTTTCTCAATCGTATATGCATCAGTACCGCCAGCCACACCTTCCTGGTATGTCATAAGACACGACGCTGGCTCGTCGGTATCCCATTCAACAATCGTCTGAATGCGTGACTCACCCCCGGGGAATAACGTTGATTCATTAGTCACGTTGGTAATAATCGGTGGTGCAATGTCTCGGACGGTAATGAACTGAATTGGCTGACTACGTACGCGATCACCACCAGAGTTTTCCGCAGTCACAAAGGCTACGTATCTAGTACCCAGCGTAAGGTCTGACAAACGCATCTGGTGCGTTGTTGCTAGCGTTGGACGGCCGACAGACTGTTGTTCACCAGTGGTTTGGTCTTGATATTCAACCAACGCCTTGGTTGGAACATTTGTGTCCCAGGCCAGCGTAGCTGAGTTTTCTTCCACCTTGACCACGCGCAAGTTTCGAATCTCAGGCATTGTTGCTTTGGTCTGGAAGGTGTAATTACGACTTTCACCAGTAATACCGAACGTATCAGTAGAGACCACTTTGAAACTATAATCAGTGAAAGCAGTGAGACCGATGAGCTGTACTTCATGTTCGGTAGTATCGCCAGCGGTTGACTCTTGGGCATACGCATAATTTACTCCGTCAAAGCCACGAGTTGCTGAAAAGAGCACTTTTGACGTTGCTTCACGGTCTGTTGTCCATTTTACTATGGCAGTGGTTGTTTCTGGGATTACCGTTGGCGGACCCACAATAGTGAGATCCTCCGTAATACCCTCAATTGCCTTCACGGTTTCGTTAAGAATTTCCTGTAACTGCTCGGGGTTAGTGATTTCGTTAATTTGCTCAATAATTTCTTGGGTTGTCTGACTCTGCGTCTGTGAGGTGGTGGTCGTCTCTGTTTGCGAACTACTTCCATCACCGGCAGCTGTTCCCTGCCCATCTGAGGACGACTGACCATCACCGGTCTGTGGTGTGCCCGAAGTCTGTACGCGGTAATCCGCTGAAATGCCTTGATTGCCACTGTCATCAGCTGAGACTACTCTGAAGTAATACACACGACCAGGCTCAAGGTTATCAAGCGTAATAGAGTGAGTCGTGCGATCAGCCACCGGCACACGAACGATACCGTAGTCGGGTTGGAGGCCATAGTTTACTGCTGAGTCAGCATTTTCGTCGGTCTCCCAGGTAACCGTGACACTGGTTTCGGTTACATCAGTTACTTCCACACCAGAAATATTTGGAGCTGACTGATCTGCAGCGTACACGCCTACAGGCAAGAACGTAGCAAGCAGTGCTGTGAAAAGTACGACCGAAAGAGCTCGTTTCATACGTAGTAGTCTATCATGCATTACCTTTTCTTTTTGGAAATTCACAGCCATAAGATTAATCTGAAATCGCCGTGAAGGTGTTTACGCCGTTGTGCGGGTTACTTGCGATACCAAACGGCACTTCAATGCCCCAATAAATCTCATCCGTAGTTGCTGGTGTTGTCGTGGTTGGTTTTGAGAGATCAACTTCTAGATTGGTGCCCAATTCTGAAAGCGTCTGACACTCAGTACACACATCGTAATCAAACGTTGAAGTAGCGAAGCGTTGCTGTGAGGCAGGAATGGTAGAAGCGGCACCATCAGTCATACTGGTTCCCGCTACTTGCACGTCAATCGCTTCGTTTCCAAAGTTTTCAATAGTCACTGTCGGGTTATAGGTACCAGTATTTTCGTTAATACCAATTGAACCATAGTTGATGCTATTCAAAACCTCGAGCGCACGAATAGTCAGTACGTCCACACCAAGTGATGTGTCAAAGTCAGTTGCACCACCCTGATCAGAGACCTCCATAAAAGCATACCAGAATTGCCCACCGTCATTATCGGTCGCATCAGCATGGAATTCAAAATCCGCGCTACAGGTGAGCGTACAGGTAGCGCCAGAACAGTTCGTAAACGAACAAGCTGCACCGCTAGCTACGTAACAATTGTTATTGTCTGGTGTACAAGCAGCTGAGACAGTGCTCTTGTAGAAGGTTGTCGTGGCCGCAAACAAATCGCCATATCCGTTGTAGTCAGTGACCGTAGTAGACGCCATGATAGTAGTCGTCGTTCCCGGAGTAAGCACGATATCTGCTCCGTCATTAAGATTGATACTGCCAAGCTGTGGGTCAAACGCCAGGGTAAGTTCTGGCATGATGGCGTATGAGTCAAGCGCTGAGCCGCCGTCGGTAACACGGAAGCAGTACGAATCACTCGTTGCGTTTATTGTGAGGGCAATTGCGTACTCAAGCTCGGTGTAACGGTTTTGGTCAACGTCAAATGGAGTTGATTGATTACTTGTCTCAACCACCATTTCACCAGGCAGGAAGTTGCCTGCGTCAATCACCAAATGATCAGTGGTTGGATCAGCGTTGGTGGTACTGGCGGAAGCAGCCATACACACCGCCGAGCTACCGCAACTTGCAGCTACTGGTACTGCAGTAAATGATCCCCCAGATACCGCTTCACAACTAGGTGCAGTTAGTTTTGGCGCAAATTCTAGACGGAATTGTTGACTTTCAATTGGTAGCCCCGTGTTATTGATACCAACGCGCAAGCGTGCTGTTTCACCGAAGTTAAAGCCGCCAACTGACGTATCTTGTGGCGCTGCCCAGGTTGCACCCCCTTGCTGCTGTTCAGCACCCACGTACACAGTTGGCTGCGTTGCAGTGCGCGGCCATGACACGTAGCTATCCCAGCCACCGTGCTGGAACCAGAACGTGAAGCCGATACCTCCAGAAGAGTACGTACTATCTGTAGCTGAAGTGGTAGCCTGCAGGGCGCCCGAGCTGTTGAAAACAGACACGTCGATATCGTTATTGGTCTGCCAATCAATCATCACTTCATACCAACCCGTGCTCAGTGTCATGTTCTTTGAAGAAAGCAGAGTACCAGTAGAGTCTGTGTTTTCTGCATTTTTAACCAAAGATACACGATCAGTACCAAACTGCTCCAGACACACGGCGTAGTTTTGATTTGCGGTGACCGGGCTCTGCACCGCAAAGAGTGTACACACTTCATCACCACTACCCGCGGTCGTGTCGACGTATTGCATGTAGCGAATGATTTGTCCTTGTGCAACGGTGAGGTCAGTTCGAGCAATGCCGTCAGTTGCTTTTGCGCTCTGATTTGGTGACGCATCAAGACCATAACCACCACCGTAGGCATAGGTACCGGCAGTAGCAAACTTTGTAATGTCACCAGAATACTCAGTAATATTATTGTCTTCGAAGTCTTCGGCTACAGTAAACACGTTGCTTGGGTCGCTCAGTGATGATGCGGCACCATTACCGTAATACATATAGATTTCAGTTACGGCTGCAGCAGCTAAGCTAGGTACCTTTACCCACACGAGCGCATCACTACCTGTATTGTATGTTTCAATCCAGTACGAAAGTGTCGTTGTACCGCTCGCATCAGTGAAGCGAAGGTCATCAAAGCTTGTCTGCATATTAGCCTCAAAATCAACCGGAACCTTCACAGCAACGTCGGCATACGAGCTGGCGTCATCATTTACGACTCGGATGCGCTTTCGATCTGTCCAGCTGGAATCAAACCAAGTACCGGCCGGCGCTCCTTCTCCACCATCATCATTACGCCAGCGGTAGGCTGATTGCTCAGTGAGCAAACACTGGCTGTCGTCCCAACGCACCGAACTACAATCATCAGAGCCGTCAACATCGAACGCCTCACCCCAGAGATTGCCAGTGGCGCCAGTGAAGCGCCAGCTATTGGTAGTTGTGGCGTCGAGTGAAACGTTTGCACCGCTTACAAAGCCACCAGTAGCAAAGCGAGTATTTGTGACGAGCAAAGAGGCATTGGCGTTTAGTGTTGTAGATGCCAAGCTAATCAACACCGTACTGTCAGCCGCTTGCTCAAAGTCTCCATAACTGAGCGACGGTACACTCGCGTTACCAGTAAACTGTAAGCCGAGCGCCGACAGATTGCGGAACGAATAAGAGCTTGCATTGAAGGTGCCGTTCTTTACCTTGAAATCAAACGTACCTGATCCTTGATTGGACACGGTCGTAGTTCCGGCAGCATTTCCAAGCAAACGAAGGACTCCGCCGTCAACGTGCACTGTTGAACCACTGGAGATTGCAACAGTTGCCGCTCGCGGCGAACCGCCAAGCGCAGCACCATCAAAGTCAGTCGCGTAGCTCCAGTACTCAGTGGTAGTTGCCACATGGTAATCACCGTAAATGTACAAGCTACCGTTAACCGCTGCATGATCTTGTGAATAGAGAGAACCAGTCGGAGAAACAGTGACTGCGACGGCACTTGAATTCCACATGCTTACGTCTGTGTTTGCTCCAATCTGAAGGTTTTCATACAACTCTGTCGCCACGGTCTTGGCACCGATTTCATACTCAGTACCGCTGTTTAGAATGAGCTGTGTATTTGCCCATGTCGTAGCCGTGCCACCAACTGCGTTTGAAAACACTCCTTCGACCGTCAGACTTTCACCAGAAGCTAGCGTGAAGCTGTTTGCACTAGAGAGAGCAAAATTTCGAGTCGTTGTTGCACTAAAGAGCGTCCAACCACCAGCAGCGCTACCAAAGATGACATTGTAGAAATCATTTGCACCCGGATCGACAAATTCTCCAGTATCAGCTGAGTTGAAGAGAACGGTGCCTGAACTGTGCGTAAACACGCCGCCAGTTGCATCAAATGAGCCGCCGATCGAAAGGGTTGCTGACGGCGCAATCAACTCACCATTAGTCACAATGACACTACCGAGCGCAGCGGCGCTAGCGTCTGTCATGGTGTAGTCCCCCGTACCAGTAAGGTCCAAGCTGTACAAGCTACTACCTGAAAGCGTAATGAGATTGCCGGCATCAGACGCGGTCAAGACAACGGTGCCATTTGAGTGATTTACTGCCCCGGTTACCACAAAATCTGAACCGACTACCAAATTACCTGTCGGCAGTGTTACAGTACCTGCGCTAACGGTGAATGAGTCAGTGGCGGTAGCATTAGTATCACTCATGATCCACGAACCACCTGCGCCATTGAAGCGGACTGTTGCCACATCTGATCCCCCAAATGAAACATTGTTGCCGGCGTCGGCAGCAGTGAAATAGAGGAGTCCTCCATTGGCATCAAACGTACCGCCAGAAACAGTCATTGCACCACCAATCGTTGTGGTAGCTGTCGGCAGTGTTACCGCTCCAGCATTTTGCAGATAATCATTAGCGACCGTAAGGGTTGTGTCGGTCACTGTCCAGTCGCCGCTTCCAGTAAGTGAAAGGTTGTAAAAACCAGCGTTATTTGTATCGATAGTCCGACCGGCATCATCGGTAGTGAACACGATTGATGACTGCGCTGGAGTAAAGAGTGCACCAGCACCCGCAATCAAGCTACCACCGATGGTATGCGTTTCACCATTTGCAGCGGTAAACGTTGCGCCAGTCTGGAGCTCAAGCGTGCCATCAAATGAAGCGCCCGCGCCACCGCCCGAAACGGTCACGTCACCATTTGGCGCAAACGTACGACCAGTCCACACGATTAGCTTGGTGTCAGCTGGTAATACAAGCGTATCAGTGCCAGTTGTTTCTGCATCAAAGAGCACATCAGGATCGTCATCACTATCCCACGCCGCCATGTCAGCAATAGTAAGTGGCGCGCCACTCTGATGACGCACGATCACGCGATTTTGATACAAATCAAGACCGCTGATAGATGACACAGGATCCTGTGTGACAGTCACTGCCTTTTCAGCCTCACCATTGATGTACACCGTAAGCGTATCGCTAAGACCATAGCTGATACCAGTGAAGGTGTACGCACCTGTACCAATTCCACAAGTGGTAGACGCGAATGTGAGTCCAGCGATACTTAGTTCAATACTCTTCGTGATTCCGTCACAGACAGTGATGCCCATCGGCGTGGCACCTTCATCACTGTAGACCGTACCTGAGATATTGATAATCGCGGCTGAATCTTCCCACACAACATAGCCTGGGTCTCCTGCCGGATCTATATCCTTCGCTTCACCATCAAGGTTTCCAATTACATTCACAAAGCGCCATGCACTTGCGCTCGTACCAGTTGCAGTTACGTTGTATGCATTGATGGCTGTAGTTGTAGCAAAACGGATGCCGGTAAAGTTCATCGCCTGATTGGCACTAATGACTGTTCCACCCACTGTCATCGCTGTTCCATCAGCAATCGCAACTTCAAAATCGCCATTTGAAATATCTGTCACACTTGGCACACCAGTAAACACCAAACCTGCGCTCGTAGTGTCTCGTACTACGTAGTGGTCAAGCAACACATCAGTGGAGCCGCCAATAGTAAAGTCATAGGTACCACCGGTCTGTGAAGCAATAGTGGTTGATGCGCTTGCATCGCCCTCAACAGTAAGCGATCCGCCAGTGTATAAAACAGAACCATTGTCTTCAACCAAAACATTGGCAGTACGAGGTGAGCCAAGCACTGCTCCATCGAAATCTTCAGCATAACTCCAGTAATCAGCGAAGCTGCTATTTACATAGTCGCCAAAAATATATAGATCGCCAATCACGCCCAAATGATTTCGTGAGTAAAGTGAGCTACCGCTGGTAGTAACAACAGCTGATGATGTTGCGTTCCATACGCGAGGATGTGTACTGCCTGACACAACGACTGTGTCAAAGGTTTCAGAACGATTCTTAGCATTGATGTTGTATGACTGACCGCCATAGAGACTGAGCGTTGTGCCCGCCCATGTGGTAGCTGCATCACTCATTTGGCTGGAGAAAATACCACCAACCGCGAGCGTTGAGCCGCCGGCCAATGTGAATGAACCGGTGCTGAGCGTTAGATTTCCGGTTGTAGTAGCACTCTCGCTCATAGTGTATGACGCGGTGCCTGCAATACTGACGGTACCAAAACTCGAATTCCCTGCCGCGATAGTTGCCGATCCGCCAGTCTTCACAAACTCTACCGATCCGCCATTTGCAGTAAAGACACCATCATTGTCCCAACTGCCAGCAACGCTAAAGAGTGCGGAGTTGCTACCGAGGACTGTTCCTTTAGTACCAATATAAACGTTGTTGGTTACAGCCAAAGCTGGGTCATTGGTGTTCACGTTTAGCGTTGATGTGCCGCTTGCACCCACCGTCAAGTTGCCCAAAATCTGCAGACCAACCGTTGGTGCGTTTGCGGTAACACTGAGGCCACTGTCAGTATCAATCTTAAGGTTGTAATACGGAGTGCGGAGAATATTTGGTGTCAGACCGCTATAGCGGAAGGTACTGGTTCCCTCAAGCAGCGTACCACTCTCAACGAGCACATTGCCGCTTCCTTGCAAATCAAACGTTGAACCAAGCGCGTCAAGGAAGTGCGCTGAAGCAATCGTGAGTACACCTCGTACTGTCGTCGTAGCTGATGAAGCCGGAGTAGTCACGCCTGCCACGCCACCACTACCAAGCGTAAGATTATTAAATGTCCACGCGCGAGCTCCCCCAAGAGTATTAGTTTTCTTGAGCAATGCTGTACCGCCAGTCAGAGAAACAGTACCGTCGCCGTAGAACGAGCCGTCATTCACAGTAATGTTTGCCACGCCAGAAACAGTACCCGTGGAGACAAGGATATCAGTCTCAGACACTAGCGGTGTCTGCACCGCCCATGCACCGCCTACGCCAGTAAATGAAACATCGTGCAGCGTAATAGTGGAACTAGCAGCTGAAGTGATGGTCTGTCCGCCGTTGGTAGCCGTGAAGTCAATTAAACTTGTCGCTCCTTGGAAAACTGCTCCAGAAGCAAGATGTAGTGAACCACCAATAGTGACACCGTCTGCTGCGTTTGCTTGCAGCGTTGCTCCGGCACCAATAGTGAGCGACCCATCTGCTGCAGTTGCACCACTACCAGCCAGAATCACTTCACCCGCCGGTGCAAACGTACGGTTTGACCACACAAACAGTCCACTTCCCGGAAGCACCGTGAGCAAATCAGTTGCTCCAATTGTTGCGGTAAATGGTAGATCAAATGCGTCATCGTTATCAAAGATTGCCATATCAGCAATTGAAAGCGGGCTAATGTCTTCGTGGCGCACAATCACGCGGTTCTGATACAAATCCATATCAGCAACGGTGTCTGCAACTGACAGCGCTGCCGGACGCAATGCAAACTGACCAACGTTTACATCATCAGTGCTACCACCAGTCATAACCGCTGCTCCGGTGTTGCCATTTGTTGCCATGTAGCGACCAGCTACCGCAAGAAGGCGGTTGTTTGTTACCACGTCTTGCGCCAGTGTGATCCACGGTGACCCAGGCATGTCCATTGCGCCATCGTCGATTACATACCACGTGGCCAGTACATAGGCGCCATCAGAAGCAGTAGTGACAGCCGGCGCGGCTGGAGAAGAGTCATTCTGCAAATTAGACCATGCCGGCGTAACGTCGAAGACATTATTCGTGTCAACACCAGAGAACGAACCAATCCAGTATGAATACTCTTCAGTTGTAGTATCGTTGTTTACAAAATCATACGTACTTGGTTCTGCCCCAGCGTTTCCAACCACTCGATACCAAATTGCCGTATACATATCATTTCCCGTCGCTTCAATACGTTCGTCACCCAAGACCCAACCTGCTGGTGGAGTGATGTTGAAGTCATCTTCCTTTCCTACTATCAATACCATCACATCACCATTTTCAATCTCTGGGCGTGTAACAACGATATTTGCAGCAGCAGCAGCTGTACCATACGCACTTGTCTGATCCCGAAGCGTAATTGTGTCGTACGGCAAGCCAGTGTTACCAAGCGGAGTCTTAGTAACAGCCGCAGCTACGATTGAACTCGTTGCAGTTGGTGCGCTGGCTGGCCTGAAGGCAAATTGCGCCACGTGCGTTTCTCGACTGGAAATAATGCCACTTGTCGTCGCTGCACCGGTTGCACCTTGAGTGAGCATTGACTTAGAAGAAACACTAAGGTTGTTTGTTTCTGGACCAACGATATTCTTCCCTCGGTCAGACCAGCCATACACTGGAGTAATCATTTCAGTGTCTCGATAGGTGTACCACGCACCCAGTACCAACGCACCGTCTGTCACTGTAGTAATACTTGGTGCCGCCGGATCGTACTGATTTTGCAGTTTTGACCAAGTGCTAGCAACATCAATCGGAGTACTAGTATCAACATTGATGAGCGTTCCCATCCAGTAGCTGTAGCCTTCACCATTGTCTGCTGGAAAATCATACGTGGCTGCTTCAGTGCCAGCGTCAGCGACCACACGGTACCAGGCGCCTGTGTCAATTTGGTCACCCGTTGTATTTCCGAGCACATCTATCTGTGTCCAGCCTCCTGCTGCCATTATAGTTGGGTCATCGTCTTTACCAGCAATCAAGACTAACACCGAACCATCAATCACATTTGGTCGTGCGACAGTCATGACTCCACCAGACACTGTGCCGGTACCGGTAGTTTCGTCGTAAATCGCAACGTTTGTTTGTGGCGTTGCGGCAGAACTACTGATGTACGTGACAATTTCTGGCTCGCCGGTGTAGACAATGCCAGTGACTTCAAAACTACCGTCACGCGGATCACAGGCTGCAGTGTATGTATCAACTCCATCAAGCACCACAGTGACCACCTCAGTTGAAGCATTACAAAGCGGTGCTGTTGCCGGAGTAGTTCCATCGTCGTTGTACACCACACCAGAAATGGTAATTGAGAAGTTACTATCATCCCACTGGATTGAACCCGGGTCTCCATCGTCGTTATCAAATGCTTCACCGTAGCGGTTACCAGTCCCAGCAGAAAATAGCCAGAAGGTGGTTGGCACACCAATGACCGACACGTTAAATGAATCAGTCAAAGCAGTACTGGTAGCGTACAAGCTGGTCGGGTCAGTGAAGTTGCGGTACTCCACATCAATCCAATCAATTGACCGAGGGTCGGTTGAGAAACGGAGCTCATCAACATCAATATCCATGTAGGTAGTTGACTGATACGCGCCAATTCGCAAGCCTGTGTTCGTTGGATTTTCACTAGAGCCAAGCTGTGTAACCGAATCCTGCAGTAAATTATCTTCATAAATATCAATACTTTCACCAGCCGTCGCTCGACCGTTGGTAGTAAAGTGGTGCCAAATGGTGCTATTACGAGCAAAGTCATAATCACTACCACTGGTCACACCAAAGCGGTTGTAGCCACGTGTTGCAGTGTTGTACCAAGGCATGAACGATAGATACGTACCGTTATCAGCTCCGTTACCAGTACCAAACTGCCACAGCGCGCCCGTATCATTACCACTCATGAAGTACAGACCAGACGACACTAGGTCATCTCCCGCTTGCCAGGTCCAGCCAACATTCTCAAGCCGAACATTGCTAGCCGTCGTATCAAGTGCTGTACCAATAAGACCAGTGGTAGTAGCCGGGGTACCAACCGTTGCATACAAGTTCCGACCGTTGCCTGTCATATCTGTAATCTGCACTGTCGGATCCTCATTAAAGTGGTACACCGCTTCATAGTCAGTCCATACTGCATTAGCACCGTACGTGTCATCTGCAGCATACGCAGTGGCAGCCGGATTGCCAAAGTGAATATAGAATGAAGTATCGTTATTTGACGAAATACTTGAAGCCAAGAAATGCAGTTCACCCGTTTGCGCAGATGCGTCAATCTCCACGAGATCAATCGGTAACTTCGTACCATTATCTGTCGTTACACGAATATCGCGACCATCACTCTGCACCCCGCTCCAGAATGAACTGCCGAGGGTTGAAAGATCAACGTACACTGGATAGTTTGATAAATCTCCTGGAATAACACTTGACTGCAGAGTAATCACGACCTGATCAGTCCAAGCTGGCTCATACACACTATTGGCGCTTGAAGTACCAAATGTGACATTGGTGTACTCAGTTGACGGTTGTGCATTCACCGTTGCAGCATCGACCGTGATACCGCTCCGTCCTCCCGCTATTGAAAATTCAGTGGCAGTAAGGCTGCTGAGTACTGTGCCGTTGGTTAGATACAGACCTTTCGGACCAACGTTTTGGAATGAAGCGTAGGCAATATCAGCAGTTCCGGCATTTACATTAAGTGAATAAATACCTGAAATTGCGCTCACTGTAGTGGTCGCCCCTGCTGCACCTTGCACAGAAAGTGTGGTGCTGGTTGCTAGGTAAATGCTGCTACCACGACCAATCTCAACAGTCGCCGGCCGCTCACCACCGCCAGTGAGATCAGTGCCGTCAAAGTCAGTATCGTAACTCCAGTGCTCAGTACCAGCTGTACGTTCGTACGCACCATAAATACGTAGCAATCCCGGCGTACCTGCAAACGCTGGCATATACAACGATGAGGTATCAAGTACCGTTGAGGTACTTGCACTAGAATTCCACATCACCAAATCAGAATCACCAGACACAACAAGTTTTGCGTAGGTGTCACCCGAATCGAGACGGTCAGTAACAGTGTAGTCACCGCCAGTAAGCACCAGCGTACTGCCAGTCCACGTTGTGGCCGCAGAATTGAAAGAGTTTTGGAACGTTCCAGCCACAGACATGGTGGTGTTTGGTGCCAGCGTGAAGTCAGCGCCAGTTACCAAGGAAGCGTTATTGAGCACTGTAGTCGTTGCAATCGTCCAGCCTCCTCCAGCGCCGTTGAAGCTTAAGTTATAAAACGCACCATCACCAAAGGCTACTGTTTCGCCAGCGTCAGTACTATCAAACGTGGTAGTCGCATTGTTTGGGTTATACGAACCACCGACATTTAGCGCTGAACCACCGATGGTGAAGTTATTGGTTGGAGCAACCAGATCTGCGTAGTAAATGGTCACGTCACCATGTACGTCAGTTAGCGCTTCGTTCAGTGTGAATGAAGAAACAACATCTAGATAGGACTCAGTGGATGTGCTGTAAAAAGTGTCAACATCAGTTAAGTTGTTGTACTCGGTAACAATCCATTGCTGGCTGCGTGTCGTAGTTGCAAAGCGAAGCTCATCAATGTCGATATCCATGTAGGTATTAGTGACGTATCGACCAATTTGGAGTCCAGTCTGACTTGGGTTTTCACCGGTGCCCGTCTGCAAGTAGCTGCCGCGAAGAATACCGTCTTCAAAGATACGAACTGCCTCACCATTTGTTGCTCGTCCATTGGTTGTAAAGTGATGCCACTTTGAGTTGTCGCGAGTAAAGTTGTAATCATTTCCACTCGTCTCACCAAAACGATGATACCCGCGAGTCGCATTGTCATACCACGGCATGAATGCTAGACAATCGTCAGTGGCACACGATGAGCCAAACTCCCAAAGCGCACCGGTGTCAAAGCCAGTCATGAAGTACAATCCGGATGACACCAAATCTTCACCCGCTGTCCACGTCCAATCGGCGTCCTCAAGCATGACGTTACTACTTGTCGTATCAAGCGCAGTACCCAGCACACCTGCTGTGGTTGATGGAGTACCTACCGTCGGAGCAAGGTCTCTGCCGTTGCCAGAAACGTCAGCTACACCCTCGACTGGATCGCCATTAAAGTGATACACCGCTTCATACTCCGCCCAGACAGCTTCAGAGCCATATTGACTCGCCGCGTCAGGCTCGGTCGCGTCAGTATTATCAAAGTAAATGTAGAACGTGGTATCGCTAATTGGTGAGAGGGCTGGCGCTAAGAAGTGTAATTCACCCGTCTGTGCACCATAGCTTATTTCAGCGATTTCAACCGGCAGCTCTGTTTTGCCATCAGCGCTGGTAACGCGAATATCACGCCCGTCGGTCGCAACACCTCCCCAGAAACTCGCACCCAACATTGAAAGATCGACATACACTGGGAAATTTGCAATATAACCAGCCACAGAGGTTGAGGCTACTCGAATAGCAGCACGCTCACTCCAATCAGCACTGTACCAACCATCACCACCCTCATTAACACCGAAGACTACGTTATTGAAAGATGATCCCCGAGTAGTAATTGATTCATTATCTTCAGAAATAAACTCAACCGTACCGTTGTTGGCGTTGAAAATACCAGTCCCGGTTACCGACAAGTGACCGCCAATCGTAAGCTTGCCGCTTGGGAACACAACGGTTCCTTTCGTAATACTCATGTCGTTGGTGGTGGTAGCATTTGTATCAAGGAAAGTGAATGTACCGTTTCCAGAGAAAGTAACATTGTAGAAACTATTGTAAAACTCCGTCCCATTTAGCGTGATAGAAGCTGGTGAGTTTGAAGTGAAACGTACTTCTGCATTGTTATGCTGGAAGTAGCCGGTATTTGTGAAAGAACCCCCAACGGTTAATCGGGTCGTTGGTAGTGTCACATCACCGTTTACTACAACGAAGTTCCGCGACACGGTTACTGCAGTATCGATAAAGGCTGCTGACGTGGTAGCATCATCAATCGTCAAATCATAGAAGGTTGAACCACCCATCTTGATATTGTGTGTTGCTTCATCGAGCACTAAATCAGGCGTGTATGTTTGTACGGAAGTAGTCGCATAAAAGATTTTAGGTGTCTTTTGGTTACTGTATTCAGCTTGCACCCAACCCGCACTACGAGGGCTGGTAGTAATACGGAACTCATCAATTTGAGCCTGTAATGAACCACCTGTACCGTTGCGACCAACCTGTAGTCCGGTCGCAGCGTCATTATATGGATTTGCTACCGTCTGTGTCACACGCTCAACTTCAATAGCATTTTGGTACACAAGATTATCCTGTCCAGTAGTGGTTGCACCAACAGTAGTAAAGTGCAGCCAATTTACCGTATCACGCGGAGTAAGTGTATACGTCGCACCACTGGTCACACCAAAGTAGTGTAGACCACCCGTTGTGTTGTACCACGGCCTGAACTCGAGGTTGTCTGGTGATGCGCCAGTACCCCATTGCCACAATGATTCATTACTAGACGCAGGCATCTTGTACCAACCAGAGGTCACGAGCGGATTGCCCGCTGTCCAAGTAAAGCCGGCGTTACGCAAGATACCAGTAGACCCGATAAGGTTGATACCTTGCCCAAGACGACCGGTCGATGTTGCAAGCGCAGCCCCTTCAATCAAGAGGTGACGCTCATTGGCTGTTGCATCAAGGGCGTAGCTATCCACCGCAACCGAAGAGTCACTAAAGTGATACACCGCTTCATACTCCGCCCAGACAGCCTGACTGCCATACGTATCAGTTGGGTAATATGCTGAAGCGGCTGGATTGTCAAAGTACACGAAGAAATACGTAGTGGTCGCACTGTCTACCGCATCCGCCAAGAAGTGTAACTCCCCTGTTTTTGCAGTCGTGTTAATCGACACAAGATCGTGTGGCAACTCGGTCTGGCCGTCTCCACTCGTAACGCGAATATCACGACCGTTACTTGCGACAGCTGACCAAAAATTAGTGCCGAGTGTTGAGAGATCAACATACAGCGGGAAGTTTACCAAATCAGCAGATACTTCAGCTGGATTAACCGCGATCATAATACGCTTATCAAAAGCGCTATCGCTATACCAATTCTGAGAACCAGGCACCGCCGGTGGGTACGTGCGATCGTCTTCAATGATTTCTACTCGGCTTGACTGAGCAGTAAAGGTACCATTATTAATCCAGTCCCCTGCCACATAAATCACCTTTCCGGATGTGCCATTCAAACGGTCATTGGCACCAATAGTGATGTCGTACGCCGCAACATTTGTAAGAGCGGTCACATTGGTTGATGCGCCATCAATAAGCACATCACCCACTTTTTGCGTGAGCAGATTGTCATCACGCCAGGTCTTAGCACCGGCGCCGTCAAATGTGGTAGTGCCTGTACCCTGCCAAAATCCGCCTGTTCCTGTAGTGAGATTACCTGCAATTGAGATTGCATAATCGCTACGATCGAGCGTACCACTTGCCACAGTCAAACTACCCGCGAGATCAAGGCCGGCAGCAAGTGTAAAGAGGGCCTCTCCGGCACCGCTACCAAATGAAAGGTTGTAAAACTGCATTGGATTCTCGCCGCTGTATACAGACTCGGTGCCTGTAGCTGCGGTGAGATTTATGGTCGAGGTATCTACCGATGTAGTGGCATTGTTCGTCCAAGAACCTGAAACGTTGATGGTATTGGTATCAAGCTCCAAGAAACCATCGTTAATAACATCATGAGTTGACACAGACACCCCGCCAGCAGAAGCTGGTGTATATGTATTGCCTGGGCCTACGTATATATTTGCATCAGAACATGAACCAGCACTACAAACCACCAGATTGTTTGAACCATCTACGTTATAGAAAATGTCTTCGTCACCAAGTGCAAGATTATCATTCTGTCCAAGCAAGGCGTTTGTCACTACTGCTTCTTCATCTGCCGAAATAGAGAGATGCTGCTCGAACAGCTCAACACCAGTGATGTCGCCGGTTCCATCGTAGACAAAAGCGGCTACTGCTTCTTCTGATTCAGTTGCACCATCGACCCACACGGTTACTATTTCTCCCGCAAAAGCAGTCACGTTGGCCACTGACCAGATACCACCAGACACGGTGCCTGTACTTGGAATAATACTGCCATCTACCGCAACACGAATTGTACCAGTAGCGACCCCCGTAAGTCGGTCATACTCTTTAAGAGTACCAGACATGTTAACCCCCTCGCTCCACTCGAGCTGCCAGTCGTTAATTTGTGGACAGGTGCCACCCGAACAGGTAAGTGTTGCAAACGGTCGAATCACTGGATACGTATTAATATCAACACTGGTGAGATCAATTGGACTGGTTGAGGTTCCGGCGCTATTGCCTGGAATAGCAGTGTTTGGCACTAGCGCATACACTCCTGGAGATACTTCATATTCAATCTGATACAAAATATCACTACCACCAGGAGTGGAGTCATTCCAGGAGAAATTATCGTACTTCGGTCCGGCACCATCACTAAAGATAATGTTTTCTCCAGCAATCGTACCTGAGAGGCCCGGGCCAGCGTAGCGCTTCAAAACACCAGAAACATCTTCAAAAGCCAAGGTTAAAACTGGCTCTGTGGTGTGATTGCGGTCGGCACCGGTACCATCCTCATCGATAAATGGATAGTAGTTAGAAGTAGTTGGCGGTGTCGCTGCGTAGAGACCAGCGTATCCACCATTGCCGCCCTGTTCAGCTGCCTGCATCACGATTACCACTTGTGGCGCGCTAGAAAAAGCCGAGGTAAATGCTTCAGCAGACACCGGAGGCTCGTCGTGATTGTCAGTACTAAAATCAGCATCGAATTCGGCACCATTATTGACTCCATGGCCGGTCTCGAATGCAATATAGTCGATATCTTCAGGATCGTGTACCGCACTTTCAAAACCACGACCAAGATACAAGCCCATGGCAGACGCAGTCGGCGGATTATTTCGAGTGTTTCCATCATTTAAATGAGCGGTCACCCAGGTTGAATCATTATCACTAGAAACCGTCGCAATCACTGCTGGTGGACTGCTGAAGGCTGGTGAGAATGTGACATCAGCACCGTATCCAGCCGCAGCATACGTATTTGCCTGTACATCTGACACATCTTCATACGTACCGGCAATTACTTGCGTACCAGTACCACCATCATCGATATTCCATACTCCAGCTTCCATTACCAGGTAATCCACCACCGTGGTACCACCCACAGACGAATCAAAATTGTCGGCCAAGACTTCAAACGAAGTAGTTGTTTTGTTGCGAACGCGAATTGAGCGCTGCGTATCACCGAGCGGCGTATAGCGTCCTGACGCAACCACCACTGGCGTATTGTATTCAGATTGGAGATTGACCGTGGTCCACGTTCCGTTAGTCACCGTAGTCTTGCCGTACTCTCCCACCAGATCATTTACTACCACAGAACCAGATGTGGTTGCGATGGTTCCTGTTAGTTCACCTTCTTCAAATTGACCTCGCGTGGTCTGGAACCACGTCGAAACCGAAAGGCCCGTGTCTACGGTGAACGAATCCGGTTGTGACCACGGAGACCAGCTATCATCACCGTTCGGGTCCTTGGCACGCGCACGCCACCAATACGTCACACCATTTGTAAATGGTGAGCCAGGCTGTGTGGTGTATGTGACCGTATCACCGGAAGTAAACGGAGTGGTGTCACCACCATTAGAAAGGTTGGCAAAACCGGCATCTGATCCAGAGTTATACGTGCTACTGCCGGTGACAAATGTTTTGTCCGTACTAAATGAAATTTCGTATTCTAGATCATCACCTTGTGGATCTGAAGAGATAAAATCAAAGATTGGCAAGGTATCAACTGTTTTTTGATTATCGAACAAATCACCCAGAACCGGCGTCTCCACGCGCAAGCCCCAGCGAATGGTCCAGTCCTGTAGCGACAATGTACTACCGTCAAACGTAGCTACTAGGCGGAGCTCATTATATGTATCAGTATCAAGCTCTCGTAAATTAATCGGCGCAGTACTGATACCGGTTGAGTTTGAAGGAATTAACGAATCCGGAATAAGTTGCCATGATCCACCGTTTTTATACTCAACTTGTACACGAATTTCGCCTGATGTTTCAGTATCATTCCAGTCCACCTCAGCCCAGGCGTTTCCAACCACTGCATCATCAAAATCTACTGATGTACCTACCATAGTTCCCAAAATACCGCTTACACTCACCGAACCAGCCGCAGTAGTAAGGCTGCTGAGAGAGTTGGTGTCGAACTGCGCGCCAGTTGTTTGGAACCACTCACTCGTCTCTAGATTTTGGTTGGTAGTGAAGCTCGTTGGGGTAGACCAGTCACTCGTAGTGGCTGAGCCATCTGGGTCTGATGCACGCACACGCCACCAGTACGTCGTACTCGAAGCTAACCCTGTCGGTGATGTGAAGCGAATCAAATCGCCTGAAGTAAACGGCGCCTTGTCAGGAGGATTGGTAACGTTTTCAAAATTAAGAAAATGATCAGTTGAGTTTCGATCAATATCAATACTCGCGAACGCAGGATCATCGTCTACTTGCACCTGATACTGAATATCATCACCAGCTAAATCAACCGCCACAAATTCAAGTACAGGAGTGAGGTCTGTTGTGTGCTCGTTATCAAAGTAGGTTAAATTGGTTGGCACGTTTGGTGGACCAACAGTAATAAGCTCTGGGTATGCTGTGTAGGTCGTAAGCTCTTCTCCTGTCGCACGAATCATACGGAAACAGTAGGTGGTATTAATATCGACAGCACCCACTTCAAGAGCCCAATCCCATTCTGCCACTTCACCAACACCGATTTCATACGGATTGAAATCTGAGTAATTTCTTTCTTCGTAGGTTCCAGCTACGGTTGTTTGACTGAGTGTGGTTGAGGCCAAGGTCGTGCCATCTTCAAGCACTGCGTTATCATGCCCACTAAAGAGCGCGGTCGTACTGCCAACACCGCCAATATCTGTCCAGCCGGCTGCCGCTGAACACTGACCTACGCCAGCCGCCGCTGCATACTGTAGTGAGAAAGCTGAAGACTGCGCTGTAGTGGTTGCACTACTGACTGCTAGATTGAGACGCAGACGGAGAACATCACCTTCATCAACCGCACCAGAACCACTAATCGCAACACCTTCTTCAGCATCTTCAGTCGGACCAATTGGCCAACGCACTGTTGGTGTTTGGCTTGTTGTATTCTCGTACCAAGCATATGAAAGCTGCTCGTGATTATCGTCATATGTAATTGTAGTGGCTGGTTCTTCAGCGCCGAACGTTATAGCACGATCGGCAGCACCATCAAATTTGCGCCCTTGCACAGAGCCTAAAATATTCTTTTCGTCCTGATCAACCGCCACATCTTCGTAAATTACGTAGAATGGTTTACCGTTAGTGGAAATAATTTCGTGACCTGCTGTGAAGTTTATCGAGTCCCCATTACCAGTACCATTAGTGAAGTAAGCTTTTCCTGGATTATTACCGGCCGGGGAACATGTAGCGCTTTCAACTAAACCGCCAACAGTATCGTGCACTTCAAGGTTCACGTCGCCAAAGCGTGGTGAACACACAATTGCTGCGTATGCTGAATCATTTGTCATGTAATAACGAGTACCAAATTCATGCTGTGGCCAGAACACTGTACTTTCATTACCATCGGAGTCAGCCTGTTGGATAGCAACAATTGGATATGTTTGACTGCGGTATCGCACCGCATTACCCGCACCTTCTGATCCATTGCTACAAACAGTTTCAGATTGCGCCTCACCTCTCGTAATACCAGACACAGTTCCGCTACCACCACCTGAACAAGTTACCAGTGGATTTGGATTGTCAGTGACTGTTGAAATGTAAATAGTGTTTGAGTAGACACCGTACAAGTCACGCAAGGTTGGCGGATATGCCACCACTCCGTCACCCGGCGTATTACTACGTTGTGTGAGCAGCACTGGACTCGTTGACTCAAAGACCACACCCTGATTTGTACCAGGATTAGTCGTGATGGTAGCCGCGCTACTGGTCGCGATATTGATCGTTTGGTTTGCAGTGCCACTATTGGCTATGTATGAACGCACTGTGGTAGAAGCAAATGGCGAATATAGATACCAACTTTCGTTGGCACGATTGGTTGGAACTACCATAGTTGTAGAGGCAAATGAAACTGGCACGATTGTGTCGCCGCCGTCATTACCAGATCCAGTCACCGTCCCTGAAATTGGACCAAGGGCACTAATGACTGAAGCAGCAGTGAAGGTACCGAAGGTGGTTCGCTCACCTTGGTGTAAGATAACTGGTGCGCCGCCATCAATTGATACTTGATTATTATCAATCAAACTCTGTACCGAAATACTGGTTGCGCCGGAATTATCAACCACATAGTACAAATCAGTCGATGTGCTGTAAGAGAAGGTAGCCAATTCATCGCTCGCTGAGGACGCGCCGGTCGCACCGTAATACATGTAGATAACGGTTTCTTCTCCCGCCGGAAGATCTGCTACCTGCAGCCAGATATCAGCCTCGTCAGCAGTACTGTCAAAGTGCTGCAACCAGAAATCAAGTTCAACAAAATCTGTAATGTTCAGTTCTTCAGCCGTAGTAGTGGCAATGAAGGTAGTCACATCACCCATGTTGGCATATTCGGTTGCTACCCAATCAGCATCGCGTACCACGTCTGCAAAGCGCAGTTCATCGAGCTGACCTTCGAAGTTTTGGGTAGTTTGGAAGCCGCCGCCGAGTGCATCTTGTTCCTGCCCTACCACCAAGCCTCCATTAGCAATCGTAAGTGGAGCAATTGGTTGAGGATCAGGGTTTTCGGTGTCGCCAACACCATTTACATAGAAATTAACCTCATCGATAGCGTCTTCTGCAGTAGACACGAAGTAGTTCCAGTTACCAGTATCAATGTTTGTGATTGTATCAGAGAGTCCAAACGACTCGGCTGCATTTTGATAATAAATCTGAAAATTTGTGCTTGAGTTAAACCATACAATATACTCATTGGCACCGGCACCCGTATTGTCCATTGCGCCAGACACGATACCTTGCGCGCCACCATTTACCGTAGACATCCACCATGAAGTGGTAAGATCTCCCACGCCATCCAAGACAGTATTTGGAAGACTCAAGTAGTCATTTTGATCATCACCAAATTCCTGCCCCTTACCAAAGAGACCAGTTTTGTCATTTGAAGTGTTGTAGTCATCTCCATGATACTGATTGGCAGTTGAATCCTGATAGACATTAAGATTGCTAACGCCAGCCATATCCTCCTCTAAGTGATACACCGCCAAGTAGCCATTGGTCCAAACATTATTTGATCCATAGGTATTAGTGCGAGCGTAGGCAATGGCGTCTTCGTTTTGGTAATACACATAAAAATCATTTGCTGCGTTGCGGTATAAATCAGTCTTAAAGTACAATTCACCGGTCTTCGCTCCAGTGTCGATTGCTACCAACTCAATCGGCAGTTCAGTAACACCATCGCCAGTTGTAACGCGGATATCAGCACCATCATTTTGTACCGCAGCAAAGAAGTCGGGGCCAAACATTGCCAAATCAACGTAGACAGGAAAATCAGTCAGGTTTGATTCAACCTTCCCCTGTGGAATTGTGAACTTCGCACGCCGCTCCCAGCTAGTACTGTACCAGTTGAGATTCGCAGCATTGTCTGGCACTTGAGAGCTGCTCACGGCGTAGAAGTGAGTCGGCTCAGAAAGGTTGACCGTCTCCCATTTTACTCGATCCTCAGTACGAGTGGTTGTAGCAATACGAAGCTCATCAAGCAATCCATCCCACCAACCATTCGTGCCTGTGCGTCCAACACTAAAGCCATTACCATCAGTGTTGGTTGGATTACCGACTGTTTGAGCAACTGTTTCAACCAACACTCCATCTTCGTACACCAAGTTATTGTCTGAGGCAGAAGTGGTACCGATTGTCCCGAATGCATGCCATGAAGACGTAGCACGAGCAAACGAATATGTCGCGCCGCCAGTAGCTCCAAAATAGTGAAGCCCTGAACCATTTGTGTCTGCACCCGTATACCAAGGGCGAAACTCAATATCATCTGGCTGCGCACCGGTACCCCACTGCCAAATAGCAGAGTTATCTGAAGACGACATTTTATAGAGACCGGTTGTAACAAGCGGATCACCACCATCAAAAGTCCATGATGATGCTGACAAATACCCAGCCGAACCATTGAAGTCATAGGCTGTACCCATCTGACCAGTAGTGGTTGCTTGCGCAGAAGTAGTGACAATCAAATTATTTCCATTACCCGTTTCGTCGGTCAGTGTATTTCCAATTGTGGTTGGATCGTCGCTAAAGTGGTACACCGCTTGGTACCCAGCACCAGACCACACTGCTTCTGATCCAAACGGATCAGAAGCTGCATACCCACTGGCGCTTGGCTTGTCGTAATACACATAGAATGTATTTGCAGCATTAGCAGCGAGAGTATCTGCCAAGAAGTGCAGTTCACCCGTTTCTGCTGTGGTGTCAATTTCAACTACATCAATCGGCAGCTCTGTTCCATCACTGGTCGTTACACGAATATCTCCACCATCCGTCTTCACCGCACTCCAGAAACCAGCATCAAAAAGTGAAAGGTCTACATAAACCGGGAAATTTTGTTGATCACTAGTGACTGTCAGTGGCGGAATAGTTACCGGCACACGTCCACCGAAAGAAGTATCAAACCAGTTGTTCTTGGCTGTGCCAGCATTACTAAAGTTATTGACAGAAAGTTGCTGCGCGAAGCGAATGTCACTACCGTCTGACTGAACGTTTGTCCAGAAGTCAGTCAGTGAATTATCGAGTTCTAGGAATACCTGGTATTCAGTGAGATCAGTGGTTCCGTTTGTATTATCGATCGTAATCGGCATACGGTAGCTCCAATCAGACGACCAAAACGGGTCAAGCAACCCATACTCACTATCGCCGACCGCTTCAATCCAATACTCACCTTCTGAGAAGGCTGGGAATGCAAGCTCCATCTTGAAGTACATTGTTTCGCCCGGGCGGATATGATAGGTGTCGGCCGAGTGCTGACGAACCTCAAACTCATCAGGCACATCTTTACGATCCGGGCCAAAACCAACGAACTGAGCCAGGCGTCGAAGCATGTTTGGCTTTGGCATCACTCCATCATTTGTGGCGACGGCGTCCCAACCTGGTGCGTACTGGATTGTTTCATGGTCGGCTACCTTTACTCGATTCACACGGCAAGACGTGTTACCTCCATCAAGCTCATCACACTGACGCACGAGTCCAGACTCGCGACACGCATACCCCGCGGTAAGAAAATCATCCTCAGCCGAAGAGGCACGTAACTCAGTTGATGTTGCCACTTCTGATGTATTTGTACCTGCAAGGAGTGACATTTGGAAAAGTGGCGCAGGTGTTGGTTCTGGCAGAATATCGAGCACTGATGAAGTCGACAAGTCTGTCGCCTCAGCATCAACAACTTCATCAAAAGAAGAGCTAGTGGCTACTGCTTCGGTTGGTATCTCACTCACAGCATCACTGGTGGACGAAGAAGTGCTTGAAGCGTCTCCTGGTGCACTTGGCATAGTAGGCAATTCAACTGAAAGTTGCTTGGAAAGGTCTTGTAGTGTTCCTGGAGCAAACTCACCAGCATACTCCCAGCCGGCTTCACAGTGGTAGACGTAGGGATGGTATTCAGGAATTACTGCATCACGTTCTTTGTTTTGGTTAAACACCTCCAGGCTCTTCACTTCACCGACTCCTTTCGGGAAATATGTCTGCAAAGCAAAATCATCCTCTGCGTCTGATGTGTTGGTCACACTGAAGTAGGTCACCGCTTCAGAAATACCTGCATAAGAACGCTTGTCTGCTTTAATAATGAGTGTTTCTCCGGCATTCTCGTCAGTGTATGGAATTTCTACTTCAGTACCATCAGGTAACAGCAAGTCATCACCCTGTAGCATCTCGTCGTCGTATCCATCATTACTAAGAAGCTCTAAGAAAGAACTCGGCTGGTTACTGTTTGGCGCCTCCAAGGTAAAGAGCTCGAGCCAAGCGCTCTCAATGAGCAATGATTCAAGCATGTATGGATCATCGTTGTACACAAGCTCAATCTGCAAGCTGTCGAGCATCTCCTGATTTTGAATTTCAGGTAGCGCAAACAAAAAGTAACCACCGTTGATACCGTTAGAAACCTCATCGTTAATAATGACAGACCCAGCCTCACCCCAGGTTGTACCACCATTATATGTGTACTTGATGCTAAGCATCGGGATACGCTCTCGTGTCGGCCGCTGCTTTGCTGCTAAAGACAAGCGCAATTGCGCACCCGTAATTTCTGAATTTTCAGTTAGAGGAAAGCTGAAGTCACCAAGCTCGATAACATACGATCCGCAATTTTTATCACACGGCTGTGACTCTTCCGCGACCACTTCCTCAACTTCACGTTCAGGTGTTGCTATGGTAGTTGTCGCTGAGAAATTAGACTCATCTTCTTGCGTCGTAGTAGAAGACGCATTTTCTGGAATAATCTCGGCAGTATCAATCTCCACCGCAGTATCAGTTTCTGGTGCCACATCAGTATTTGCTTCATTCGCATTCATCGTGTCCTTTGTGGTTGTAGACGAAGTACTTACAACAGGTGAAATCGGATTAACATCCTGCTCTTGTTCTGCAACTGAATCATCAGACGTTGAAGCAATGGCATCAGGCGCTGCCGCAGGAGTTGAGGTATTGGTTGTAAACTCAGTAAGCAAATCTGCAGTAGCTAGCATGTAGCGAGACGTCGACAACAGTGACACTGTTACAGGTTCAGCCGACTCTCCTGCAGCTGGCTCAGTAGCGTTTTCCGAATTTGTCTCCTCAGGCAATACTTCTTCGCCTTCAGAGACTTCTTCCGACGAACTTGCCTTATTTGCTTCGGTAGGCACTTCTACTACCTGAGGTTCTGCTTCCTCCACCACTTCAGTCTCAATCACATCCTGTAGCGCAGACTCACTACTAGAGGCAGTGGTTACTTCAGTATCAACTTCCACACGCTCACTCATCTCGACAGAGCTGCTACCCACATCACCCACCAAAGAACCGCTCGCTTCTCGAGGTCTCCTTGACTCGCTGAGCGAAGCAGAGTTTATGCGGTTGAAGTCCTGATACAAAGCGTATTCACCGAGGTTTTGGTTTGAAATAGCAGCAACATTATCCCAACCATCAGCCGTGATATCAGTTGGAAAAACTTTGATAGTACGAACCACGAACACATCGTCGTCAAAAAATTCAGCGTGCACAAATTGCAGTACACTTGAAAGCAACAAGAGCACTGAGACAAATTTTAACGGCTTGTTCTTAAATAAATTACGACAAACAGCCCCAGTAAATAATTTTGGAGCTCTAAAACGTTCATTTATTTGATTCCTCAGTTTTTTACTGTGAAAAAAATTACTCACTGTATCAAAACATCCCGCCCTCAAAATACATTGAGACAGAATACATATAGTATAACGCGCGCTCCCTTTGAGAGCGCGCGTTATCATCAATTTTCTGTGGATTCTGAAAGCACGTTTACTTCAAAATCGTTTTTACATCATTGATTTCTTTTTCTATCAAGGTCTCAGAAACTTCAAGTGCAAGTGTGAGCGATTCAACAGCTTCTTTCTCCTTAGCTGATAGCCGCTTTCGTTTGGTGATGTTAATGATTTGATCATAAATTTCATCACGTAGAGCTGAGAATATTTTCTCCATCTGATCTTGTACCTCGCGAGTTTCCCGACGTAATTTCTCTTCTTTTTCTTTCAAATTCTTGTGTTCGTGCCAGAAATACACAATCTGCAGAATGATAATCACAATCAAGAAGAAGATGAAGAAGTTGATTGGCGTCAGGAAGTCCCAGAATGATCCTTCATCAACCACTTCAAGTGGTTTAATCCAGCCAGCAGTAATGAGTACTGCTACGCTACTTTCCCGCACATTGCCGGCCATGTCAGTCGCCTTTACTTTCACCGTGTAGGTGCCATCCTCAAGTTCCTTCAACAAGTAGCCTAGTTTTGCTTCATCAGGAGTGATGCGGATTGGCTCCTTATCAGCAATGGTCATTTCGTAGTACTCAATGCCAGAAGTTACATCTCTCGCTTCAAAGCGAAGCAGTGGGAACGACTCCTTACTAGTGCCGGCCTGAACGTTAATTGCAAACGGTTCTGGCGGCGTTGTGTCAATTTTTAGACGACGATTGGTGACCGCACCCCAGCCAACTTGATTTTTGAAGTTTACACTCACGTACTGAATGCCATCATTTAGGATGTCGGCACTAACCGTGAAGTCTTCAACCGGTGGATCTATAATTGCATCTTCATTATCTTGCGGCTTATTCTCCGGATTGTCAGTAATCTCGACTGCTACCACGTTTACGTCAAATGGCAACGTCCAGCTAAATACTCCTTCTGTTTCGTTGTACCACACATCTGGGTCGAGGAATGTCTGAGAACCAACTTCTGGAGCTCGTGGCGGATCGCCGAAAATTATCGCTTCTTCAGTATCATCGGTATTTGTTGATGCTGGAGTTGGTTCTGGATCAGCCACTGGAGTTGGAGTAGGAGTTGTTGCAGCAGTAATGGTAAATGACGCCGGGGCACCATTCTTATACACATCAGTGCCGCGACCATCAGCCGCTAAAACAGAAGCACTGGTGAAAGATACTGCACCGGTACCAGCAGTCACGGCTCGAAACGTTACGGTGATCAAGTTTGAAGTGCTGGTAAATGGCGTTGGGCTTCCACCACCAAACTGAATGGTGCCAGCCGCATTAGAAAATGTTGGTTCTGTAGTCCAAAGAGAGAAAGCGGAGCCATTTTTGCTGATGCTTACTACAGAAAGCACTGCCGGGTCGTATTTTAGACTTGCTTCAACCGCATTTACATTATCACCATTAGGCACTGCACGAACAGTAGCGGTGAATGTTTGTCCCGCGGAGTACGAACCAGTATTTGGAGTAATACTCAAATCAGCCGCGTGCACAACCACACTAGACATCAAAAATAATCCAAACGCGAGAATGAATTGCCAGAGGTGTGAAGATTTTTTTTGAAGGTACAACATAAGAACAAATACAACTGATAATCCGCTAGGGGGTCATGCTTTTAGTCGCCCCTCTGCCGCTTGTAACTTTAAGTGCCACTTTTTCCTTTTCGCTCGGCTTGAGAAGTGGCAAAACTAAGATAAGCACGCCATTTTTAATTTTTGCCTCAGCTTTATCAATGTTCACGCTTTCAGGCAAAATGATACGTCGGTAAAAATCTCCCCACACACACTCTTCTGCCACAAAAGACCCTTTAACTTTTTTCTTTGGAAATACAATGTACTCTGGACGAATGCGCTTGCCTTCAATAAGGACAATATCAGCGTCGCCCTCAATAGAAACATGCACATCGTTCATATCGGCGCCAGCTGACTGTGCGTAGATGACAATCATGCGCTCAGTCTGGAACACATCAACGTACAGCTGCGCTACTTTATCGACGGCAGTTTCTTCAGCGTCAGACAAAAGCCCCGCATCATCGCTACGCACACCTCGCCCTTTGAGTCTCTGCAGAAAAGACATATACAAATATTATACTGACCACTTCATAAAAAATGCTGGGTTACCCACACTAGCAGAAATCGGCGGCCACAAAGTGGCCGCCGATTTCTGCTAGTGAAACGTCCCGCTACCCTGAATCTTCATTGTGCCTTGAATTTTGTGCTGCGAATACCTGACTGCCGCAATCTCTGAGATAATGACATACACTCGACCTTCATTTGAAGAAACATCATACCCAGCATCACCAATTAAGAGATCATCGGTGCCATTATCATCAATATCAGCTATCAAGAGGGCACCGGACACAGGTACCATCAAATCACTCAAATCATCAGCCAATCCCGTCGCGAGACTACTACTATACAGAATATCTGATTTGCTGTTTGTGGAATCAGAAATAACTAAATCATCCTTGCCATCATGATTTAAATCACCAACAGTTGTATAGGCACCGAAACTCGAATCGACGCTACTGATAACTGAATCTGGAGTAACCGCACCACTATACGACACAGCATCAAAATACACACGAACTTTCTTATCAAACGAATCGCTGATTACAAAATCGAGGTTCGCATCACCATCAAAGTCTGCCACTTCAATATCAGCAGCGATAGATGCTGCAAAAGTGGCGTCAGCAGCAGAAGACACTGTTGCAAAACCGGCGCTATTGTAAAACAAATAGGCTCCACCACCATACGTAATTGATGCAGCAAGCAAATCATTATCTGCATCATTATCCAAGTCCGCGCACGTGAGATTGCCTCCGATGTATGCGAAATTAGTACCAAGAATAGTTGCATCCGCAGACCCAGCAGCAGAAGGATATGCGCCGTCATTGTAGTAGAAGTAGATTTTTCCAGTACTCAATGCTCCGTAGTAGGGATCAGAAATAATCGCATCATCATCGCCGTCTCCATCTACATCTGCTACCGCCACACTAAAGCCAAAGTGCTGTCCAGACACTTCTCCAGTAATAACCACGTCAGCTGAGGCGGCCGCCGATGGAAATGCTCCCCCGCCATAGTAAATGTACGCTTTACCATCTGAACCTTGATCGTGAGCCCCGACCAGCAAATCGTCTATCCCGTCTGAATTTAAATCACCCACTGCCACTGCTGAACCAAAGCTTGCCACTCCACTTTCACCGGTGATTGTGTAATCGGCCGTTGCTACGGTCTCTGAGAGATTATCGCCACCATAAAAAATATACAAGCGTCCGAGATTTGAGCTATAAACAGGTGCACCAACAGCAAGATCTAGCTTACCGTCGGCGTTGAAGTCGCCGGTTGTGAGAGTGGTACCAATACCCTCATTAGCAGTCACACCTGAAATCTGAAAATCATTGGTGGTGTAAAAATACACGCGTCCTTGATTAGAATTAACCCCCCAAGCTCCCACTGCCAAGTCATCTTTGCCGTCGGCGTTGAAGTCGCCGGTGATTATTGATTTACCAAACAAATTAGAAGTGGTTTCACCTGTCATAATCACATCTGCTCCCGAGGCGTTTTCTGATGTCATGCTGCCGCCGTAGAATATGTAAGCGCGGCCTTGGTTGGAATTGTAGCCAGCTGTACCAACTACCAAATCATCCTTGCCGTCATGGTTGAAGTCTCCAGTTTGGAGAGAATCTCCAAAACCACTACTAGTACCGTCACCAGTGAGAGCAACATCAGCTCCCGTAGCACTTTCGCTTATCATACTACCGCCGTAGAAGAGGTAGGTGCGGCCTTGGTTGGAATTGTAGCCATACGCTCCCACCGCCAAATCGTCCTTGCCGTCGGCGTTGAAGTCGCCGGTTTGGAGGGAGTAACCAAAAAAATTTATTATGGCAGCACCAGTGAGAGTAATGTCTGCTCCTGAGGCGTTTTCCGAGATCATACTGCCGCCGTAGAATATGTAAGCGCGGCCTGTTAAGGTGGAGTAGCCCCAAGCCCCCACCGCCAAATCGTCCTTGCCGTCGGCGTTGAAGTCGCCGGTTTGTAAAGCGGCGCCCATAGCATTATTAGTACCTCCTCCAGTTAGAGTCACATCTGCCCCACTAGCACTTTCGCTTATCATACTACCGCCGTAGAAGAGGTAGGTGCGGCCGGTACTAGCAGAATACCCCCAAGCTCCCACCGCCAAGTCATCCTTGCCGTCGGCGTTGAAGTCGCCGGTTTGGAGAGTATTACCGAAGTAATTAGAAGTAGCTCCACCGGTCAGGATAACATTTGCACTAACAGCGTTTTCGGTCACTATGCTACCACCGTAGAATATATAGACGCGGCCGGTGTTGGATGAGTATTGTTGAGCCCCCACCGCCAAATCGTCCTTACCGTCGGCGTTGAAGTCGCCGGTTTCGAGGACAGAGCCAAATTGGTTAGAGGTAGCTTCACCAGTTATAACCACGTCAGCACGGCTCGCTTTTGTCTCGTAATTGCCGTCATTATAGAAAATATACACCCGGCCTTGTCCGGAATTAAATTCATTCGCCCCCACCGCCAAATCGTCCTTGCCGTCGGCGTTGAAGTCGCCGACTGCCATACTGGTGCCGAATTGCCCGGAGCCACTTTCACCGGTGATTTTCATCTCATGTCCCATGATTGGATGAACACGTACGCCATCTACTAACGATTGCCGCTGAATTTCCCAAACGTAGTTTTCACGGGTTTCGTAGAAATAGATGCGACCAGTATCACCACCGTTGTTGTACCCTGGTGCACCCACTACCAAATCATCACGACCATCGTGATTGTAGTCGTAAGTGGCAAGTGAAGTTCCATAATCATCATTGGCGACGTCACCAGTTAAAATCACGTCAGCACCAGTAGCATTTTCACTCACCATGCTGCCGCCGTAGAATATATAGACGCGGCCGGTGTTGGATGAGTATTGTTGAGCTCCCACTGCCAAGTCATCTTTGCCGTCGGCGTTGAAGTCGCCGGTGATTATTGATTTACCAAACAAATTAGAAGTGGTTTCACCTGTCATAATCACATCTGCTCCCGAGGCGTTTTCTGAGGTCATGCTGCCGCCGTAGAAGATGTAGGCGCGGCCTTGGTCGGAATTGTAGCCCCAAGCCCCCACCGCCAAATCATCCTTGCCGTCGGCGTTGAAATCGCCGGTTTGGAGAGCGGCGCCAAATCGGTTAGCGTTAGTTTCACCAGTTAAAATCACATCAGCGCCAGAGGCGTTTTCAGTAATTATACTACCGCCGTAGAAGAGGTAGGCGCGGCCGATACTAGAAGAGTATACAGAAGCCCCCACCGCCAAGTCATCTTTGCCGTCAGCGTTGAAGTCGCCGGTTTGGAGAGAGATACCTAAAAAGCTAAAAGTAGCTTCTCCCGTCAGAGTCACGTCTGCTCCTGAGGCGTTTTCCGAGATCATACTGCCGCCGTAGAATATGTAAGCGCGGCCGGTAAAGGTGGAGTAGCCCCAAGCCCCTACGGCCAAATCGTCCTTGCCGTCGGCGTTGAAGTCGCCGGTTTGGAGAGAGACACCGAAGTAGTTAGAGGAGGTTTCACCGGTCAGGATAATGTCTGCTCCCGAGGCGTTTTCTGATGTCATGCTGCCGCCGTAGAAGATGTAGGCGCGGCCTTGAATTGAGTTGTAGCCGTAAGCTCCCACCGCCAAATCATCTTTGCCGTCGGCGTTGAAGTCGCCGGTTTGGAGAGAATAGCCGAAGTAGTTAGAGGTGGTTTCACCAGTGATGTGTGTATCGAGATTCACCTGCCCAGACTGGGAGTAAAAAATGTAGGCACGGCCAGTATTTGAAGAGTAAGCGCGTGCCCCCACGGCCAGATCATCCTTCCCATCGGCGTTGAAGTCGCCGGTGGTGAGGGCGTAGCCGAAGGAGCTGGACGTGGTCTCACCGGTCAAGGCGATATCCGCGCCAGAAGCGTTTTCTGAGGTCATGGAGCCGCCGTAGAAAAGGTAGACGCGGCCAGTGTAGGTGGAGTACCCAAACGCCCCCACTGCCAAATCATCCGTCCCGTCGGCATTAAAGTCGCCGGTGGTGAGGGAGTAGCCGAAGAAGTTGGAGGTGGTTTCACCAGTTAAGGTCACATCTGCTCCGGAAGCATTTTCTGTTGTCATGGAGCCGCCGTAGAAAAGGTAGACGCGGCCTTGGCCAGAAAATGCTCCACCGTTATACCCAGTCGCCCCCACTGCCAAATCATCCGTCCCGTCGGCATTAAAGTCGCCGGTGGTGAGGGAGTAGCCGAAGAAGTTGGAGGTGGTTTCACCAGTTAAGGTCACATCTGCTCCGGAAGCATTTTCTGTTGTCATGGAGCCGCCGTAGAAAAGGTAGACGCGGCCTTGGCCAGAAAATGCTCCACCGTTATACCCAGTCGCCCCCACTGCCAAATCATCCGTCCCGTCGGCATTAAAGTCGCCGGTGGTGAGGGAGTAGCCGAAGAAGTTGGAGGTGGTTTCACCAGTTAAGGTCACATCTGCTCCGGAAGCATTTTCTGTTGTCATGGAGCCGCCGTAGAAAAGGTAGACGCGGCCCTTACTTGACGAGTACCCACGTGCCCCCACCGCCAAATCATCCGTCCCGTCGGCATTAAAGTCGCCGGTGGTGAGGGAGGAGCCGAAGTTGTTAGATGTAGTTTCGCCAGTCAGCGTCACATCGGCGCCAGAGGCAGACTCTGAGGTCATGGAGCCGCCGTAGAAAAGGTAGACGCGGCCGGTGCTTCCAGAGTAGCCAGTCGCTCCCACCGCTAAATCATCCGTCCCGTCGGCGTTCCAGTCGCCGGTGGTGAGGGAGTAGCCGAAGTTGGAGGTGGTTTCACCAGTTAAGGTCACATCTGCTCCGGAAGCATTTTCTGTTGTCATGGAGCCGCCGTAGAAAAGGTAGACGCGGCCGGTGTTAGTGGAGTAGCCATCAGCCCCCACCGCCAAATCATCCTTCCCGTCGGCATTGAAGTCACCCACTGCAAAAGACCAGCCGAAGTTATCACTCGTATTCTCCCCTGTAATAACACTCCCCGCTTCGGTGTACCCTGGTGCAGTAAACTGCAGTGTTGGATCAAGCGCAATTGGATAGCTAAGGAGTGGTACTTCGAACTTGGTCGACAGGATAAAGTCACCCGAGGTGTCACTTGGGTTAATAGCGTCAGCTGGCGTCACGACCCAGTCATGGGTGGTCTGGGCGCCGTTGGTATCGATAGTGTATGGCGCGGGGATGATGAGGTCTGGCTCAGTGTGTTCGATGTTGGCGACCAGGTCTTCCGCGAGAACAGCCTGGGCGCGAGCCCAGAGGTCGTCGCCTACCTGGGCTTTAATTGATTCGTCTTGTGGCTGGATATAACGCACTTCCACCGTACCACTGTCGGTGAGACGAAGGTGCGCATTAGAGAAACGATATGACTGTGATTCTTCCCCATCACCGTCGGTGAAGATGGTCCAGTGCTTGAGGTTGCGGTAGCCGTTGGCTTGATCTTTTTGGTAGGCGTAGTACGTGTTGATGCGGGCGTCGGGAGTGGTGTATTTGAGGTACTGCGCAGACTGCTCTCCGGCAGAAGCTTCCTCAGAGAGAGGGCGCTCCGGGGCGCTAGCCCAAGTCGTACCCTCTCCTTGAGGAACCTCTGCCGGAGAGTTTGTAAGCAGCGAAACGGACGCATCAGTATTGTCTTCTTGTTGGACTAAGATAGTGCGGCTACCAGAGAGGGTGACGGCGATTGGCTCTTCGAGAGTCTTTGGGAACTGGAGAGACAGTGACTGTGCTAAGTCTTCACTTTCGAGTGTGGTGCTTGGTGTATTGTTGCCATAGGTAATTTCAATTCCGTCTTTCAGCGTATCAGTGAGCGTATAGTCATCAGTGAACGTGAGGAGTAGGTACTGATTAAAGTCTGATTCGATACGGTCGCCAAGGTCGTTGTATAGAGCAAGATCTTCGGTGATAGAGGTGGTAGTTGACGTACTAAAAAAGTACCAGATTCCAAGGAAGATGGCGGCAATAGCGAGTACACCGAACGTTCGGTACGTGGTACCTGACATGGATATATTCTAGCATGAGTACATATTAGTGATGGTGGTATTGCGGGGAATAAAACCGGCCGGAAAGCGAAGCTTTCCGGCCGGTTTTATCATTCTAGCCCGTCCAGTTAAAGAGCATAATTGAAAAGTCAGTGAGACTAACGTTGCCATCACTGTTGATGTCTGCTGAAGGATCAGAGTCACCGCCGTTTGATGCCCACCAATATAGCAAGATTGAGAAGTCGATTAGGTTCACCTTACCGTCGCGATTGAGGTCAGCATTAATAGGCACATCAGCTGCTTCGCCAACACCATAATATGTATAGTCAGACCAGTTCGTTTCAATGCCAAGTCCTTCATTTTGCTTCGACTTTGCTCGAATTTCATACGTACCATTACTAAAACTAGCGGTATCAACGGTGGTTTTCCAATATCCCTTAGCATCTGAAGTTGCCGTTAAGTCTTTTTTGATACTCGAGCGCATCTTTCCGTTTTGAATTGAGACCGTTGCTCCGGGTAGAGCGTATCCAGACACCGTCAGTGCCTCACCCGGATCTACCGGATCTGGCTCGACCAAAATAGATGGTGCGATATTGACGTTGCTAAGCGCCGAAGTGCGCGCGCCTGTAACCGTAAACGACGTACTAAATGTGGACGAGCGCACATCATCTAGGCCAATCGCATACACACCGAAGGTATACACACCGCGTGCAATCTCATCAAGCGTGATGGAATAGGAGCCTGAACTTCCTGCCTTAACCGTGTCAAAAAAGTTTCCATCCACAGATATCCCAACCGTGCTGTTAGGATATGCATAACCTGAGATTACCACCCGACCATCACCACTCTGATACGGAGCATCTGTGCTTTCAAATCCTCCTCCAGCAGTGCTCCCGGTCTTGCCTCCTGAGCCACCACCACCGCCGCCGCCAGAGCCACCAGAACCGCTTGAACCTCCTTCAAGTGGCTGCTCACCACTCGATTCGCCAGATTCTCCTCCCTCGCCAGCACCGGTACCAGTACCACTATCACCAGTACCCGTTCCGTCACCGTCAGTCGTTCCGTCAGTGTTCGACTGACCGGTTGGAACATCATTGACCGCAAACGCAATCAAGTAATCATCGATGTTGTAGTTCCCTTCATCATCCATACATCGCACATAGAATGTCTGAAAGGTACCCGGGGTCACTGCTACCACCTGTGAGTGGAAGATGAAGCCTGTATTTGAAAAGGTATTTGGCATGGTTGCGTAGCTCGTACTAGCAACCGTAGAAAACTTACAGATAGCCAACTCATCCGTCTCAAGTGAAATTTCTACACTAAGCGTAGTACCGCCCACCGTACTGGTTGGCGAGCCGTTAAACCGAAATGGCGGGATTTCTTCCGTTGTATCCAAATTTGGAATGCGGACTTTTTCATTGATAAAAATAACAAAACCAGCATTTGCCACGAGTGATCCATCGTATATCTCCACCTTCACATCATGACGACCGGTCGCAGCAGAATTTGTAAGTGGCACACTATCACCAGGAGTCGTGGTGGTTCCGGTCGAGGTGCTAAATGAAGTGACCGGCACTAAGGCAGTGCTCGTATGATTACCAATCATTATTTTCAAGCGACTCCCCTTACTGATACTGAAATCTGGCGCAAGCGTGTAACGAATAAACCCTGGACTGCCGCCGGTAATCTCTACTTGATCAACTCCAGGCGCCGCCACAACGTCAGCTGTCCGCAAAGAGCCATTAACGGAAAGCTCCACATTTCGAGCCGCAAAAGTAGCTGAAGCAGGCTCAAGTGCATAACCATCAGGTGGAGTGATTTCGATTGAGCTACCCGGGGACAAATCAGTATTGACCACAAACTCAAGCGTGTGATTGGCAGTCATACTTGGACCAGAGTCAGAGACAGTATCTTTGTACTCGTGAATATTGATTGCTGCAGCATATCCGGGCGCAAACACAAACAAGCCAACGCAAGCACCAAGCAAACCGAGTACCGCTAGTGAACAAATTCTGTATAGAGTCTCCATACGTACCCTACATTGTACCGCGCTGATCGCGTGTTTTTGGGCGCATTACACAGTCTGCATCTCTTCTGCTTCACGCGCGCGCAAATAATCGAGTATGTAATTAAGCAAGATGAGTACGAGCAATATAAACAAAATACTGGCTAGTACATAGGTAGCAGTATCAGTGTTCGGAGCATCATCAGCTGAAAGGCCAATGGCAATCTCTCGCTCGCGTAGCGCAGCCTCACGATTATCGAGTTCGCGCTCACGCTTGGTGAGCTCTGCAGTGTAGGTATTTAGCTCGGTCGGCGCTACTGATGCATACATGCCAACGGCGTTGGCTAAATACATGTTGGTCTGGAGCGCTAAGCGCTCGGTTGACTCACTGACCAAACCACTTTCAAACAAAAGCACCAACGCAAACACCACCGCCGTCACGCGAAGTACCCGATGATAGGTAGTGTCTTGCCGCCGCTTCATATGCTTCAGTATACCACTAGGCAAATAGTGCTAAGAGCACGATGAGGAAAATGGCAGTAACAGTGAGCGAGACCACAAGTGTAAGTGTGGCTGCCGATGATCCACCGCGACGGCGCTGTCGTACAATTCTCCTGCCTTGACCCAAATGAGCCAATGAACGCTTGATATATAAACGAACGAAGACAAAAACAATCAACAGCAGCACAGCAAGCACACCAAGGGCTGGGCCAATAATATTCCACGGTAAAATCCAGAAAGTAACGGTGCTCGACATCGTCTTCTTGGCCCCAATATCGCCATAGACAGGGCTTACAATTGCTTCATACCGACCAAAGCCAATTGAGTCTCCTTGCCACATGATGTTCGTAAATTCTCGTGTGTCATTAGGGAAAACAGCGTTTTGATTTTCATTGAAGGTGAGCGTGCCTACCTGATTACCGAGCATGTTGTACACCTCAAGTGGCCCACTTGGACGCACTAGTACATTACCGCTATTTTCAATACGAACGGTGAAATCAACATTTTGTGATCCGTACATAAACTTTGACGTAGAAAATTCACGGATGTCCGCCATTTCTACTGCGTCACCTGATACGCGTATGCTGATTAAGTTTGCCACCTGGTAGCCGACGGCAGCTCCGCTGTTTTTAATTTCTGGCGGATCAACTGAAATAAACACACCACCAAAGTGACTACCTGGTGTCGCAAACTCTGGCACATTAATCGTGAAATGTATTGGTGCTGACCCTTTTGCAGGAACAGTGAGTTCGGTTACTGGCAGATGAATCCACTCGGACAATTCGTAGCCTGTTCGTTCATTATCGTCTTCTGCAAAAATTGGACGACCACCATCAACAACACCTTTGATGTTGCGCGTAAACAAATAATATGTCTGCTCACTGTCAGTAAGATTTTCGATGCTCACGCTATAATCCTTAGACACACTCGGGTCAAGCGTCTCTTCTATAGTTGCTGGCTTGATTCTGACTCCTGCCTGCTGGGCAAAGGTATGATTGAAAGAGTAACCAAATGACAATAAGCAAAGTGTAAGTACAAGCGTACGGAAAAAGATAACAGTGCGTGACAGTTGCATGTGACGATAAAAATAATACTAATCCATCCATCATAGCATTTGAAAGCACAGTTTATTATGACTTGTCTACACAGAGACAACAAAAAAACTTCCCGTGGGGGAAGTTTTTTGTTGATTGCAATACGTTACTTAGAAAGTAGGAGTTGCAATGTAGGTTAGAGTTGTATTGTAGTCATCAGCCGCTTCCTGAAGTGGCGTGATTTCAATCTGGTACCCAACTACTGTTTGGCCAATATCGTCCCCAGAAGCATCGTCGTTACCGAAGACACCGTCCGACACGCTATTATGTGCCATAACAGCCCGTGGAGTTGTACTAGCTGACACCCACTCATCTACACCGAAGTCAGAACCTGCCCCCTGTAGATCATTATCAGAACTGGTTAGACCCCAGTGACCATAAGTATTTTCATTACCTAGAGTATTTGATGGGCTAGCCCACACCGCTGGAGTATCGTCGTATCCCCCATCTGCGAAACCGTCGATATCTGCTCCGGTTGAAGACTGTAGGTTGCTATCTTGTTCCACTGTAACTACGAAGCCTTGAATTGCGTTTGTGGTTACATTGAGACGCTGTGCCATCGTCTTGATTTCTCCAGCTGTCAAAACTCCAAACGGAATTTCTGTTGCTGAAGTTGAACCAGTAGTTGATGTTCCGTTAATAGCTGTTGAGGTAGCAAGACCAGTGATTGTGAAATCAAAAGATGTCTGCACGATAGCTGTGACGAGAACGTTATCAATGAGGGCTACTCGAGTTCGACCAGTGTCAGATGGTGTTGCAATAACGAATTCTGCAGAACCAGCTGTATCTGGATTGGTGACTACACCGCTGTTAAGTGCGACTACTACTTCTTCACCAGCGTTTGCTGTTGTATCGAATGACAATGTGACGACCTGTCCAGTTGAATCAAAGTTGTCAATCGCAACGCTGCCCCCCGCCACTGTTGCGCTGAAGTCTCCAATTACTGAAGCTGCAACACCAGTGAATCCAGATCCAGGACCTGATGGGAAAGTGATGGTAAAGTCACTTGCCGCATTAAGGGTTGAACCAGTTGGAATTGTGAAAGCAAAAGTGTGACCCGCCGCGACGCTTAGATCTGAATCACTTAGTGTGTCACTTACGTTTGTTAAGTTAGCTGCTTGTGCTGTTGCGTATGCTCCAATAGACCATAGCAAAGTTGCACCTGCAACAAGTGTCGCGACCACCCGTTGCGCAAAGCCAACATGAGTTGTATTTGCGAACATGTTTATTATGAATATTTATTTTTTAAATAACTATTCTTCTCTCGTTGTACAGTTGAGAAGAGATCGGTTGAAGAATTGTGGAGACGATATGACGTGGTCTTATAAGAAATACTCAGCCTGACTTTGTCTTATCGCTTCAACCGAACTTCCCTAAGTATACTAAGTCTTTTTTTGTTCGTCTTTGAGCTGCTGTTGATAACTCATTTTACCTGACCTTTTCCTTTAGATAAAATCCTTGTTTTTCAATTATTTTTCATTACGCATCGGACATGACCATTACAAAAGATTAAGTACAAATGTCGAATACTTTTACTGCGCTTTAACTTCACGCACGTCTGCCCACTTGGTGGTATACGCTGGCGACCTTAAGCCTGTGCGGGCTTGCCAAACATCACTACGAAGTCGACTCCCCACCAGCACAACCTCTTTTCCAGCAGCGGCATTGAGAGTGTCGAGCACAGAGAGCACGTGCGCTCCTGCGCGCACACGACCACGTACTGCAAACAAACTCCCCTGCTCCACCTGAGCATCAGTAAGACCAGCCACGGTTACACCAGCCTTTTTATACGGCACACCCGCCTCAAATAGCTCGCAAAGCGCCGTGTTTGCAAGCGAAACCAACTCAATCGTGTCATTGCTTGGAGCTTCCAAAATTACTTCTCTCACGCCCTCACGAAGCACAAAATCACCATGTCGACTAGGCTGAATTGTCACCCGTAACACACGCGCTTTTTGCCCCATTTCACGTAGCTCCGCCGCAATATGACGAGTGTGATACGCCACGGCGTCAGCCATAATTTCCAAGTCTGACACAGGATTTTTAAACGAGCGCGAGCTCATAATGCTCTGTTGTAAAACGGCTGACCTGGACCCGATCGTATGAACTGAAACTCCTGCCAATTCCTGTTGCAAACGTAAGCCCACCACCCCAAATAACTGGTCGATTCTGGCTTGATCAGCAGACACTAAATCTGCCACTGTTTTCAGCCCCTGTGCCTTAAAGGCAAGCTCCATTTTGCCGCCCACGCCCCAGATATCTTGCAGCGGTATGCGTGCTGCCATATCTTCCCACTCGCCGGCTCCCAGCACTTGTATTCCGGTTCCCTTCTTCGCCAGCTTGCTTGCGTATTTTGCTTGGGTCTTTGTAGCTGCTACTCCAATCGAAACCGGTATTCCTACCACTTGTTCAACCCGCTCCTTCAGCTGTTTGGCCACTGCCGTCGGATCGCCATCAATGGTAAAAAACGCCTCATCAATCGAGTATTGTTCAACCTGTGGACACACTTCTTTCATGACTGAAAATACCCGTCTGGAGATATCACGATATAGCGCAAAGTGCGAAGAAAACGTTGTGATACCGTGCTTTTTCACAATGTCCTTTATCTGAAAATAAGGGACACCCATAAGGACACCGATGTCCTTTACTTCTTGTGAGCGCGCCACCACACACCCATCATTGCTGGAGAGCACCAACACCGGCTTCCCTAGTAAGTCGGGCCGAAAGAGTCGCTCGCAAGACACGAAAAAATTGTTGCAATCGAGAAGCCCGATACGTGGTTTGGTCATGAGATAAGTATACTAAAAAGCGGGCGGTCCCTGTAGGGACCGCCCGCTTTTTAGTAACCTAGAACAGTTTCCAAATATCAGGATCTTCTTCACCATCTACCTTAAAGATAGCGGTGCCTCTGAGATCGTACTTCTTGACCAAATCCAGCTTCTCCTCAATTGCCTCTGCATCACTCCAAGAAACAAACCGGACTGGGATTTCGATGTCTGCATAGGTGGCTACCACGAGCGCTTTTGCTGCGGCTTCAAAACCTTTTGGGGTTCCTTCTGGAGTCGGTAGTGCATTGAATATTTTCCAGATTGAGTCTTCTGGAAAATACGTGATCACCGCCTCGCCGGCTTCAGTGCGGCCGATTGGTGCATCGTACTTTTTTGCCAATTCAAGAATCCGCGGAGTATTGAGTGACGCAACCGACTTGTAATCTTTATACCAATCGGCCGCCACTGTCACATCCCAAGCCCGACCGTACGTCGGCACGCCAAGCATCACCTTGTCTTCATCAAAATCTTCAAGTGCTAAGTCAAGCACTTTCTCTACCCAGTCAGCATCTGCCACCGGCATATACGGCACGCCGCGTCGCTCACTATTGAGCCTGAGGTCGGCGCGCTGTTGGTCATACGCCATGATCTCTACCCAATCACAGTACCTATTCATCGCTTTGTAATCATTGGCGTACTCGATGACTGCTGGCACCTCTTTCCAGCGAGAATCAGCTGGTGTTCTGGCCTCTACTGTACACGACAAATCACGCCGTCCAAGCGCAGCTTCAAGTTCTTTAAGGAAGAGGGAGAAGTTGTCTTTGGTCTTTGATAACTTACTTTCGTAGTCGATATTTACCCCCGCAAAATCGTATTCCTTGACCATATCAACAATTACTTCAATGTGCGCTGTGCGGGCTTTTTCATTGCTCAAAATGGCATCAATTGCTTCGCCATCAAACCACATGACTGTAGGCATAACAGCTACATTGCGGCGGTCAGCTTTTTTAAACAAATCTTTCCAGTGCTTTTCATCAAAATCGACCCGATTTTTGAGCGTACCATTAGCCTGTACTTCGTATACAAATGGATACACAACATCCAAATCACGAAGATTCTTAAGTGTACTTTCAACCCCAGCTTCCTCAGACCACCATGGAATCCAGGCCGCCACCTCACCAGTAGCACCATGCGCCACTCCCGGCAGCAACATAAAACCAAGCAGAAGCAGCGCAACATACCCCTGCAATAAATAATTTGTAGTCTTACTTTGATTCATGTACGCAATGACGTTTGCCATGTGAAAATCTTACGTGTTATTAAAATACTCTTGCTAATCCTGTTACGACACCCCAAATAAAACAACCTTCCACATCATCTATCAAAATTGGTGCATACGCTTCATTTTCTGACACGAGCGCCAGGCCAGAAGCAGTCTTTTCTAGTCTTTTTACCACTAGCTCACCATAGACCGCTGCTACCACAATAACACCTGAAGTAGGCACTATTGAACGATCAACCACCAGAACATCACCATCAAAAATTCGCGCACCTTCCATAGAATCACCTGACACCCGCACGAAAAATGTAGCGGTTGGGTTATCAACCAACAAATCATTCAGGTCAAGTGGTTCTTCCACCAAATCATCCCCAGGGGCCGGGAAGCCGGCTGCCACGCCAGCGCTATATATAGGGCTTGTTTGCTCGTCTTGGACGAGTGCGGGAGCCGCCGCCACAACCCGGGTAGGAGTTTTTTTCATGAGTACAGTATACGGCGCTTGAAACCTTTAAGCCACCACGGCGCCGCTCGTGAGCAATGCATGCACATACCACAGCGTGCCCATGCCACACAGCAGCATGATGCCGTACGCTACTTGAGCCAAGCGAAGTCGACGCGCTTCTAACACAATTGACAAACTAAGCAATAAAACAACCACCGAACCAACCACGGTGTATACAAACTGCAATAGCTCGTTTGGCTTTGTGAGTACTGCAGAGACCGTAGCGCCAGCATGTAAACTACCGGTTCCTCTAGTAATCTGCGCCACCGCCAAGCCGGAAGAGGTTGAGATAACCGGCATTTCAACCACTACCACATCATTAGCCATGGTTACAGTCTTGGTAACAGCGGGTGCGGGGGAGTCGGGGACATTTTGCGCAGTCTGAAGCGGGGGAGTCGGGCTGGTTTTTTCTGGAGCAGGCGGGGGAGTCGGGGCAATTTCAGTCGCTACTTGAGGAGCAGTGACAGCAACTGACTCCCTCGCAACTTCCACTTCAGCTTGAATAACATGCGACCCTAATACCTCTTTACCCTCTACCTCCACCGCCGCCACGTCTGGCAATGTCGCCACAACCTGACCTTCCTTCTCTGTCACCACAGCTGCGGGTGCTCCAAACAGCTGCACTACATATACCGTTTTGTATCCCTCATACTCCCCTTTGGCAGTTCCGACGCCGATTTCGGTATACTTTTGGTCAACGATATTTTGCCGATGAGCCGGTGAATTCATCCAGGCTTCCACCACTTCATCTGAATCAGTAAAATGGATAGCCAGATTTTCACCAGCGAAGGCATAGCGGTATCCAGCCTTATCAAACCAGTGCCAGGGCGACACGCCGTCAGGGCTAAAGTGTGCGAAGTATTCATACTTGGCCATATGTTCGGCCTTTAGCCGCGCCGCTTCGTCAAGCACAGCATTACGCTGAAGCGGCGCGGCGTGGTTCATTGCTCGCTCTTCGTTGGTCAAATCAACCACCACTGCTGGCAAAACAGTGCCTACCAACCAGCTCGACTGCTGCCACAAAAGCGCATGCAGATTTGAACCCACAAAAGTGAGCACTGCCAACACCGCCATGAGCGTCATGGCTATTTTTTGTAAGGCATCAAATCCGCGTACATTCATACTCTGAATATCAGTATCTAAAGTATACACCACAGCTTTTATGAACGTAGCAGCAAAAAATCCCTGTACAGGGATTTTTTGCTGCTACTATAGACCTCTACGTTAATTTCTCGTGATATCTACATTCGAAGAGAGATTCTCTCCGTCAAAGCTCGGATACGCCTCCCAGCCTGGACACACGATATCATTAATCTTCCACCGAGTAGTCTTGTATACAAAACCAGTCGGACGATCGTGCGGCACGATGCCTTGTTTGTACCACGGGTCAAGAATTTCGCTACGGAAGTGCTCCTGGAAGGCTTTAACGTTGGCATCAGTTGTTGCATCGAAGGTGCCCGTCACTGGATTATCGGTGCCACCGAAGATTCCTTTGAATAGATTGAGGAACAACTGCAACTTAGTCACCTCCCACGAGTCGTTCTCCCAGCCAATCTGCATGTAATCGACAATAAACGGACAGAAACTAGTGGTCGATTCACCAAGCACTTGCGGGGTTGGCCGCTTAATCTTGGTGCCGGAACCACCGCTTGATGAGCGAGTAGTCTGAGGCGGTGTGACCGTTGATGGATTGACAGTATCTTCAGGGTCATACACGTTGTAGAAATCACAGACGTAATCAGACTCATTATCAGGCACCTGAACCGCACAATAAGCGTAATCTGTGTCCGTGTCTACCGGATACCCATCATACGTTACCTGATCCTGTACCCAGTCTGCCTGCATCACTTCATACACCTGATAGTCACCGGCTTCTACCTCAAAGGAGTATTGGCCATTACTGTCGGTTGTTGTGGTAGCAATGAACACTCCCAGCCCATCGCGAAGTTCGATTGTCCAGCCGAGCACCGGAGCGTAATAATCATCACCAACTTCAAACTTATGTCCAGAGATAAACCAGGTATCCGGATCTGTCTTTGGATTTTCTGGTTCAGTATCTTCGTCACAAGTCGCCACCGAATCGTCGTCGAGCGTGATGGTAATACCATCAGCCTTAGTGTCTACCCAGAAGTCGAAATCAACCGCTGAATTATCGCCAACGACGGCAAATGAATCAAAATTATCATTTGACTGTACCTGATCTGTTTCAGAATGGTTTTCTAGTACGAAGTTACCTGGAATCTGTGCGACCGAAGCAACCTTTGCGTCGTTAAATTCAATCGTGGCACGGAGAGATTCGTAGTGTACGTCACCGCCTGGGTTGTGATACCCATACAACGCTACCTTCACCTGACCATTACCCTCACGACTCACAAAAAGTCCTTCGAGGTCGGCCGGATTAGGGAAATTAGTGACCGTATCAGCATCATCATGCCAGACAGCAGAGTCACCTGGATTCGGCGCTTCTGAAAGCTTAAACCACTCTCCAAACGGCACGATTGTACCATCACCAAGAATTACCTGTGGCTTTAGGTTGCCAAGACCACCATTAGCAATCTCGGCACCATCCTCATCGCGAATGATCACGCGCGCCTCTACTTCAGCATCACACTCAATACAATCAAACGGTTCACCATCAAGCACCTCGACTGCCGCCGCGTCGTTACCAGTAGTAAGCCAGAACTTAAAGTCGAGCGCAGCGTCGCCATCTTTCATAAAGACGTCTTTGTAGTCACCGCTGTTTTCAAGTGCCCAGCCGGTTATTGTGTTGCGATTTAGTGTGCCAAGCGCAATACCAAGGGTTTCAATACGTCCAAACGCGTAATCGAAATGATTTTTAGCATTATCACCGACAACCGCCAGGCGGAGAGCTGTCGCAGTACGCTCCACAGCTAATCCGTCGACACCAAGCGCGGTGACATTTAGCGGAGCATCTCCTACTTCGTCAAAGTTGAACCACGCACTGCTTGGAATCACGTTACCAGTTGATCCGAGGTAGATATCACCATCAAATGATTCTGAAGCGGGCGCCTGTGGATCGAGGGTAATTTTAACCAAACGAAGATCTGAACACTGGTTTGCGAGCGTACAGTAGGCGGTACAAGTCTCACCTCCAGCTACATCGTCACCATCACACTGCTCCCACTCTTGGTTCATCTCACCATCACCACAGTAGTTTTCATACCGCGGCTCTTCAATAACCTGAATATCGTGATAGTCGTACTTCCAGTTACCTTCAGCGTCAAACGCCTGCACCTTAAGTCGATAGAAGCCTGGTTGGAGATTGAAAGCCGGGAATTCCCATGCGTCGGTTCCGCTCGCGATACCAGACGCCACATTTGCTACATACGTACCACCAATCGCATCAATCTTAGTGATGGTGTACTTCACTTCAACGATACCCGAGTCGGTATCAGTCGCTGTACCAGTGGCGATGATTGTACCCGGGAAAAAGACCGCACCGTGTTCTGGATACATGATCCTCACCTGCGGCTTCTGATCGTCTACCACTGGAGGCACATATGGCACGTCACAATCTTCTCCCTCTCCAGTAATTTCAAGCTCGTAGTACAAGCCGGCAGGGTTACTTTGCGGAGTTGATCCTTGCAGCGCAAAATTCTTAACAGCCACCGCAAGCTCGTTATTGCCTGGCTGCACTAGACCTGTGACGTCGTACGTTTTTAAGGTTGTGTAGTTGTACTGACCAAGGTCTTCAGCTGCTGTTGACCCGTTTAAATCAGCTGAAAATGAGTTGTCAGCCGCGATGGTGAGTGTTGCGTGAGTAACAGACGGCAAGCCCCAGCCAAACTGATTGACGAAGGTTTGTGTTTCGTCTACGAGCGGATTCACCACGAGCGCATCACCCCAAATCCAGTCAGCGTCGATTAAGCTTTGAACCCAGCTATTGTGCACAAAGGTAAGCACTGCATTTGCACCAAGTTTCTCAATCACTGTATTTGATGTGTCACTCTTAAGTTTCAGTGTACACATTTGCGGTGGTGGTGGAACATCCCCACAAGAATCATCGATAATTGTGATGGCATCTACGTCGTAACCGTCATCGTTACTGTTTCCTTGGTCGATCACCTTTACGTACTGCACAAAATCAAGGCCGGCGGGTGCAATATCTAGCGCAGCAGAACCAACAATCACTCCAAGTGACTCATACGTCACACCATCTTGTGACACAAGCACCTCAACGCTTTCGTTGGTTTCGCCAGAAGGACCACCAGTGGTCTCCCAAATCGCGATATCAGCACCGGCCTGATCATACGCGACTTTATCAGTAAATTTATAGACAACCTCACCGTTCATGCCAAGTGAGAAAAAGTCTGGTTCTTGGTAGGTTGATTCTTTACCAAAGAAGTTGGCATTGGCAGACACACCAGCTTCAATTCCAGCCACACCGCGACGCAAAGCAGACACTTCTACGTTGTTGATTCGGTACGCCGGGTCAGTATATGAAATTACTTCACCAACGTAGGCACAGACCAGCGGCGCTTGCGGACCAGGATTGACTGGAGCAATCACACAATCATTTGCCAGCACCTCCGCGCCAGTCATGCCGTCATATAGAGTATCGAGATTTTGCCCAGCGTAACCGTCAAAAATAGGAATAATGTCATTATGATTAATGCCACTTTCTCCATGTCCTCCATTTAGAATTGAGGCAGTGTTGATTTCACTTATATTAAATGGGTTGGAATCACTATCAGTAGCCTTGCAAATGACCACCTTCTTTTCATCACCTGATAGCGACTGTTCAGAAACAGTCACTTCCAATGTTTTCGCATCACCAATTATTTGACTTTGTGAATCAAGCAGTGTGACGGTAACTGTGTACACACCGGGCGTGGCGTTACTGTAACAAATACCCTTGTTGCTCTGAATCGAAAATGCATTATCTGAGTCTGCAGTATCTTCATTGCACTGACCATTTGTAGCATTTCCGTTGAAAAACAAACCTCCTTGACTACCGTCAGACACAGAAACTACCGTGCCGGCTGTTGGTTCGCCAGACTTAACTGTAGAAACCTTAAAATTTAACTTTTCATCCACCGCCACTGAAGCAGTGGTTTTATCAAGAATAATACCTGTTGTTTCAGCCTCGGCCACAAAAAAAGCCGCGGGAAAAGCGGACAATACTAAAGAAACCATCGTTACTGCTGCATAGAAGCGAGCAACCAGGCCACTCCGGGAAAAAGTAAGAGTGTTCATGATTTTGTACATTACATTATTAAACTTACCAACAAATATACCGAACTTCGGTACTGACATCAAAACGCTGTCTTACACAAATGATACTCCTTTATTTCAGACAAATCAAGAAGAACACAAAAAAACAAATTTGGCAATAGTATCCCGTCTGACTTCTTGCGCGGGACAGAATCTACTCAACCAAGAGCTATTCAGGCATGCGCTTTACCACGTCAAGATCAGCGCAACTATTCCGGCGCTTTACCACTGCCGTTGGTGTCGTGCGCTCCCCTGCTTCATCAACAACCGCCTCACGCACCTCTTCTGCAAACCGCTCTTGAACGACACGATGTCGTACAATCTGTTGCACAAAATTTTCTCGCTCCTTACTCATGTCAGCAACTGTAGTTTCTGGGCTCAGCATCCACGGGAAAGCGCCACACGCATGAAATACGTACGCTGTCTCGTTTTCAACCATACCAAGCAATCGTACGGTCTGTTTACTTGCTAAAAGCTCCATATCAGCTGAGGTTAAATCAGCCATTTCAACTCGCCACCGCTGCCCCAAACTATCTTCAAATACTACAGTGGTGGTTGGCGCAACAGTGGTATACACCAACCTTCCAACCAGACGGCCTTGCTCTGGAACCTGCCACAGCTCACGCTCCATTTTTTCTTGCGACATATACATGGCCAAATGCTGCCCCATCACTTCATCAAGACGATACCCAAGACCAAAGTAATGTAATGCCGAACCACCAGCAAAACTAAGCACAACGCTGCTCGCAACAATCATCCACACAGGATACCGATACCCCCGCTTGGTGTGCCGGACATTGTACACGGCGCCAATCGTAACTAAGCCTAAAATAAATATCCACAAATATGGCAAAACATCCACCATAAAGGTGAAAAAGTTTTCGTGCGTGGCTTCATAGAGTGCATACTGACCATGTAAGGTCACCAGCATTGTGACAGCAAACGCCAAAGCGCCCACAAGAACGGCAAGTCCCCACAACACCCAAAAAGAACACTCTTTCCCCCAAAAAATGTACTTTGGTCGCGGACAGACTTTTTCACTCTCAATCCTCGCAAAGAGCGCTTCTTTGAGTAGATGTCCTTTTTGTGTTTCGTTTGTTTCCATACTCACTTACTGCTTATATACGTACCGCATCACGGTTTAATGCATGTGCCAGCTGCTTCTTCCCCCGATGCAGCAGCGTACCCACTGATCCAACGGGGATTTTTAAAATATCTGATATTTCTTCGTATTCTTTGTGTTCAAAAAAACGGAGAATGATTACCTCACGATATTTTTCGTCGATTTTCATCAACGCGTCATTGACCACTTGTGCATTGATATGTTTATCGAAGACCACCTCCTGCGTATCTTCTTTTGCACTTAAGAATGAAATCAGTTCTTCACTATCTGCAATTAAATGACCTTCAGGACGAACGTTTTTCTTTCGATACCAACTCACAGCTTCATTGTGCGCGATACGGTAAATCCATGAAGAAAACTGTAGTGACGTATCAAAACCATTGAGATTGCGATACGTCTTCAAAAAAATTTCCTGCAAGACATCCAGCTGATCTTCGGGATCGCGGACACCAAGTCGCGTGATGTACCGACGCAACTTTGCTTCGTATCGATCGACCAAGACAGCAAAAAAGCGCTTATCGTCAAGAGTTTTCCTGACCAATTCCTCATCACTTGGAGGTAGCTTGGGTAGTTGTTCCATATCGTTCGTACAGTTAGAATAGTGACATGAATACACACAAATTGAAACTTGCCGCGCTCTTATTTGCCTTTTATGCCCTTTGGACACCACAAAGCTCAGAGGCCTACTTTACCACCGACCAACAAGCCTACAAACTCACGGACACCACCGCCCTTTTTACCATCACCTATCGATTCGGCCTTGAAAAACGAGACGTATACATGCCGATTGGTGCCCTCCGAGACAGTGCCGATGCTGATGCGCTTATACTTACCTATCAACTACTTTCAGATAACAAACCGATAGACAACAGTATTACCAATGGTCTGGTTTTAACCAAAGATACAAACGTTACAATAATTAACAACACCTACCACGTGCCTGCTGGTAGCAGCGCAACATTTACGCTCTACGTCCTCACTACACTCACCGACACAGCAGCAACGAATGACGATTTGTCAGTACTAGTAACCCAATTGCCCTTTGTTATGAAAACTGATGAACTGACTATTGATGCGCATCTTAATCCATCTGAGCTGCAGTACTATCACACTCCAGCCATCACCTTTTAAACAAGGTGCCCTACACACAGTGCGAGCTATTGACTGATCGATTAAATCAAAGTATAAAATACACGGAATTTTACGGGTGGTTCACATGTACACCACCGCACAAACGCAAAGCACTGATGTTCTGAACATGCCGCTTGAATACTTTCTGCACGAGTCCTTCCTGCGGAAAACACCGATTGGCGCCGAGCTTATCCGAAAGCAGCGTTTTTACGCTGTTTTTAAAGAAAAGTGTCAAATGGTTGCGTGGTCGCTGAATCAACCACTGTCCCGCTCGACCATCAATGACCTGCTCAACAACGCGGCGTTCTACAAGTGGCTTTCAAGCGACACGCCCGTGTCAAATCACATCACCGTACTTTTTCTGACTCACGGGGTTCTGCTCTCGTGAACAGTCCAAGGTCGACCATTTCATGGTCGACCGTTTTGTTTGCCAGATACAATTTTTTATGACATAATCACGACCTATGGAATTCCCAATGCGAATTAATAAATACCTTGCACACACTGGCGTAGCTTCTCGAAGAGAGGCTGACGAACTTGTAACCAAAAAACAAGTCAAGATCAACGGAAAGCTTGCCGAAATGGGCCAGCAGGTTCTTGAGCATGATCAAGTAGAAATAATCGGAAAAACCAAGCCTAAAACGTACCTCGCCTACTACAAAGGTCGCGGCATCATCACACACTCTCCTGCCGATAGCGAAATAGACATCGCTTCACGTCTTGCACACGACTACGGCATTACACACGTCGCGCCAATCGGACGCCTCGATAAGGACTCTGAAGGATTAATTCTACTTTCAAACGATGGTCGAATTACTGGTCCGCTACTTAATCCTGAATCTGGTCACGAAAAAGAATACGATGTCACTGTGGACAAAGCTGTTTCTGGCATGTTTTTAAGAGCAATGGCTGCTGGCGTGGACATTGAAGGCTATCGCACCAAGCCAGCAATAGTCGAAGCTAATCCACGCAACGACAAGCGCTTTCGTCTTACTATTACTGAAGGCAAGAAGCACCAAATTCGCCGTATGTGCGCTGCGCTCGGGTATCAGGTTCAGTCGCTTAAGCGCGTTCGCATCATGAACATAGAACTTGGCAAGCTAAAACCAAATCAATATCGAAAAATCCAGGCCGAAGAACTCCATGTTATGCTAAGGGACCTTGGCTTGAAAGGTACATAAAAAAACCGGGGTAGAACCCCGGTTTTTTGAAACAGGTCAGACAGCTTACGCTGCAGCCATGTCGTCCATCATGGAAGCCACGAACTCAGGCCGAAGCGGCCGCTGTTCCTCCCAGGCTGAAGCAGAAACCGCGAAGACAGAGCCAGCCAGAAGGCCCGTGCGAAACTCACGACGACCAGCTTCCGAGCTGATGAGCACCCAGTTCCCATGGCCATTGATCACGTGGGTCAACCGGCACTTTTCCGCTTTCAGAAGCCAGGCATAGCGACTGGAAACGCTGTCGTTAAGCGAGACCGCTTGCAGACGAGCATTGCCTTTGATCATCACTTCCTGGCAGTTACCGGTCTCTTCATCATAGAACGGTTTCCCGTCCTGATTGCAGAGCAAAAACAGCGGCGGTTTTCTGGCCGGCCCATCCGTCCGCAGATCGGGACAAAGCCTGACATGTACCAAACCATTTTCTTGTGACATTTACGACCTCCAATGAAGCAAATGTGTTATTGAAAAAAAAGAAAGAACGGACCAAAGTCCGCCTGTGACTATACATTTTAAATGCCTAGTATGTCAACCTTGCCTACCGTGCATAAAGCAAAACCCGGGGCAGAACCCGGGTTATTGGTTTACGTTTGGTCAAGCCAGCATCCTGGCACAGCACAGTCGAAAGCACTTCTTGGCAAGTGAAACGGTGCAATTCCTACCAGTTTGATTTGTACTCCTTCATACATAACCAGCTTAGCAAGTAACACTGCCACATTATGTCCCGCACCTGGCACGGACGGGATAAAAATACCAGCTTGACCCTCAGCCACTACGTACAAGCACTCAACACACGCAGCTGTCTTGTACCTCTGCCGAAAACGCTTCGGCAGATTAGTTAACCTTAAGCGATCTTGAGGACGAAGCAGTACTTCTTCGCAACATCCTTCGGGGTCTCGAATGAAGACGACACGACCATTGGAGCCTTGCCTGAGCGCCATCTCGTCCTGGTCATGACACACAACCGACCTGTCACCGTCTGGCATTACGTAGTCCTCCAAAAAATTATAAACAACAGAAATCCTGTAAAAATAATACTGATTTATAACGAGTTAGTCAATATCTCTGTCCACCGGATCCTCATCATCTTCGTCAACAATTTCCTGTTGGATAATCTCTTCAATAATGTCTTCTAGCGCAATGACTCCAACAAAACGCTTGGCTTGATTGCGCACAACGGCAAGATGCTGATGTTGCTTCAGCATACGCCCCAGAACAACGTCCAGCTTATCCCCCGCCCGCACCGTCAAAAACTTTGCATCAAACGCACCCTCTGTTTCCTTAATTGAAATATTCTCATCCTCAACAATCAAGTCTTTTACATACATGACACCGACAATATTCTCTTTGTCTCCACTATAAACCGGCAAACGTGAATACCCGTGCTCATACACCTCCTCAAAGAATTCGTCGTTGAGACGTTGGTTTTCATCAAAAGATACTACCCGCTCAGATGGCGTCATCACTTCACGGACAGACAGATGGGAGAACTGCAGTGCACCGTGCATAATGCGCTCTTCGTCCTCATCGATCGTACTATGCTCTGAATCTTCATGTTCAGAAATAATATCCATCAACTCACTACGTGAATACACGACTGGAAGCTCAGAGCCAAGAAAGTAGTCGAGTGCCTTCGCAATTGGGTACGCTACTGGCCACGCTAAGACGATGGCAATTTTAGTAAACCAAATTGTCTTAGCACCAAACCATAGCGCATAGCGAGAAATAACCGCCTGTGGAATAATTTCACCAAATACCACAATAAGCCCCGTCGCGATAAAACCAGCCACTACACCTGAAGCAATTGTGCCAAGAAAGATAGAAAGTGTAGTGTTTACCGCTACGTTACCTAAAAGCAGCGTTGCCAGCAGCAAATTACCTTTTTCTCGAATTGGATAAATGATAGCAGCGTCTTTATCGCCATGTTTGGCACGACGACGAAGTGATTGCGTATCGAGCGAAAGAAGTCCTAGTGTTAAGCCCGAGAAGAGCCCTGATAAAAGCACTAAGACCGTGGATATTAAGTATTCCATTTATATAAATAAATCGTTGTGGGTACCATTTCACCACAACCTAACAAAAAAAGCAATGAATTATCTACTCATGAGTTCAGCAGCTTCCTCAGCTACATCAATTGCTTCACTATACGTATCGCGCTGCCCAACCGGCTCTGTTACTGAGCTGTTCTCAAATAAAACAGGAATTTCTAACGCATCGTCATGTTCGGGCAAGCCAGATGGATTGTCACGCTTGAGTATAAGTGTACCGCGGCGCATAAAGTCCGGATCACCGGCGTGATAGGGGCTTGTAAAATCTACTGTAGCAGTGAACGGCACAAAATCCTCAGTCATCCAATCCCCAGCCGCCGTCGCATATGACTCTGCAATAATTTTACCGTCCCAGTCTGTCAGCACCACCGGGAAACTCGCTTCAAAAAACCAGTACCCGCGCGCCTCCCCACTTACAACGAGTGGACGAGCAATAACATCATTCACCACTGGCACCGCAAGCTGAATAAGATCAGCCTTAGCTGCTATGTGTGCCTTAATTGCCGGATCTACTCTAGTTTGCGATGAAGCTTCAGAGAAGGCGCTCTCCTCCGGCGCATGAGCCGGAACCGCACTCACAAACCACCATCCAACTACTACCAAACTAAGGAGTAATGAAATCAATCCAAAAAATTGCATACTGGTTCATTGTATCACTGGTGGTTCAATAAAAAATGAATGCCGTGCAAATAAAAAAAGCCCGTCGCAATTGCGACGGGCGTTGGAGGTCAGTGACCCTGCCGGAGCTACGCACCAGAGGCGCGGAAAAGAGCTCAGACGTCACTAGTCATAGTGTAGCACATGCTTTTTGTTTGTAAAGATGCTCAGCCCAGCTCAACTTGACGTCGAACCTTCGCGAGCGACCGCACCTTCGCACAGCGAGCATCACGGTGCATGAACTTCAACACATCCTGAAATTCTTCTTCGAAAACCTGTTTTGGCAATGTTACACACAAGTGTGTATACCCCGCCAATCGGCCGAGACGAAACTTGCACTTGCCACGCAGGTACATCGACGCAAATTGAAAAAATATTTCTAATTCGGTCGTATGCAGGGTGCTCCAGACGATACTCAATCGGCACACCAACTACTGCAAACAAATATTCAAAGCTCACATCAGTCACTTGCGACACTACGTATTCATACCGCCAATTACATACAGACATGACACGTCCTCATCAACAAAAGAAACAAAACTGCCACGAGAATAGCACACGCTGCACATATTAAAAAGGCTGCCTTTTGGCAGCCTTTGGAGGTTTACGCATCTTGAAGCGCCTCGAGAAAGTTGTGTCGTTCACGCTTTCGAGTACCAGATGGAACCACCACCAGGCAGCGTGTACCCGCATGTTCAAAGACCGTGAGTGGAAAAAGGTGACCGAACTTCGGGCAACACTTTCGCCATAAGCCCTCGATGACCGATTCTTCCGGCAGCGTCGAAAATGAACTGATGACACACAAGCTTTGCCCAGTAAGCTTGAACGGGTTGACATGCTGCATACGCAGCGTCGAAACTGGCATATCCATGACAATCTCCTTTGCGGTTATCCCTCATTAGAGTACCACATCAAAACTGCATTAAGGAACTTGCCTCTGTGACCGTTTTAATGAGTGCTGGAACAGCAAACAAAAGTCCGACCAAGGGCAAGACAATAACTGCCAAGGTTACCCACGCTGTTATGAGCATGTATTTACGAGTCTTTTCAACGGAAACATATATTGCTGCCACTTTTCGTTCAATTTCATTAATTTGTTCTTGTGTTTTCGAATCCATACTCACCAGTGTAGCACCAAGCAGTGTTCATCAGAAAACCACGCGAACGATTAATTGTTCGCGTGGTTGCATTACAATCCAGGAAACACAATTTGTAGAAACGCTCCAAAATTCTTCGAGACTTCCACGGCAATGATTTCCTGAAGATCAGCATCGATGTCCGGCAGCCACATGACAAGGTGTACTTGTACCGGCGCCTTATTCTCAAAGCATACACGACGTAGACCAACGAGCGAAAAATTCTTACCTAGCACTAATCCTCCTTGATTTTTATGCTCAGCCAACGCGACCGACATAGCAGCCAAGTAGCGCTCAACAATCTCTCGCTCCAATCCTCGATGTATACTAAAGAACTGATCATACTGAAGTGGCACACCCGTTGCAGTTGGAAATGACATGCACAACAGTACACTTGCTGGACCGAAATAACCGCGTTCAGCAAATATCGTTTGAATCTTTTGCCTAACTGCCGCTTCCTTTTCATACTGGCCAGGAATAAGCGAGCGGCTTCTTTGCGATGACATAAGACACTCCTTATGTTGTATAACAACTAAAACTACCTGTCTTTAAGGCAAAGGCTTTCAAATTGAAAGGTCGCCTTTCGGGCGACCTTTACGTCATGAAAGTCCAGCGTCTCGATACAAAAGCCGCAACACATCATCCCACATTTCAGGCGCATGGAATGCGATGTCACGAGCAAGCACACTTGATGTATCACCTGGCGCCCATACCGAAATAATCATCACGCGACGAGCATTCTGTGGCACATCAGGCTCAGACAAACCTGCCACCGTCATTCCACGCACAGTACTGCAGTGAAAATGCGGATTAGCGTAGGGATTTACACACTTTATAGCTGCACCGAGAAGGCTCTCTAAAACCTGATCCTCAAGCACCGGGCCTGCATGCAGTGTTTCGGTGTGCCTGAAGTAGTTCTGAGAGTCAAAACTATTCGCTGGATATTGGAAAGAAATCGTCACCGACACTCTACGCTCAAACGACTTGAGATTAAGAATGTGGTCAACAATGCCCCATATAACATTCCGAATGAGTACGCGAGTACATTCGGTAACAACAAACGCATGAGACATGACGCACCTCCGAAAAGAACAACCTTACGCAAGTATTACCCAAGTAGAAATCAGAAGTCAACCACTCCCTAGAAAAGACCTATAGTAAAACTTGAATCAATACCATCACAAACACGACAATAAGAACGTATCCACTATCAACAGCAATCGCGTAGCGTGAGTTTTTCATAAAAAAACCACGTGCTTTCATTAGTGCAGCCACCGCAAAGGCGACCAAAATCGCCAGCATGTAATTGTCGATGGCGTCTGCTACACCCACCACCCAGGAGAGCAAGAAAGTGCCAAAGGCTTGCGCCACCATAGCATCGCCATACGAAGCAGAAGCGGAGTCGGTATCGAGCCCGACTCCCACCGCCCAGTCAGCACCGAAAAGATGTCTGCTGTACCACAGCCAGCCAATAAAATAGGCCAGGATTGCACCCACCACCACTGCGGCCCAATCCACGTGAAAAAGAATCGGATCCATACAAGCTAGGCTTAAACGAGTAAACAACTCTATCTAGTATACTCTTCTGTCGAGAAAATGGGAGATATAAAAAAAGGCGCATACTGCGCCTTTTGTATCGTCTGCATGGTTAAAACTCAGGCTTGTGCCAAAATCTGCCCCCAAGTAACTTGCACCCGCAACACAGGGCCAAAACTGGGGCAGATATCAGATCTGCCAAACAGACAGGCAACCAGCTGGACATCACAGCGCAAAATCTCTCTGCGCAACTGGTCAAGCACGGTGAGCATCCGGTGCTCTTCTTCTTGCGTAGCCGGAATATACATCCAGCCACAGCCAGCTTCAGCAGCGCTACCAATACGAGAATCGGCCCGGCGTCCGAAATGCCACAACAGAAGATTGTTGACAGCAATAAACCTGAGCGTATTTTCAAACATGTCGCTCGGCACAGTCATCTCACACCTCCTTACAAAAGAACGGTAAACACTGTACGACGAAGCCTATCCCTTGTCAATAATTAAACCGTACCGAGTACGGCATTAAGATACTTGAAAACGATGGAGGCATGTCGCAAAAGGACGAAGCAAATCAGCAATCCCTACAATACCAGATTGACCGCCACCATCACAAAAATCACCGCAATGATATATCCAACCTCAACCCCAATCGCAAATCGTGTCTTGCCTGCGTAAAAACCATTAGCTTTGATAAATCCTGCGATTGTAATGGCTACCAAGATGGCGTGACCAACGTGTCCGTCATTGGCGGCGAGGTTGGTGATAATTGCAAGCAGCAGTGTACTTCCCGCCTGAGCAGTCATTGGCATCCACATTGGATGCTGCACCACCTCGCCGCCTTTGCCGCTACGCCACTTTTCATAAAACATCTTTGGTGAATACCACAACCACCCCAGACCATACGCCAGCACAAACGATACCATCACCGGCGTCCACGTAATATTTGCAAGTAGTTCTTCCATATCCAAAAGCTTATTTGATATATCGTAAGTATAATACTCGCCCAAGCAAAAACCACCCAAGCGGGTGGTTTTTGCTTATTTACTTCGCTTTCGGTCAGATTCCTTCAGTCCCTGCTTGCGCAAGCGAACTGAAACTGGACAGACTTCGAGATATTCGTCTTCCTGCATGATTTCAAGACCGAGCTCGATTGAAAGGGCGCGGTGTGGTGTGAGTGTTACCGCGTCATCGCTACCTGACGCACGCATGTTGGTGAGCTGCTTACCCTTCGTTGGGTTTACCGTCATTTCTTCACCCTTTGAGGTATTTCCAATCACCATCCCTTCGTATACTTCCGCTCCGGCACCGATGTAGAGCTCACCACGATCCTGGAGACCAAAGAGCGCAAACGCGAGCGCTTTGCCAGTTGCCATAGAAATCATAGAACCAACCTGACGCTTCTTGATTTCGCCGTAATATGGACGGAATTCGATGAAACGTGACGCGATAATTCCCTCGCCCTTAGTATCGATAATAAACTGATTTTTGTAGCCGAGAAGACCGCGTGTTGGACCTTCAAAGAGAAGACGCACCTGGTTTTCGTGCATAATCATGTTCTGCATGATAAAGCCGCGGTTGCCGAGACGTTCAATTACAGCACCCTGGAATTCACTCGGCACATCAACCGTCACCTCTTCATACGGTTCCATTTTCACTCCGTCCACTTCCTTGATAATTACCTGCGGCTGTGAGACAGACATTTCGTAGCCCTCGCGGCGCATGTTTTCTAGGAGAATCGCGATGTGCATTTCACCACGACCGCGCACATCGTACGCGTCACCACCAGCCGATTCCACCTGGAGACCAACGTTGATTTCCATTTCCTTCATGAGACGCTCACCAATCTGGCGTGAGGTCACGTACTTTCCTTCTCGACCAGCAAATGGTGATGAGTTTACCAAGAACTGCATTGCTACCGTTGGCTCGTCTACGTTAATTGCCGGTAGTGCTTCAGCGGTTTCTGAGTCAGTTACGGTATCGCCGATATTAATATCTTCAAGACCAGCAATCAGCACGATGTCGCCGGCAAAAGCCTCAGTCACTTCTACCTGCTGCACACCGTTGTAGCCAGAGAGCTTTACCACCTTACCCTTCTTGGTTTCTTCACCCTTGTGCTTGATGATTACTGGCTGGTTCTTCGCAATTTTGCCTTCGTAGATACGCGCTACTGCGAGACGACCAAGGAAGTTGTCGTAACCGAGATTGAACACCTGCGCACGTAGATTCTGTCCCTCCTCATATACCTTCGCTGCTGGAACGTGTTCGAGAATAGTATCAAGGAGTGGTGAAAGATCAGTGAGATCATCTTCCATCTTGCGCTTCGCTACCTTATCGCGACCAATCGCGTACACCACGGGGAAGTTTGACTGCTCGTCTGAAGCGCCAAGCTCAAGGAAAAGCTCCAATACCTGCTCTTCAGCACGATCAGGATCGGCTGCTGGCTTATCGATTTTATTAAGAACCACAATCGGCTTAAGACCAAGCTCAAGTGACTTCTTGAGCACAAAACGAGTCTGCGGCATTGGGCCTTCCTGTGCGTCCACGACGAGCAGCACTGAGTCGATTGAGCGAAGTACACGCTCCACTTCAGAACCGAAGTCGGCGTGACCTGGCGTGTCCACGATGTTGATTTTGGTGTCCTTGTAGGTTACCGAGGTGTTTTTGGCATAAATGGTAATACCACGCTCCTTTTCAAGCGCATTACTATCCATAGAAGCTCCCTCTTCTCGGTTTCCGGCAAATTCCATGAGACCGTCGGTCAAGGTGGTCTTGCCATGGTCTACGTGGGCGATAATCGCAATATTACGAATTTCTTGTGACATAAAAATAAATACTAACAACGTCGTGGACTACTAAATGAGAAAGGCGGCGGCCCTTCGGGCCGCCGCCCACGAACATCGCTAGCATACTTACTTTATAGCGTTTTGTCTACATCTCACCAAGAAAAGCCAGGTTCGCAAAATAAAATAACACGAGTCCAGCTATGATTATAAGAATTGCTTTAAGCACGACTAATTTTGTTTCTAAACTTCCACGTGCGTTCAAAAATAATCAAGAGCATGATAATGCCAAATGGATAGTACAGGTACGAAGAAGTAAGTAGACGAACAAATGAATAGCCAAAATGAGACTGAATGGCATGGGCTCGATTCAAAGTAGCAAAATAGCCCAAATGATCAGATGTATCGCCCACCACCAACAAATACTTCCCTTCATTGACCGGCGTACTCACCTCCACTCGATAGGTTCCTGGCTCATACGCAAGCGTCAACACCTCACCATCAAGAAACGTTAGCCCGTATACACGATCTTTATGCGCTTGCCAGTTATTATTCCCGGCAATTTGTCGTGCAACTTCAGTCACGCCACTTCCGTCATCATTCTCACGAACAATCATCAGTGAAAACGCTCCGCCTGGAAGTATATTTGCAAGCGTTCGAAGCTGAAACGAAAGCTCAGTCGACTCTTCAAGAGTAAATTCATACATGATTGGAAAACTGTCCAACGTGCCCATGTGAACAACCTGACTATATTCGTTTGGTGTAATCTTAACCACATCATAAGGCTTCGCCACCTCTGTCGTGGCGACATCAAATGCAAAAGATGTGCCACTCAAAACAAGCCACACCAAAACTGCACCAATCATTATTTTCATATGACCTATCATACCAAACACAACAGGCGCCGTCAGGGCGCCTGTTTGCGTAACGTATGAATTATCGTTGTGAAGTATCTCTGTATCACCGCCACTTATCGTGGCGGTGATCCTCAATTCCTGCCTCATCAAAAATGGCTTGGATAGTTGCTCGATCATTTGACTGACGCGCAACCTGAAGCGCAGCCTGTTGATCGGCTGTAAACTCCGTAATGAGCGAATGACGTAAACGCACTGCATCTTCTCTTAGGTCAGACACAGGAGCGTCACTTAAAGAAGCAGTGTTTTTTGGTGCTTCCGCCAACTTTAGCTCGTGAGCTTCTTTGAATTGTACAAAATCTGCCTCTGATGTGACAATGTCAGCTAATGGCGAATCGGCAATGGCTGCTTTAAACGCTTCATAGTCACCTGCTTCAAGTGATGCAAAAATGGCTGCCTTTGCGCTGTGTGCGGCTTGGTACAAAGCTTGTAAGTCTTCAGCGGTAATGCCGGCTTTTGCTAATCGATTGCGAGCTTTTGTGTAATCTCCTGCCTGACGCAACTCTTGCGCCTCTTCTAGCGCCTCAACCTGTTCTTCGGTAAGTCCCGCCCGCGCATACACCTTCGGACTTGTGTATCCATAGATACCAGTAGTTGCAACCGCAAACGCTGCAATAGCAATAAGTAAGGATTTTGACTGCATAGTTATTTTCTAAATTTCAAATTATCAGTGTTTCAAACTGCAAGGATGCGACTTCCCTTGCCTCTATTACTACGCCAAAGGGTCCGCTAAGGTTTCAAATCGGCCGAATTCCAAAATGGAATTCGGCCGATTTGAAGATGTACGCAGCACTTCTCGTTTTATTTCCCTCGTTCGTAAAAATCCCAAACGGCTGCCAATGCTTGCCACAGTTGCCCATCACTATTGATATCTGTCCCACACGAATCGAGCGAAAACACCTCACCATCAAGAGTAATTTCATAAAGAATATCAATCCCATCTGTATACGAGCTACAAATTGCTGGCTCAATCTCTACAGACTCTTTCAGCAGAGCTTCTTTTGTGAGCGCTGTTCGCAGTCGTACCATCAGCTCGTGAGATAAAACCCCTTGTCTAATGATCTTCTCTGCACCAGCAGCTGGTGTATAAAGGTATCGATACGAACCATCATTTTGCACTTGAAATGATGGGCAGGTGTTGCGACAGCCGCCGTACACATCGGCCACAATTACAAACTTAGAAGCTTTCTCCACATCGGGTGTTTCAAGTTTTGTTGCCAATCCAGCCACATTAGAAATATAAAAATATCCACCCGCAATAAAGCCGATTAAAAAAGTAAATAAAATACTCAGTTTGTCTTCTCGTTTAATCATACGGCGGAAGAGACAGGATTTGAACCTGCGAGAGCTTGCGCTCAACACGCGTTCCAGGCGTGCGCCTTAAACCACTCGGCCACTCTTCCAGGCAAGCACATTCTACACCAACCTCATGATCATGCTACATCGTCAGCCAACACTAACCCGCGCCAAATCGGCCTGGCGAGTGTCTTGGCGTACTTTACAATCTCTGACAGCTTTGCTGACGCAGTACTAGCCTCGATACGTGTTTTCGCCTCTGGCAAAAGCAAATACAGCCGATCGTGCTTAATTGCTATCCGCATATTAAGCTTATGCTCTTGCCACCACTCATAGACATCCTGCATAACCTCAGGACTTAAAAACTCTCGAGCAGCTCGACCATCTGTACTCGCCACATGCAGCACTTGCTCAAAATCATTCCATTCCAACTCTGTGGTTTTCACCTTGCTCATACCCAGCACCACTGTCCAAAAACTTTGATGTGCAAAACCATGCCGGTCACCATCGGTAGAAATGTACGTCTCGGCTTGATGCTGTATTCCAAGCTTTGTAACCATCAACATACCTCTAAAGATTTCTGTCTCTACAGCATCGCGACCAGTACCGCCTTTCGGTTCACGCATACTTACCAATACTTCATGAAACTCAGTCTTCTGCTCTCCAGAAAACACTTCAAAAGAATCATCGGCTGTCACCCACAGTCCTTCCGTGGTCAGTAGTGACGATTCGGTCAGCAGCTGCTTTACTCGTTTCGCCTTCTCCCCATTGTGGGTATACAAAAACAATCGATCAAACACCGCCGAAAACGTCGGCGTCAGGGCCATATTTACCTCACGAGCAAGCAGGCGAGTGTTTCGGAGCCACGACCGACTGCTAACTAAAAGAATCGCCGCCCAAATAATTGACAGCGCAACCGCTATTTGAAATGTCATGCCAGTCCCAATTGAGAGTAGAAAAACTGAAATAAATACCCAAATAGCCACGAAGAAAAAAACTGAAACGAGTACAAACTTAACATTTGCATACACCTTAGATCGGCGATCTTTAGTGTGCTCCAAAAACTCGGTCAAGCCACTCTCCAGAACAGACTCTAGTCGGTTATGTAGTGTTGCAACATCGGGAATGTTGTTTTTTATTAACATCATTATGAACCCATGTTACGCAACCGAGCAATGCGATCTTCAGCTGGTGGATGCGTCTGAAATAATCCGGCAATCTTTTGACCAATTCCCTTCTTGTTACCAGTAAATGGATCTGAGATAAATAAGTGAGCCGTTGCAGTGGACGCATTGCGCATGGGTATGCCTGCAGTATTAATTTTTTCTAAAGCAGAAGCTAATCCTTCTGGGTATCTGGTCAGTAGTGCACCAGAAGCATCAGCCAGGTATTCACGCTTACGAGAAATTGCTAACTGAATAAGCTTTGCTGCAATTGGCGCTAAAATAATTCCAATAATTCCAATAATCAAAAAAATGGGAGAACGATTACGGTCGTTGTCACCACCAAACCAGAGCGCGCGTGAAAACATGTCAGCAATAATTGCCACAAACCCAGCCAAAACCACCGCCACCGTCATAACAAGCATGTCGCGGTTCCCGACATGAGACAGCTCGTGAGCCATGACACCCTCAAGCTCCGTACGGTCCAGAATACGCAATAGACCAGTCGTTGCCGCCACTACTGCATGCTCTGGGTCACGCCCCGTCGCAAAAGCATTGGGCGCAGGATCATCGACTATGTACACTTTCGGCATAGGCAATCCTGCAGTGATAGCAAGGTTTTCGACAATATTATAGAGCTCTGGAGCCTCAGCATGGGCGACGGGATGAGCGTTGGTCATGCGCAAGACAATCTTGTCAGAAAACCAATAGCTCCCCACACTCGTACAAATTGCAAAGATAGCACCAACGTACAGAATAACCGGGTTACCTACGTAGCTAGAAATAAAGTAGCAAATGCCGATAATCATCACTAAGAAAACGCCCATTAACATAAACGTCTTCGTCACATTTCTCGATTGTTCGGTATATAGGGTTGCCATTTACAGTAATTACAATTCATTACTACGAGCTAGAGCGGGATTCCTTGCACACTTTCGTTTGAACGATATCCCACATCGTCGGACCACACAAGGAAATGTCCTTGCTTGTAGCCACCCTTCTTGAGCAGATTATTCCGCCGATGTTCAATCAGCTCCTCTTTACTTACCTCAAGTTGTCGAATAAGCGTATCGAGCACGACCATTAAGTCGCTGTACTCTTCAAGAAATTCTTCCTTTGTACGACACATCGCCAAAGAAGCAGCTTCCTCCTTAATTTTTTTGAAAAGTTCCTGCTGAAGCTCCTGTACATCGGTAATTTTCCGTATCTCGCACGTCTGATGCTTTGCCTCGATTTTTGCTGGAATATTATCTCGCACAAGCTTGTTGTAGTAGATACGATTTATCTCTGACATAGTCTAATTATAATACTATACACGCCGTAAAATAAACTACCATGAACCCCCACCTCCACCTCCGCCACCTCCACCGGCAGAACCACTGCCAGACGAGCCAGAAGAACCAGACGATTGCACAAAAGTTGTTGAAAACGAACCTAGACCTTCAGTAAAAGCTGAGGCGGAAAAAACAGTGGCATTACCTTCGTACCAGTCGGGATTTGGAATCGTGAGATCATCAAAAATTTTTGCCCATTCCTTTTCTACCTTAAACGCAATTGCATACGGAAGAAACTCCATAAATTGTTCAGGTGATTTCCTTGGAGCATTGTGAAACTTATACCGCTCAGCCTCTGTCACCGAAAGAAACTCTCTAAAGCCCTTGAGATAATGCAATGCTTCATAGCCATGTGCAGTACGCCGTTCTGCCGTAACCGTAAAGTAGATCAACACGACAGAGAGTGTAATCACGATAGTGAATACGACCATCGTGTTTGTACCCAGAGATGCAAGGAGCGGTGCAGAAATCTGCACGAAAATGAAAACCAAGAAAACACTGATAACAACTGCCACTCGAGGAAATCGTTGCTCCAAAAAACCATTATCGACCATGTCCTTCACGACTGATTTTTTAAGCTCGCTAATTACTTTACTATTTGACCTGCGTCTAGACATGTCTTTTTTAAGCTCAGAAAGAGAGACAATACTCCCCACTTGATTTGCATCTAAAAACAACAAGTGAAGTAATTCTCCCTGCGAGGCAAGCTCAACTTCAGATTTTGGTCGTAAAAGCTCAATCTCGTAGTCCTTGGCCGTAAAGAATAAAATCTTGTGCTCTTGTTGTCTGATCTTCAAAAAACCCTGCTGCGCTAAATAAATAATTCCTGCGGAAATATCACTCGCATCAAGCCTACCGTCAATAAGCACACCAGTAAACATGGGTTTGAAATTTTCGTATGGTTCATATTGTGCAACAACCGTTGTGTTTCCTTTGTACCTAGTGCGCCACCGATAGCTCGCAAAGGCTGTATAGAGTAACGCAATAACACCAAATGGAATAAGAATAAAACCCAGCTTAAGCCGTTCTAGTGGCACTAAAGGTTGCAACAACGACACTGTTTGCGCAACAGTAAGCTGTTGTCCTGGCGAAATACTTTCTTGTTGGAAAATTGCCACGCCGTCTTGCAGCGCATTGTGGCTACATTGTGTCCGTGTCCCGGAGCTGCCAGCATAGCAGTATTGTTTGGTGCCCAAAGCCACCCCTGAAGCAACAGTGATATTGGCTAAAACCTTCTGCATTGTTACTTGCCATTCGTCGCCGGTTACATTCCAATACAACTCTGGCCCGTCTGTCGAATTTGAAAGTGCGCCTTGTACTCGATAGACAATCTCATACGTGTGTACACCCTGAATTTGAGTCGTCGCACTGCCAATTTTGATTGAAAGACCATCCTTTTCGGCTGTGGTATACGGTTCAGGACTTCCGTCTCGTGTAACTGAAATTACTGCGTATGAAGTATATCGTTCCTTATACCACTTCGTTGGCATCTCAAAATGACGTTCACTCAAATTACGATATATTCCGTGACGCAGCGAGTTGCCAAAATCATACGTAATTGTTTCGGTCACTAAAAGGTCTCCATCTGCCTGAATTTCAATATCAGAAGTAAACAAAGTGATGGTTTCAGTGGCAGAAACGAAAGCAAAGAGCGCCAGCCAAAGGCTGGCGCTCAATATTGCTACTGTCAACGCGCTACGCAAACCTGAGACGGAGCGAGCAAACATGATTAGAACTGCACCTTAACCGCTTCTCGTTCAACACTATTTTCCTCAAGTTCAAAGTACGGCTCCTCCTTGAAACTGAACATTGAAGCAACTACATTTGAAGGAAATGATTTGAGGGCAATATTCAAATCACGGACGTTACCATTGTAGAAGCGACGTGCTGCCTGAATCTTGTTTTCAGTATCTGAAAGCTCGCGCTGCAATTCCAAAAAGTTGGTGTTTGCTTTAAGGTCCGGGTAATTCTCTGCAATCGCCATCAAGCGGCCAAGTGCGCCAGTAAGGGCAGATTCTGCTCCGGCCATAGCAGCAATGCTGTCCGCGGTTAAATTCGAAGGATCAACGTGTGTCTGCGTGGCAGCTGCTCTCGCCGCTGTCACCTGTTCGAGTGTTTGTCTCTCGTGACCAGCATACCCCTTTACAGTCTCTATCAAATTTGGAATAAGGTCGTAACGACGTTTAAGCTGTACATCAATATCTGCCCAAGCTTCTTTGGCTTGCTGCGTGAGCTTTACAAACTTGTTGTATGCAAACACAACGTACAGCGCCAGCAGAACAATAACTACAATAGAAATTCCCATAACTACTCAAATAAACAAATAATTAACTGTGTTCTATATAGTACCACAATCTGACACGCAAGAAACAAAAGCCCGCGGCTTCGCCGCGGGCTTTTGTTTATATTTCCTGCACCGTTCCTGTTGTCCCCACTACTGCAGACACTGAATATACACCTCCTGTATCCGAACAACTAAATACATACTCTGACTTGGCAGCGATTGCACCAGTCGGTACCGTACCGGTCGAACCAGACACTGAAGGATTGATAGCAACATTCACTCCCGGCCCCTTAATGGTACAGCTAGAAAGGTACGTGGCGCTTGTTGCCCAGGTAAGCACCGCGGTGGTCCCCGCGCGGACAAAGTCATCTGAAACGTCGAGCGTCAGCGATGGTGCCGGAGAAGTGAGCGTTAACGTTCGTTGGTTGTTTGTTTCATCAGTCTCGTCAATTGAGTTATCGTAATCAACATCAATCAAAATAGTGTGTGTTCCGAGCGGAACATTTGTTCCAACCACGACAGTCTTTGGAGCAGACACAGAGCCAACCGATAATGGTGCCAGGCTAAAATCAGTAGCATCATACTGCTCATCTGCAGCAGCGTAACTACCATCATTATTGCGATCAAGGCCAATATAATTCTCTGAGGCTTCATCAACTTGAACGTCACCATTATTTTCAATTGAATACTCAATCACCACCTGAGGATACACACCTAGAACTGAGTCAAAGACGGTTAACGGACTAATCGAAGCATATGGTACTAAGTCTGGCTTTGGCGGTAAGCACGTAGCACCATCCCAGGTGTAACCTGTATTGCAAATTACAATCTGGTGAGAAGCAAACTCCGAACGCCCACCATTAATATCCTCTGCTAAGACCTGAAATGATTTTATGCCGGCCGTTACCCACGTTCGCGCTGTTGTTACGGAAGTTCCGCCCGAAACATGCCCAATGCCAGGCAACCACTGATCAACTACACCATCTTCATTCCAATCCACTCCATAACGCAACACATCACCATCGGGATCATCTGCTACAACACTGAAGGTTTGAGCGTCACCCACCATGTGGGTCTGGGGGAGTGCGTTAGAAATACTAGGAATTTCAGGTACCGAGTTCTCCGAAACCGAAATAGCATTAAAGGTAAAATCTATAGCTTGCTCGGGAATCTGTAAAAAATAATCACTACCACTTGGCACAATATTCGCATAAAATGCATAATATACACCCATGTACGTAAACGAATAATCTTCTGCCGTGAAAGTTCTCAAAGGTACATTGTTCCCACCACAAATCCAATTTCCCCAAATTTTTCCCACGTACCGATGATAAAATCGACCGACAGTTTCAGGAAATGACATGCGAAGGTTTATTGGTCCTGGAGCAGTTACGTCACACACCCCGCCAGCATCGCACGACAAATTAGCACTGACAGGAAGCGGCAGTGGTGTCTTGGGGTCAACATGCAACATGTTGTATGTATGAATTGGATCTTCGGCTAGAATTAAACTGGCAGTACCTGTATAGTCACCAGGAGAACAGCCGATGCTCGTCAAAGGACCAGCAGCAGCGACCCAGCGACCGTAGGGACTATCACTCGAATGTCCAGTTCCGAACCATGAAATATCAGTATTGATTTTAGGGATTTCTCGAATTTGAAGCTTTGTTCCAACCGGCACCACCGCTCCATCAGCCAAAACATTTCCTGTTGTATAGTCATAAACCTCAGCTTTATAAGTGACAGAAGCCAGAGCGTTATCTAACGCTAGTTGAAACCCACAGCCGCCTGGGCCTGGGTTTACACACCCTACCGCACCGGGGGTCATTGCTGAAGTCTGCCACGCTGAGTGTATGTTTGCCCAATAATAAGCCAGCGGGGGCAACATCGCACTGTTCCAAACGACACTTTTCGCTTCCGCCTGGCCCGCGCCAAACACAAAACTGCCAAAAGCCAAGAGCAGAAGTATCATCGGCCCCATCGGTGACGGGCCGTTTGAGTTTCCAAGATCATCAGGTGTGTGTTCGCCGGTAATATACTTTTCTTCTTTGAAAAAGATTTTAAAAGCAATAGCAAGTAACGCCGCAAAAATAAGTGCCATGGCAAAAAGCTTCACCACAATGCCGGCGGCCTGCCCCTGCTCACCAGGCGAAACTGACGCTGGAACTTGCGTACACGTTTCTTGGAGCGCAGTGCAGTCATAAACCATGTCTACCGTGTCAACAAGCTGATTATCTCGGTAAAGTGCTGCCGAAAGTGTAAATTTTGAATAATCACGTTCTGGAGTAAAAACCTCAGCAACACCCATCATTGCTCCAGTGACACCGCCTTCGTACGTGTAGGCATGGAACGGATTCCCTGCTTCGTCTTTGAGCGTAAGCTCCAGCTTTCCTCCCGCGACCATCTCCATAGTGCCAGCTGCATGCAAACACGAGAACACAGTTGCTTGCTCGCCTGCGCGTAGTGGGTATGACGTGACAGCCGGGAAATTAATGCGTGTGGTTGGCACGTCACTACGCGTGAACCGAACATTAAGAATGCTTTTCGTATCCAGGTATGAAGACTCAAATACCACAAGATAGACTGAATTTCTTGTGTCGGTAACAACATGCCGCAACGGCGAACTCTCTCCCGCTGCCAAAGTAACTGAAGTGGTCGTGGTATCAACAACATTTTCAGCACGCTGTTGGTCCCAGGCATACGTGGTAATTGTGATGGGCACAACCTGCTCTTTGTCGGTGGTATTTACTAGCACAGCAGCAACTTCTACAGGCGCAACCGTATCTACCTTTGGCGTAAAGGCAGCAAAAAAGTAGTTATTGTCAGCGACGGTCACACTATCTTTTTGAAAGGTCACCGTATCCGTAAGCTCACCAGTGACAGCGAACGAGACGGTGTTGCCCACAACATCATCGGTAAAGGGTAACCCGAGCAGGTTGAAGCGCTTTGCAGACGTATAGAAAAAAGCAGCTTGATATTGCCCTGACGGTAGTGCAGCAGGAATATTCCAACTAAAATTGATTGGCATTGAACCACCAGCAGGTAAGGACAACCCCTCTTCTACAAAACCTTGGTACACCACATCATAGCCATTTACTGGTGTTGAGCCATCTCCTGGCTGACGAAAAATCTTCATGTACACCGCGCCATCAACAACTGGATACGGGTTCTCGTTATCAATTGTACCGGTGAAGGTGAAGGGTACTCCCGACACCGTTGACGCTAGCACACCTTGCACATTTACCTTAACACTGCCGAACGTGTAGTAGTCAAAACACGACACTGTCCCGTCCGGCGAAGCTGTATTGGCAGTAGTTAAGCCTGGTCCAAAAGAAGCAAAGAACGCCGCTGCTTCAGCCTGCTGCTCAGGCGTTAAAGCATTCCAATCATCTTCTGACTGCACGGCATCCAAGAATGCTGGCGGTTGCAGCGCAAGCTCGTTGGGAGGTTCATTAGTGTTTAGCTGGGTAATTCCAGGTGCCTGTGCCAAAACTAAAGCTGGCAGAACCAGCAAGGAAAAAAACACGCCACTTAAGACTCTTGTAACTAAGTGCATAACGAAATATTAATCGATAAGTACATACATTGTACCAACTGATAAGAAAACACGCGAGACGTTTGTACACAAAAAGCCCACAGCTTTCGCCGCGGGCTTTTTGTGTACAAACTCGTACTAAATCTCCTCAACTGAACCAGTCGTCTCAACCGTAGCAGTGGCAGTGTAGGTGCTTCCACCTGGCACCGTACAGCTGAACACATATTCAGACTTGGCCGTAATAAGACCGGTTGCTATGTCACCAGACCCTCCCACAACAGAAGGGTTGATAGCAGCATTTACACCCGGACCAACCACTGAACAGTCATTGAGATACACCATATCAACGGTCCAGTGTAGTGTAGTTGTTGTTTTGAAGCGTACAAAATCGTCATCGATGGTGAGAGTAAGCGTTGGCACAATCGGATTAAGCGAAACTGTTGTGTCATTGTTTAACTCACTCGACTCGGTAACATCGTCATTTGTATCAAGATTAATCTTAATAACATGGTCGCCTGCCGGTACGTTTGTCGCAACAGTAAGAATATGATGACCCGATTCGTCATTTGGATTGAGGTTGTCACTCATCGGGTCAGTTTGCTGATCACCAGCAGCAATCGACCCATCGTTGTCTCGATCGAGCGCAATCGTATTGATGAAATTATCAGTGACGATATTTCCACCAACATTTTTCGCCCAGTACTCAATCACTACAATGTCGAAGATGCCAGTTACACTGTTGAAGACCGTGCTTGGGTGCAACATTGCGTACGGAGTAAGATCTGGTAACGGCGGCTGACAAGCTGAACCATCCCAAACATAACCAGCGTCACAAATTTTGATTGTGTACGTACCCCAGCCAGACTCTGCACCATGCACATCAATTACTTTAGCCTTAAATGAATAGGTGCCGCCAGACAACCATTTCTTTGCCGCACCTTGTGGCACATTTGGAACAACATACCCAGATGATGGCACCCACTGATCAACCGAGCCATTATTATCCCAATCAATTCGGTATGACAATGCATCGCCGTCGAGATCGTCAGCAACAATTGTAAAGTTTTGATACTCGCCAGCCAAGTGTGAGTTTGCTCCAGCGCCAGTAATGACCGGCGTCTCGGGAGGATTGTTTCCTGACGGAGCATCAGCAACAGTTATGTTATACGAGATACTTGCGCCGGGAACCGGATGATTGTAGGTCGGATTAAACCCAAACCAGCTACCCGAAATACTCATCGGACGAAGATCCCAAGAAGTAAAGCAGCTACCCGGTGCGTAAATAGCAGTCGTTGAAATGTATTCATAGTAAAAGCGACCAAACGTGGGGTCATACACAAACTGAGCAACAACTGACCCAGGTGCAGTCACCTCATAGACGTTTCCACCCAAATCATTCAGACCAGCTGTTGATCCAGACAAATCAACAGTCATTGTCTCCGGATTCACAGAAAACGGAATGTACACTGGGGTTGGAAGATTATTATACGGATTAATTGGATTATCTACCCAATTTGCCGCTGCACAAGACCCCGTTCGAAACGTGTACGACCAGTTTGTACCAGTCACCACTTGAGTACCAGTAAGCCCTGGACGCGCAGCGCCGGGCACCCATTGTCCAAATGGTGTATCAGAAGTATATCCAACACCATTCCAACTAATCTCTCCACGCGTTGGCTCAAAGCGAAGTTTTGTACCAACAGACACAGTGCCATTTTCTGGAATTAAGTCACCAGAAGTAGCATCATAGACATTTGCATTATATTTTACGTACACATCTACCTGACCTAGTCCGGCAAACCAGTAGTTGGTCCAATTGCTTGCAGTGGCTTGATAATACAAAACACCACCAAACGAGCTTGGCACCACCTCACTCTTTGCATCAGCTGGACTCACTCCAAGCACAAAGAACAGTGCCAGCACAAAGCCAGCCAAGGAACCTTGGATCATATGTTTTTGCTCAAAAGCTTGCAAAGTCATAAAATTTGTTGCTTGATTTGTTAATGAGCGGAATAATACAACATATTTGTAATTTAGCAAGTGTTTCTGAGACGAGTCTTCCCTGTTCTTGCAAATAATAAAAAACAGCGGTAATCCGCTGTTTTTTGATTGGGTTATGTAAGAATTTCGAACTAAAGAAGTGAGTGCGAGGTAGTGCACCGATGATTTGCGCTAGGAAGCGCGCAAATCACTGGCGAAGCAGTAAGTCTCCGACGAGCGCCCTAGGAAGGCGCGCTCTTTCGGAGAGCTCAGAAAATATAGTCGCGTCGCTCCTTATTTTCTGGCTACATACCCATGCCCATGCCGCCCATACCAGACATATCTGGCATCGCTGGCTTGTCCTTTTCTGGAGCATCAGCTACTGCTGCTTCTGAGGTAAGAAGAATCGCCGCCGCAGATACCGCATGCTGTACGCCAGCACGCTCTACCTTTACTGGGTCGATGATACCTGCCTTGATCATATCGTCGATCATTTCAGCCTTGGCAGCATCGTAACCAGCATTACCACCAGCCGTCTTTACCTTCTCCACAATCACTGCACCATCATGCTTGCCGGTATTGTCAGCAATTTGCTTCAACGGCACCTCAAGTGCTTTAAGCACAATATTGTAGCCAATCATCTCTTCACGTGCCAGCTCCTTCTTGGCCAAAAGTTCCTTTTCAACAATTCCAGCTGCACGAGCTAGTGCCGTACCGCCTCCTGGCACAATACCCTCATCAATCGCGGCCTTGGTCGCGTTTACCGCGTCTTCAATCTTAAGCTTGAGGTACTTCATCTCAGTCTCAGTCGCTGCACCCACGCGAATCACTGCTACGCCACCTGAAAGCTTCGCGATACGTTCTTCAAGCTTCTCCTTATCAAACTTAGAAGAAGCCTGGTCGAGCTGTGACTTAAGCGCCTTCACGCGATCGTCAATCGCTTCCTTGGTACCAGAGCCGCCAACAATCGTAGTGTTGTCCTTGGTCGCAATTACGCGTTCAGCCGCACCAAGCTGTGCGAGCTCGGTGGTTTCAAGCTTGAATCCAAGCTCATCAGAAATTACCTCACCTCCAGTAGTCACTGCAATATCAGCCAAAATTTCCTTCTTGCGATCACCGTAGCCTGGCGCCTTAACTGCCAAGACTGAAAAACCGCCCTTTAGCTTATTGACCACAAACGTAGTAAGCGCCTCACCATCGACATCATCGGCGATAATGACAAGCTCCTTCTTCCCAGTCTGGGCGATTTTCTCCAAAAGCGGCAAGATTTCTTGTACTGAAGACACCTTTTTATCGGTAATCAAAATCTGCGCATCTTTAAATTCAGCCTCCATGCGCTCTGGGTTGGTTACCATGTATGGTGACACATACCCTTTATCAAACTGCATTCCCTCAGTGAGCTCGGTCTCAATCCCAAATGACTGTGATTCCTCGACCGTCACTACACCATCCTTACCTACCTTATCGATAGTTTCAGCAATCTTTTCACCAAGTTCTGCGCTTTCGGCTGAAATGGTCGCCACTTGCTTGATTTCATCGACTGAAGAAATCTTGGTCGCCATTTTCTTGAGGGTTTCCACCACATCAGCAGCTGCATGCTCCATACCATTTCGCACTGCCATTGAATTGATGCCCATGGTGGTCTGCTTGAGACCTTCGTTTACCAACGCCTGCGTAAGTACGGTAGCGGTAGTTGTACCATCACCAGCGAGCTCATTAGTCTTATTGGCCACCTCCTTGATGATTTCGGCACCCATGTTCTCGAACTTATCCTCGAGCACAATTTCCTTTGCAATCGACACACCGTCATTGGTAATTGTCGGGCCACCAAAGCCTTTATCAAGAATGACGTTTCGTCCACGTGGACCAAGCGTCACTTTTACTGCGTTCGCTACGGTATCTACCCCCTTCTGCAAACGCTTCTTTACATCCTCTCCAAAGATAACTTCTTTTGCCATATGCTTTCCTTAAATAACTAATTAGCCGTTGAAAATGCCTAAAATAGACGATTCAGACACGATAAAGTACTCCTTATCTTCATATTTTACTTCGTCGTAACCATACTTCGAAAAGACTACGCGGTCACCCTCCTTTACTTCCAGTGGAATACGCTTTTCTCCGTCCTCATCCCATTTACCAGGCCCCGTCGCAATCACAATTCCCTGTTCTGGTTTTTCCTTTTTGGCTGAGTCTGGAATGATAATTCCTGACGCTGACACGGTTCCTAATTCCTCATCGGTAAGGGGTCGTACCACTACGCGATCGCCAAGTGGCTTAATTGGACTTTTTTCACTCATATCATGCATTACTTAAGAACTTTATAATGTAGTAGAAAATCAAACTACGACTGCCAAAACAACCGAATCACCTCCGTCGCGCCGGTATTATACCGACACTAAAAACTGATTGCAATTGAATGGCCTGACTGCTATAAAGACCGCAGTACATTTGTTCAAAGAGGAGAACACAAATGGCAATTCGATATGTCTTGGTTTGTAAAGACCTGCTTGTACTGCACGATGGCAACATAATCGAGAAAGTACCCAGCAAATTACTGGCACACATCGCAGCGGTCATTTTGCCAGAAACATTTACTTGGTGGAGACGCCAGTGGACCAACTGGGATGGCCTCCTGACTGGCGAGGGCGCCTGTTTCAAGTTTGTCTCGTCTCAATTCGACGGGGCCATCAATCGACTCATCCAAGAACACACCTGGCAGCAATTGCCGATTGCGACCCTGCTCAAGGGCGAGAGTCGTTTCATTGAGATCGACTACTTCACCCTGACCCCCACCAAGTACAACATCAGCCATGTATCAGGCGCCCACAAATATGCGCTCAAGTAAGGTATCTTTTCACAGCGGCTAGCAGCCGCTGTTTTCCTTTATACTTGCCTCCTTAGACACTTTCTGCTACTATCACTCGGCATGAATATTATCGATTTAGTGCTTCCAGCACTGCCATATATCCAGATAATTCTCTCCATCCTCCTCGTTGCAGCGATTCTACTCCAGCAGCGCGGTTCAAGCTTGGGAGGAGCATTTGGTGGCGACAATTTCAGTTCGGCCTTTCACAAACGTCGAGGCGCGGAGCTTTTCTTGTTCAAGTTTTCAGTCGGGATTGCAATCTTGTTTGTACTCACGGCATTTCTCAATATCCTCGCGTAAACAACCGAAATTCAGTTCGGCTTGCTTTTGCAGTAAAAAATGTGTGTTTTCTCTTGAAAACACCGTCGCTCATTTGTAATCACTAATCATTTTATATGACATCTCCAACCAATCCGTCGTTAGGACTTTTGGATAAACTTCTCCATCGCATTGAAGGAACGCCGCCAAGTGACCGTTTGTTTTTGCGAGTCCTATTTTTCTTGGTTATTGCCACCGGCATTTGGTTTGCTCTATCTTTCAATGACGACCGTTCAGCAATTACACCAACTCGTGGCGGCACAATCACCGAAGGAATCGTTGGCACCCCTCGCTTTGTGAATCCCGCCTTGGCTTTGACTCGGGCCGACCAAGACGTAACCACTTTGGTGTATAGCGGGCTTATGCGCATTGATAACCAAGGTAATCTAGTGAATGATCTTGCAGAAACGATTGTAGTATCTGATGATGGCTTAACGTACAACGTAGTTCTCAAGAAGGATGTAACCTTCCACGACGGCACTCCACTTACTGCCCGAGACGTTGTCTTCACCATCAAACTCATTCAAGACCCAGACCTTAAAAGTCCACTGCGTGGCAACTGGAGTGACGTGACGATTGAGGAAATCAATGAATACGAACTGAATGTTGTGCTTGAAGAAGCATACGCACCATTTATTGAAAACTTCACTTTTGGCATTATGCCTGCACACGCCTGGAGCAGCTTGCCGATTGAGCAACTACCCTTTAGTCAGCTCAATACTGAACCAATCGGTTCTGGACCATTCAGAATTGAAAGCGCCAAGCGAGACACCTCTGGACTTATTAGCAATTACAACCTCGTAGCATATCGTCAGACGACGAGTGACTCAAAAATTGATGGCATTAAGCTTAATTTCTATCAAAACGAATCGGCGCTACTGAATGCTCTAGACGCTCACGACATCGACGCAACGGCATACCTCTCAACCAATCAAATTGAAAAGGTGCTCGAAGATGGCTACAAGCTGGTAGAAGAACCTTTGCCTCGTGTTTTTGGTATTTTCTTTAACCAAAATCGCTCGGCTGCTCTTCGGGACACGACCGCACGCAAGGCATTGACAATCGCGCTTGATCGACCTGCACTGATTGACTCAGCACTGCATGGATATGGTGTCCCCACAGCATCACCTACCCTGCTCGGAAGCACTACGCTACAATCAAATGACGGCATCACTGATACCGCAACATCGACGCCAGCGAATCAAGCGATTGCCCTACTAAAAAGTGGTGGCTGGACACAAGATTCACTTGGCACTTGGGAGAAAAAAATAAATGACGAAATGGTGCCACTACGCATCACGCTCCGCACCAGCAACACCCCGCTATTTGGATCATTAGTCGATTCTGTATCAAAACAATGGGAAGCCATTGGAGTGTCAGTGACCACCGAGCAGTTTGAACAAGCAGACCTTGTACAGTCCGTCATCCGACCACGTGACTTTGAAGCCTTACTTTTCGGGCTCGACATGAGTCGCTCGTATGATTTATACCCATTCTGGCACTCATCACAGCAAGATGATCCTGGACTAAACATTGCTCAATACGCAAACGTTGAGGTGGACAAGCTGCTTGAAACAGCTCGAACAGAAGCATACGGACCACAACGACAAGCAACACTGCGAGAAGCCAGTGACATTATCACGAGCGAACATCCTGCCGTCTTCTTGTTTCAGCCAACGCTAACGTATGTTGTGCGAGAAGATATGACCATTACCCCAATCGCCCGCCCTGGACGCCCAGCTGATCGATTCAACAATATCACCGAGTGGCACACTGAAAGTGATTCGTTATGGGAGTTTTTCAGAAACGATATGTAATTTGTTAATTAATTGAAATTTTATTCAGTAAAAGTAAGTATGAACACAACAGAAAAAACAGAACAGACAAGCAACCATCGGCCTCGCCGCAATCGCAATCGACGTGCACCAGCCCACGCTAGTACCGGTCGATCACCGCGTCCGCACGGACGTGGTGTGACCGGAGGCCAGAAACGCTCAGATAATAAACCAGCTGGAAACCGAAATGGCGGAAAGAATGGTCGCCGCAATAATCGTAATCGACGCAATAATCAGCGACGGCGTCCAGACAAGGCGCCGGCGCTCACCCACCGACTCGACACGAACGAAGCACGCGTACACATTCCTGAAATTACAGATGAAGATACTGTACGTATCATTCCAGTATCTGGCGTCGAGGAGATTGGTCGCAACATGAACATCATTGAAACCAAGGATGACATTATTGTTATTGATGCTGGCTTCCAGTTCGTGTCACCAGAGGCGGGCGCTCCTGGTATCGACTACATCCTGCCCAACACACAGTATCTTGAAGAGCGTAAGCACAAAATTCGCGCCCTGGTTGTGACTCACGGCCACCTCGACCACATTGGCGGTATTCCATTTATTATGGAGCGTATTGGCAACCCACCAATCTACACGCAGTATCTTACGTCGCTTATGATCTTGAAGCGTCAAGAAGAATTCCCACAGATGGAGCCTGTCCAGATGAATGTAATCAAAGAGGGTGAATCATTTACCGTTGGTAAGACCAAGATTAAAACCTTCCGTGTAACTCACTCAATTCCTGACGCTATGGGCGTCTGTGTTGAAACGAAGCACGGTGATGTGGTCATTACTGGTGACATTAAGCTGGTCCACGAAGATGGACAGGTGGTCGTTGAAGAGCGCGGCCAATGGGAAAAGGTTGGTCTCAATAACAACCTCGCCCTTCTCTGTGACTCAACCAACGCTGACCGAGCTGGCTTCTCTGCCACTGAAGCACGTGTATTTGAAACCCTCGAAAGCATTATTCACAATGCCACTGGCCGTCTCATTATTGGAACTTTTGCTTCTCAATTTGACCGCCTCATCAGCGTCATCAAGGTCTGTGAAGAAATGGGTAAGAAGGTCGTCATGGAAGGCCGAAGCATTAAGACCAACATTGACATTGCGATTCAAGCCAAGCTCATGGAAGTAGATCAGCGCACCTTTATCAACGCTGGCGATATGAATGATTATCCAGCAGATCGCATTGTTATTCTTTCAACTGGTGCCCAAGGTGAGCAGTTTGCAGCCCTGATGCGCATGGCTACCGATAAGCATAAGTTCATCACCCTCAACGAACGTGACACTATCGTGCTTTCGTCATCGGTAATTCCAGGCAATGAAGTGGCGGTGCAAAATCTGAAAGATAACATTTACCGCAAGAATGTACGCGTCATCAACTACCAAGGCTCGCACGTACACTCTTCAGGGCATGGTAACGCTGGTGAACTCGTTTGGGTACACCAGGCAGTGAAGCCGAAGTTTCTCATTCCGGTCCACGGTCACCACTTCCACCTCAAGAGCCATATGTATGCTGCTGTAGAAAATGGCTTCCCACGCGAGAATGTAGCTGTACCAGACAACGGTACCATCATTGAGATTAAAAACGGCACCGAAATGACTGTCTTGCCAATGAAGATTCCAAACGAACTCATGATGGTAGACGGCTTTACGGTTGGCGCACGTCAGGAAGTAGTGCTTCGTGACCGCCAGACTTTGGCCGACGATGGTATGTTTGTGATTATTGCGACGGTAAACACCAAGAACGGTAAGCTCCGCAAGTCACCAGACATTATCTCTCGTGGATTTGTCTATCTTCGCGAAAACCAACAGCTTCTCTCTGAAGCCCGTGTCCTCATTAAGAAGACCGTTGAGCGACAGACCGAGCACATGCACCCAATCGACCTCGAACTCGTAAAGGACGATCTTGCCGACGTAGTCAGCAGCTTCCTCCTCCAAAAGACTCAAAAGAGTCCAATGGTAATTCCAGTTTTGATTGGCATTTAAGAAAAACAACCCTTGCACACCAAGGGTTGTTTTTTTATATATCTATGTTTTAATAAAAATCGGACAAACCACTGGAGAAAGAATATGCGTTTTGCACCAGCTCGCCTTAACGAAGTTGTCGAGCTTGGACAGATGGTAAGTGCTGTCATTGGCACACTGCTCGCTGGGGCCATCATCACCTGCTTTAGTAGCCTGGTTGTGCCGGTACCCGACACCTTGTTCTATCTCGCTGCCGTCTATCTACTAATCGCACTAGTATGGCTTGCGATTGGATTCAGTCACGGCCGAGACAGAGATGCTGCCATCGCCAAATTCTGCCTCATTTTTGCCGTGATGATTGGTATCATCACGTACCTTCACTAATCAGCCGCCCCGAAGGGGCGGCTTGTTAATTAGATTGATAGTATCACTATTTAAGACAGGTATAATGTGAACACTATGCCTCGATCTTCACACTTTGGTGCGCACCACAAACGTAACGTTACGCGCCGCCACATTATTCCGATTTACGCCGCTTCCCTGCTCCTCATGCTGCACAGCTACCTAGTAGCATACATAAACTCTTCATATCTAGAGCAGTTTCTTTCCACCGCAGAAGTTGGTACGATGTACACCCTTGGCTCGGCACTCAGCGTACTCATCTTCCTGTTCGTTTCTCGTGTACTACGGCGAGTGGGTAATTTTAAGCTTACACTACTTCTCCTAACCATGGATTTCGCGGCTGTTTTAGCAATGGCATTTGCAAATGAACTCAAGCTAGCCGTCCCTCTTTTCTTAATTCACGTTATTACTGTACCACTCATCATTTTCAATCTCGATGTCTTCATGGAAGACCAGATTGATAATAATGAAACCACCACCGGAAGCAAGCGCGGTCTACTGCTGATGCTCGGCAGTATTATTGGTGCCACAACTCCACTCGTCAGTGGTATTTTGGTAAACGGAAACGAAGCCACATTTGAGTATCCATACCTATTAAGCGCGGTCACCCTCATTCCGATTATGGGCATACTCCTCTTTTACTTCAAAGACTTCAGTGACCCAGAATACAGTGAAATTGACCTTTTCTCATCAATTAGAACGTTTTGGCGGAATGCGAATATCAAAAATGTATTCTTGGCCAACTTCACGCTTCAGATGTTTTTCATGATGATGGTAGTGTATGCGCCAATCTACCTTACTCGTGACATTGGCTTTTCATGGACTGAGTTCGGTATTATCATGTTTTTTGCGCAGCTTGCCTACGTAGTCTTCGAATATCCTATTGGCCTCATTGCAGACAAGTACATTGGTGAGAAAGAAATGATGGGCTTCGGCTTCCTTATTATTGCCATCGCCACTTCATGGATGTCATTTGTGACTGTTGCCAGCCTACTCGCTTGGTCAATTATCATGTTTATCAGTCGCGTTGGTGCCAGCTTGGTAGAAGTAACCACAGAAAGCTACTTCTTCAAACAGACAAAAAGCAGCGATGCTCAGATTATTAGCTTTTTCCGCATCACTCGGCCACTGGCATACGTTCTTGGCGCCATGCTTGGCTCACTTGCCTTACTTTATTTTCCATTTAATCTCGTCTTTATTATTTTTGCATCACTCTGCATTCCCGCCATGTTCTGCACACTCAATATTGAAGATAGTAAATAACTATTTCAAGAAGTACCCACCTTGGTCCACTGAAATTAAATCTTCCGCTGCAAGCTTTTTTAGCTGCCTGACTATCTTAGTTTTGTCTAATTCACTCAACTGCCGCATGAGCTGCTGTTTTGGTAGCCGAGACACTTCAGCTAGTTTGCGTAAAATCGCACCGCGGATTTCTCGGTCGCTGCCTCTAAACGTTGACTGCTTGGTGTAGTGCTTGCTTTTGGTGTTTATATTCCCATGCAAGCGCTTTAGATGTGAACCATAATCCATCAGCGCCCAATACCACTCTCGCACTCGCTCAGTCGGGCAGGTTTGCTCAATAAGGAATAAAAGCTCAGCATCAGACACTCCAACAGAATCCTTATAGAAGTGGTGAAGGTATGCCTGACGAATATTAGTCTCTATCATGGTGGTCGGAATATCATACGCAAACGCCATAATAGCGCTCGCCGTATACGGACCGACGCCCGGTAATCTCCGCAAGCCGAGCTCACCTTTTGGAAACGTTCCGCCCTGCTCCATCACTGCTTTGGCAGCCAAGTGCAGAAACTTCGCCCGGCGATTATACCCCAGACCTTGCCACGCTCGCAGCACTTCAGCTTGCGGTGCCACAGCTAGCTTAGCGACGGTTGGCCATGTTTTTATGAAAAGTTTAAATTTCGGTAGCACTCTATCCACTTGCGTCTGCTGCAACATAAGCTCCGATACTAGAATTTTGTAGGGCGTAATAGCCTTTCGCCACGGCAAATCATGCCGGCCATTCTTTTCATAATGGGCCCACACGGCGGCAACGAATTGTGCTTCTTTTTTAGTCATCAAAACAAGCTTTCTTTAGGTAGCCACTTTTCAACATAGTCATCGACTTTAAACTTTCGCTTTGCTCCAGCGAAGTTCATGTAGCGAATTTTGCCAAAAACTGGTCGCTCTGGCCATGCCCGGTCATGCACGCCACAGATCGACCACATGACGCCCACAATGCCATTTGGGTCATTACCGTCAATACTGTACGTGTCATTAAGATAGAGCGCGATTTCAACCGCTTCTTCAGCTGACCTGGTCCATTCAAGCACTTTTTTTGCCCAGTACATGCGACACCAACCATGCATCTTACCAGTTGTCACGAGCTGCGCCTGCATCGCATTCCAGAACTCGTCATGTGTCTTACCGTGCACAAATTGCTCTTTGGTGTACAAATACTCCCGCTCGTCATTTTTATGCTCCTCAATTGTCTTCTGCGCCCACTCATGAGCACCAGAGACCTTATCTGGCGTCTTGCTGTAATAGCAGTAATTATCTGCTAATTCCTTGCGCACCACCAGTTCTTCTAGGTACGCTTCACGACTTTCTTTATCCATGTCGTAGGCTTGACTGACTTCGTATGCGACTCGCTGAGCAGAGAGTTGCCCAAAGTGCAGATACGGTGACAAATCTGACTGTCCATCCTTGGTCGGATCATTTCTATCTGTAGCATACCCGTCTAGTTTTTCCGAGGCGAAACCCTTCAGTGCAACCGTAGCCGCTTTCATGCCTGGCGTACACCAATCAATCTCCCCAATCTCACGATTAGCAGACACTCCAGCAATCACAGTATCCCAGTCAATGCTGGTGGTTTTTGCTTCGCCATATTTGTGTGTAGACAATTTTGGTAGATTAGTGAGGTACTGCCGCAGCACTTTATGTACTTTTGGCCTGAACGTATAGGCAGCAAATTCTTGCTTATCACTTGCCGCAAAACACGGCACCACGTTGTGTGCGTCTACCTCAGTGACTCGCTGCTTAAGCTTCTGTAACACTTCAGATTTCCACCGCGCAGGCAGCGGCATAGGGTTAAAATCAAGCACCAATTCGCCTGCGTCAATACGTTCTATGTACGAAACAACCGTCTTTTCTGGTGCTCCCTCAAGGAGGGCAAACTGAATATTTTTACTCAGTAAATCTTGTTCTACTTCGCGCAAACCGCGAAGCATAAACGCAAACTGCCGAAACGATGCCTTACCATACGACTCAACCAGATTAAACACCACATGGAGTGCCACCTGACGGGCATCAGCTTGCTCTTTGGCATACAAAAGCGCCCAGTTATCTACTGAGCGCTGATCGCGCTGCATCCAATACACTACCGGACCAGACCCGGCTTCTACTTCATTTAGAAGTCTGGTACGAGACTGGTCAATCAACATATTACTCCACCACTTCGTAATCTACCTGCCGGCTGTCACGCTTCGGCATGACCACTGCAGCAGCGAGGTAGATGATTAATCCAGGAAAGACACCGGTCAAAATCAAGAAAGTGATTGCCACTACACGAAATAAAACCGGATCCTGATCATAGTAATTAGCCAGACCAGCCAGCACACCAGACACTACCGCTTTTTCTTTGTCACGTTCCAACTTTCTTTTCCGTTTCATATTACTACTATTTATAAATGATAAATGACATCCTTTCGCTCAACCACAATCTTCCACTGCATACGCTTTGCATAGTCATGCAACTTCTGATTTGGATTAAAACAAATTGGTCGTTCAACTGACTCTAGCAACGAAATGTCTCCTTCGGTGTCACCGACCGCAATAGAACCAGAGCGAGTGAGTTCGTCGTTCTTGTCGAAAACGCGTCTGACAATATTTGCCTTACTCTCTATTAGATGCTCATCTGTCACAACACCGGTAAAGCAATCTTGTGGACCAATCTCGTAAATTCTACCGTAGACCTTATCAAACCCATATTGATGACAAAATTCATCAAGAATAGTTTTCGGCGATTGCGAAATTGCCACCACATAATACCCTTGCTGTTTTAAATCAGAAATGAGATCGCGAGTATACTGATATACGTATTTACTCTGCTCTTTAACAACGTGTTTACCGATTTCAGCGAAGGTGCTGTAATGAACACCCTTAATATACTTCATAAACGTGTTAATGACCGCCTTGATGTATGCATGATAGTCACCTTCTCGCTCCTGCCACTCCTTGAGCTCCGTTTCATACATAAGAGCAGCCTCTGGCGGGAACACTTCTTCCTCAATCAGTTGTTCAACTAACTCGATTAGCAAGCTCGAACGAAAAAAAGTGCCGTCGATGTCAAAAAATGCTACTGGTTTCATAACCTTAGTGTACCAATTTACTAAGGTGATGTTTAGCTATTTTCGCCCGCTGGCGAACCTGGACGGAGGAGCACGTCGATAATGGCACCAAATGTCAATATGAAGACTACAGCTAATGCAATCTGACCAATCACCGGAAGCAGCAGTAAGAGAGCCACGACAACCGAACCAGACACCAGTGCCAAAAGAGTAATTTGTTCATCTGATTTAGTAAAGAGGCGCATAAAGAGCTTTCCGAGCACAGCAGCAACTCCAATCACGCCAAGCAATATAAAGAGGAGATATCCCAGTAAAAGAATGGCTCCGACAATAGCACCAATCATACTCACCAACAGAAGGCTAATTGCAATTGGCGCAAACAAAATAGTCAGCACACCAAACAATAGTGGTCGCGGACTTTTTGACAATGCTCGAGCCGTGATAGTGCTGAGCGTCTTACGAGACACCAGGTACCAAACCGCTATCGAAAAAAGTAGCACAATGATTGGCACCAAAGCGGCTTGAGCCGAAGGCTGACTACCTGGCAACACCGGATCACTACGGGTTAGGTCACCAACAATCGAGGCTTCGGTGCCACGGATTACAACGGTCTTGCTCACATAGCGCACCGAACCATCTATCACAGCTCGATCACCGAGTGTCAACTGGTCTACGGTCACGTCCACATCGCCAGCTACCTGCGAGTCGACTCTAAGGTTTGCGACGGTACCCATCACGTCACCCCCGACTGAACCCTCTATCACTGCGTCACCTGCGTAAATAAGCACATCACCAGCCACTGAAGCGGTTGATAAAATGTTTACCGTTCCACCAACTACGAGCAAGTCGCCCATCACTGGGTCTGCGATTGTTACCTCCCCCGACACAATGCGCAAATCGTCGCCAATAGTACCGTGCACATCAGTCTGACCCGCAACAATAAAAGCGTTGTCACCGACTGAGCCGTTTACAACGACTTGCCCGGCAGCCACTACCAAATCTTCCCCCACTTCACCAGATACGTTTATCTTGCCTGCAGCTGAGTAAAAGTCACCTTCAATGAGCTGCTCTTCAGGAATAGATACTGTGTCACCCGAGCGCACCACCGTTTCCGCAAGGGCCGTATGCGCAGTAACAATCATCAGAAGTGAAGCAACGGTGAAGCTGGTTAGAATTTTCATAGACACTTATTCAACCTTAATATTCTCTTTAATAATAGTAGTCTTGTCTCCGCCACTGTTTACAGTAATCTGCTGCGCCACTTCCGCAATCACTTTGTTTTCGCTTTCAATTTTTTCATCTTCGCGCTTTACAGTTGATTTGGCAATACTCTCTTTTTCAGACAGATTCATAAGCAAAAAGATGGTCACAGCTACAGCGATAATGCCGAAGAGATTGAGCAACAACATCATAGCAGCTCCTTTAATAATGGTGGCACTTAGCGCCGCAATTCCTACACCGATAGTTGCAAGTGGTGGCACCAAAGCTACCGCAATCGCGACTCCTGGTAGCGCATCGTCCCACTCTGGTCGAGCCAGCATGTACGCCACCGCAGCACCAGCTACGATAGCCACAAGTAAATGCAGATGGCTAGGACTTGTACGAGCCATCACTTCAGCAGTAGTGTACGAAGCTTCGTTTCCAAATAAAAATGCAGCAACAACAGAGAGACCTAAACCGACCGCAAGTGATTTGATGAGTGTATTAAAAGCACGCTGGAACAAAGAAGCATCCGTTCCCATCATTACCAAACCAAGCGCTACACCAAGAATAGGATACATGAGCGGTGCAATGAGCATGCTACCAATCACGATTGAGCTGCTATCAAGCAGCAGACCAAGAGTGGCCATGAGGGTTGAGAGGCCAATTAAATAGAAGTAATCGAAGTCTGGCGTGCCGTTCTCCACCAACTTACGAACTAAAGCTGCCTTATCTTTATCTGGCAAGGCACGAAATCGAGCTAATACAGGCATAACATTGAATTATAAGCCTAGTATACGTTGGTTATGCTCCTATGTAAACGCAGCTACCCACGAATTATAAATCCCCGACCCCAGACACCTTAAGCCACAAAAGTACCACGAGAATGAGGGCAAGCAGCAATAACGCAGCGTTGGTAATCAGGAATTTCCTCATACCGCTACATACACCACCGGTGTCTGTAAGACACTAATAATAGCAAGTCCTAAGACAAGCAAAAAAAGCCCACCACAGAACACTGCTACTCGCGGCCTCGATAACTCCTTTTGACCAGAGTGCCAGTTGCGAACATACAGAAATGAAAATGCGAAACGAAAAAAACTCATGCAGGTAACCTAATTTCCTTGTGATTATTATAACGCCTTCTCAAGAGTTACCGAAACGACTTTCTCCTCTTTGTCCTGTAAAATTGTAAGTGTGATTGTCTGCCCCACTTTTTTCTGACGCAGCACTGCCGCTAGATCCATATCACGCAACTCCTCACCATCAATTTCTAAAATGATGGTGTTTTCTGCAATACCAGCCTTGTCCGCTGGCGAACCCGGCAGCACAGCCAATTCATCTGCACTCTCGCCACGAAGTACCAACACCCCATAATCAACTGAAAGATTGTTCAACGTAGCCAACTGTTCAGTTACTTTCACATACCTCACACCCAAAAACGGGCGAACTATCTCTCCATACTCTTTTACTGATTCGACGACTCCACGCACCACATGCGCTGGCAGCGCAAAGCCAATGTTATCTGCGCCTCGCGATGTTGCCACATTAACCCCTATGACCTCACCCGCGACATTTAGTAGCGGACCACCTGAATTGCCTGGATTAATCGCAGCATCTGTTTGGATCACCTCGTCTAATTGTTCACTATGTCCCATGCCGTCTGAGGCCATTATTGAACGCGACAAACCAGACACTACTCCCACTGAGACGGAATTTCGAAATTCAGCCAGAGCGTTACCAATCGCGATGACCGGCTCCCCGAGCCGTAATGATTCTGAATTTCCAAACGTGAGATACGTAAGCGCGGCCTGCAGAGGCTCATTGATTTTCAGAATTGCAATGTCTAGCTGCGGATCACGCGCGAGAACATCAACCGCATATGACGTGCCATCGTTTAGCAAAACAGAATAGCGTGCAGCTTCGTCTTCAACAACATGACGATTAGTTACAATCAATCCGTCATTGCTCACAATAAACCCTGAACCACCACCAACTTCTCGCTCTTCGGTGCCATTTTCGCGTACCCGGGGAATACTAAAGCCACCAAACACACCCCAAGGGTCGTATGATTCATAATAGCGTTCATACACCGGTACATCTTTCGTAATAATCACTGACACAACTGCCGGATTGACGGCGGCAATTGTATCGATAATTAGATCCTGGCCTGAAGCCGACACACTTGATGGCTCTGACACAGCCGGACTAATCAATTGCGCTATCTGAACACGCGCAATATAAAGAGCCGAAAAGACTACCAGAACGCTCGTGACACTACTGACAAAGATTGCTTTTGCGATGTTTCCAGATTCCATACGCTTTCTATATACGATTAGATTCCTGCTCGTCTTTCATAAACAGCTGCTTGCCGCGCTCCCACATTTCGTCTCGTCCTTGCAGCTTTAGCCAATACCACCACTCCGCACCCCAAAGATACTGCTGTTCAAATCGAGTTTTTCGCGCATAGGTTAAAATGTCTTCAAACTTCTCCAAATTCATACGGGTAAACTGCACCTCAAGCGGCACGTCCACCACTGGCTCTAGGAGCCATGGTTCTGCCGATAATTCAATCAACACACTCGGCTTATTGCCATAAACCATCTGCATAAAATTGTCTTTCACTCGATACGCAAACGGTGGCAAAATCGTCCTAAATTGACCAAGCTCGGGATTCCAAAAGTGGACGTATACGCTCGTGCCGAACATATCACCTCGCTGATACGCACCGTGCCAGGTACCCAAATTACCGCTGTCGGTTACCAAAACCAACCGGGTTGGATCCAGCTCATGCGCCAGTGCAATTTCTTTTTCAAGAAACGCTACATCAAGCTCGCCACAATGCTCATACGCAAACACTTCAAGAAACGGTTCGTTTTCTATTTGCCACACTGTTACTGCCGGACTCCGTTTGTACCGCTCGATAACCTGCTCCATATAGCGCAGTTGCGCCGCCTGCCGCTCGCTACGCTCTAAGTCTGCAGCCCATCTAGGAACATGACACTCAGGCCACCGAGGCAAACGCCGCCCCACAGCAAGCACTACTTCAGCCCCCACTGCTTCAGCTCGTTCTACCTGATAGTCAAGCTCCTCAAAGTTGTAGACGCCAGGCATCGGCTCAATCATTGGCCAGTGCGCCGCCAACCGTAAGTGCCGTACTTGCAAATCATCGAGAATTGCATCGTATGTCTCACGCCAGTTTAGACCAAGCTCACGTGCATATGGCGTGTTAAATGACATGCCATACGTGATATGTAGAGGCGTGGGTTTTTGTGCTAAAAGCACTAATGTAAAAACCGTTACCGCAGCCAAACCAAGTACAACATAAAATAGTTTCTTCCACATGATCACAATCGCTTAATGGTATCACGTAAAAAGTACGACATACCCAACCAAAATCACCACTACATACAACATGCGACGAAAAGTGGTTTGAGGTCGAGTGTCTTTGTCTGTTGCGGATTCCGGTAACCAGTGAGCAAACAAAAATCCAATCAGCAAAATAAAAACGTACTGCAAGCCACCAAGCGCCTGCACCACTGAAGCATCACCTAAGTCAGTCGCCTTCAGCAACATAAATGCAGCTACGCCAGCAAATACTTTTGCCAATAACACGATCATGCCTGTCTTTTTGGTTGCTTGTTTCGTTTGGGTACGAACCTTATCGAAATACGCTGGCACCAAGAGCAGAGAAAGCGTAAAGATAACAAAACCGATACGCGACCAGAAAAAACCATCATCAAAACCAGTCTCAATGAACAGCCCCTTCATCGTAATATAGTGCAACGCAAAAAAAAGTCCGCTATGGAACACTTGCACCACCGTGTCTACTCTCGGCAAAGTCTGTGCTACCAATAAAGTACCAACTGAAAGAAGTACGACGCCGACAATAAACGTGTCATGCAGTTTTGTTTCTAAAAAAATATGGCTGAGCCCAAACGAGGATAGAGCTGAAACAGCCCCAATAATTGGCATGGCAGTTGAAGCATCCGCTCGTCGCAGTGCATCGTACATCGAAACTAGTGCAATAAAAAATGTGTACGCTGCCAACATTGCCATGCTCACCACTTGAATCGTTGGCTTATGTACGTTCTCAAGAGACGGCACGCCGAGCTCCGAGAGCCCGGGTATCCAACCTAAGAAAAAAATGATTACCCAACCACCTGTAACCAAGCATGAGTAAAAAGCGTACACAAATGGTCGCGGCAACACCTTTTCGTCAGAAACAATATATTTATCGAACAGAGCAACAATCGCGTTCAAGAACTGTCCAGCCGTAGCAAGCAAAATCCATCCCATATCACCCTTATTCTACTACGGCATTTCCTTCGATTATTTCTTTGTACACGTAGGCGGAAGGGCGCACTTCTCGCTCGAGCGTATCATAATTGATCTTAATTAGACCGAACTGTTTTTCAAACCCAAGTGCCCACTCATAATTATCCATAAGCGACCAATACAAATGACCGCGTACATCTGCTCCGTCTTGAATTGCTTGCCAAGTAGCTGCTACTTGTTTCTTGATATACTCAGCTCGGTCGGAATCGTCGTGATCAGCCAAGCCACCTTCTGAAACAAACAGTGGCTTCTTGTATTTCGCCAACATCATGAGTGCATCATAGATATGCTCTGGGGCAAAATTCCAATCCATATCAGTCTTTTTCCAGTGACGCTTGTCACCAAACTGCGTGTAAAAATAGTAATTAAGTCCAATTGAATCACAATGACGCTGCGTGCGACTCATAAAGATGCTTGTCCAGGCGTAATTGGCAATGGCCGCTTTGATTTTATTAAACGGGTTCCAGTTCGCTGCGAATACAATCACGTGCTTCACCACACTCACTTCAGTGTCTGGCGATACTTGTTTAATCGCCTGGTACGCTGCATTATGCGCCAAAGCCAGATGCTTCATAACACGCCAATACAGTAGAAGCGGTCGAAGTCCACGACTGGCCTGTGCCTCATACGTACGACCGGAGTTGGTAATAGATACTAAATCAGTCAGAGCAAATCGCTTGAACGGCGGCCAACTCCCACGAAGCCAGCCGTTGCTACCAAATACATTTGGCTCATTCATGGTTGAAAAATGGCCACACAAATCCCCCAGCTCTTGTACAACAAACGCTGCGTAACGCGCGAATATCTCTGGTGAATCACTCCTCTCAAAACCACCTGTTTCTGAAAACCAAAGCGGTAGTGTGAAGTGCCAAATGGTTACAAATGGTGTAATATTTCGTTTTTTCAAAGCGCGTAATACCTGACGATAATGCTCGATTGCATCAGTGTCAAACTTCCCTTCTTCCGGCTCAATCCGTGCCCACTCTACAGAAAAACGGTGCGCCGTGTGACCTAGTTCTTTAGCCATATCAAAATCTGCTTCGTAACGACGATAGTGGTCACAAGCCGTTCCACAGGGCGGCACGCGCTTCGCGCGTGCCGCCGCCGCCCAATCGGTATTTTCAATATCTCCCTCTACCTGATACGACGCAGTCGCCGCCCCCCAATAAAACCCTTCCGGAAATCGCTTTTCACTCATATCTGGCAGTATAGCAAAAAACTAAATGTCTTTTGCTACCTCGACTACGCGTATTGGATAGCGCTTGCGCGCACTCCAGACACCAAGACCTTTATTAACCAAGTACCCAAGTAGTGCCAAAGCAAAGAAGTACCCGACTCCAACCAGCGTAAACTGTGGCAATGTCTTAGTGGTAAAGAGCCCAATTAACGTAGCGCCTACACCCATGGACGTCACAATGGTGAGATTTTTTACTGAATTTCCTGTACTCTTGGCGGCCAAATCTGAAAAGACCTGCGAAGCCGAAGCAACGTATTCACGTGTCAGCGTCCAAATATCCTTAATGTATTCGAGCGTATCACCAAGCGCTTCATGTTTATATCCGAGTACTTCTTGAAATCGAACAAGCTTTGGATCGCTGTCAGAAACATTCTTTCGTGTAAGCAGGTAGGTGTCCATCTGATTAATACGAGTACCGATGAAACTAATAGTCTTTGCATACTCATCTACTTTACTCTTAAAGGCAGGTATATCAGAACCAATCATTTCACCACGCTCCACCACATCAGCGATACGCTCCCAGATAGTACGATGCAAATTCAAGTAGCGGTGCAACTGACCACGAAATTCACGTACAAAAATCTGTTCTCCAACAAAGCGCTCAACCTCATCGTCAGAGACACTGTTCTGGTTAATAATATACAACTTATCTCCGCGATAAATATCAAAAGACTCACCGTTTACAGTGAAGTAGCGTTCTTGCGTAAATTCATCAAACAGTTCATTGACTCTTTTTTCTGAAGCATTTGTAGTTGTTACAAAATACGGGTAAACCGTCTTTATATTTGCCAACTCCTTCGGCACAGGCGCACCCAAGCTGAATATGTAGCCAATAGCGGGTGATAACTGCTCCTCATAGTATGACGTCAGTCGTTTTATATCTGCCTGAAGATCATGTGAATGATGCGTCCCTAAGACAATCAATCCGTCTTCAAAAATCTTTACCTTAACCTCACCACTAGTGAGCATGATGTATTCGAGCTGGTCAACCTGAAGCTTTAAAGTATCAATTTCTAGAGAAGCTCGAAGAGATTCAAGCCGCTTTTTATCAAGCGCAAGTGGCGATTCAGCTACGCGCAGAAAGTCGTAAATTTCACCTAAGTGCAAACGAGTACGCTGAAACCAGCCGCCAACAAAAATCTGCTTAATCTCCATTTGTATATACTAACAAGTAAACTGTTTGTAAAAACCTATTTCCCACACTACAGAAATGAATTTATGAATGATGTTGGAGCAAGGTACTGAAGCCACTTATCGTAGAGCTTGGTTATTGCCTGTACATCACCGACGTTTTTTTCAGCAATGACGCGGTACCGCTCCTTGGCAAATGCAGCTGCGATTTCTTCTCCACCAAGGACGCTCGGATTTTCAATACTATACGCACCACACAAAAGCTGAAGTGATGGTCGATGCTGCATAGCGCCATAAAAAGAGAATTCATCCATAAGATCAATATGATATGGCATATGTTGCTTGGTTAGATACCGCTGTTTCGCGATATCTGCAGTTGGTTTAACTCCTAGCGTAATTGATCGGTGATAGATGAATGGGACAGTAAATGATCGTCCGTTGAAAGTTACAAACACATCGTAGTCTTTCGCTCCTTCCCAAAAATCCTCGAGAATTTCTTTTTCCGTTCGCTGCTTGCAGATAAAACCATCAATCTCAAAACTCTCATCCGGTGTATCTGACACGAAGTACACCGCACCACTTCTGCGCTCCACATCATACACCGCAAGCGAAATAATTGATGCTGTGAAGGGTGACAATGCTGTACGCAAATGTATCTCGTCGAGCTTTCTGCGCTTTTCGTCAGGCTGCATATCTGTCCGATCAATCCTGTGCGTGAGCGCAGCGCGCGTAATTCCTGGCAACTCCTTCCAATCTTTCCCTTTAGTCTCAATGTCAACAATCAAAGTAGCCATACTCTACATTTTAACTGGCGTTCCTGAATAACAGTTTAAAATAAGTGGCCGATTATCACTCAAATAGTATCGATAGGTGCCCACCACCGCACCACCGCATTCATCGGTAGCCACACTTGAAACACCGTAAATCGGAAATCCGTCGAGGGCGTATCCAATAAGCGTACTCTCTCCAAAAACCGAGTACAAACCAACTTCAGTATTGCGGATAAGCGAACCGTCTTGTGCTATACCAATCACGTCATTGGCTGGGCAAGTAGGGTTAGGGGCTGGACCAAACGGAACTGGCAATTGGAGGACCACTTCTTGCGCAGTCGTGGTCTGCGGAGTGCCAGTACCAATCGCGGGCTCCACTACTGTAGATTCTGTATATAATACTCGAGCACCTTCACGTAACTCAAACGAAACACCACGAGGCCATATGCCGCCATACGGCGTTGGTGCCGGACATGAGACAGCAACTGACACAACACCACCATCGGTTTCGCTAGCTGATTCAGCTGTCGATTCCTCCTCTGACACTTCAGTGGAGGCAGCAGCTAGCATCAACGATTCGCTTTCAGCAACTTTCCTACGCATTTCGGCCAGCCGCTCTTGACGAGACAGCGTCTCTGGCAAAACCACCGTAGCAGTGTACGCATCATGCACTGCCGTGACAGGTTGCAAAGGTGAATCTTTGGCACTTGAAGTACCAGTCCACTCCGAAAAGATTGTTGTTCCGATAGCAACTATCAGAAAAACGATCGTGGTGAACAACAGCAAAAAATCTCGTGTTCTGAACATGTGTGTATTATAGCAAAGGGCGGCAGCCGAAGGCTGCCGCCCTTTGCACAGTCGCCCCGCCCTACACAACCTTCTTCTTACCACCCGTACGTGCTGCCACCTTCACCTCAACCAACTTCTCTGCACGCCTAATATCAGCCAACAACTTAGAACGATCATCGTTATACAAGAAAAGATCAAACACTGACCGACCACCGTTGCGCGCAAACACTGCTCGATCGCCCACTTTCTTTTTTACGTCAATTTTGTGGAAAGACTCAAGCGCTTCAATTTTTTTGATACCTTTAAGTTCAGTAATCTTTCCCTCCTTAGCCGCAAACCACTTCATCGCGCAAGCGTACCCCTTACATTTTTTAGGAATAATTGGCTTCTTTGGAATGCGAATTAAAACATCATTGAGCGCATGGTTAATATCACAGCTAAGCTTATGAAGGAGATGTCGGTACCCACCCATACGCGCAGCCACCTCCACAATTTTCCACTCGTCATCTACCTTCATAAGCTCAGAGTGCACAATCGAGCTGCGCAGCCCAAGGGCATGAGTCGCCTTTTCTGCCGCCAACTCTGCCTTAGCCACCGTTTCTGATTTTAAGCCAGACGGGGTCATTTGCAGATAATTATAAAAATCGTCATGGCCATTTTTCTTGGCAGTAATTTGGCGCACTAGCGGGCAGTGATATACCTTACCGCGAGAATCCACGTACGAATCAATTGAGTACAAATCGCCGTCCATATATTCTTCAGCGATTACTTTAGGCTCTTCCAGTCGGTTGTCATTTTCGTACGCCCTTTTAATCTTTCGAAAAATTGTCCGGAGTGCATAATCCAGCTCTTCTTCGTGATAACAAATGGTCACAAAAAGACTAGCTGCCATATTAGTTGGCTTAATAATCATCGGAAAGCCGATTTTCTTAATTACCCGATCACGCTCCGGTTTGGAGTTCTTTTTGACTAGCGTAAACTTCGGGGTAATTTTTGGATCATACACCTTGAAACGCTTACGCATTTCATATTTATCACTCGCCCAACGAAGGGATTCTGTCGTAGGAGTGCGCAAGTACGGCACATGCGGAAGCACATCAGCAAACCGCGCCATGCTCTGCTCCGAGCGGCAGGTAATAGCCAGAAGTTCGTCTTCATACGGCAACAGCGCCTCGGCAATCTTTTCTGGCTTGGAGAAGTCGCATGAAATTAGAATATCTAAGCCTGGAGTACTCGAAAGACCCTTCTTATCTGGAACGCGAGAATCACGCAACAACATAATCTGCAGTTGATGTCCTAAAGTCTTTTCGTACTCACGAACCGCTTCTACCGTACCAGCAGGCAAGTTCATAACGTACACGATGATGTTCTTCTCCTTCTTCATAAGAATGCTTAAAAAATAAAAAAGCAGTTATTCAATCACACTGCATATCCAGAACGCTGTATTCAGACAGCTAAAAGCATACACCGGAATTAGTGTAAATTCCAATGCCAACACACATCTTGTGCAGTGACAACTCTTGACAAAACTTAGACAAAGTCAGCACCAAAGTATTCTCGCAGCCAATTGACCGATCGAGTGATGTCGTCATTTACAATATGTACGACCACGTCGCCCGCCCTCGCTTCTTTGGCAGCAAATGTAATCGCTTCATCTTCACGAAGAATTCGATCAACCTTAGCAGCACCATTGGCCGAAAGCTGATCCGCTAAAAGCTCTGACACCTTTCCAACCTCCTGTGTGAAGAGCTTACTCTGAAGCTGTGTGTTTGGCAGCCGGTAATATCCGTCAATCTTGTCATATACTACGAATCGATCGAAACTTTTAGCAATCCCTTTTGCGGTCTCCGCAATATGCTGCTCGGTGCGATCGTAAGCCAAACGAACAACACCTATCACCTGACCCCCATCGCCAGCCAAAGCCCTCGCCAGCTCACCGACAGCGCACAGTGATTGTTCTTCATGAGCATAATCAGCCAAGATTCTGACACCTTCCTTGTTACGCAGCAGCGTTAACCTACCACCATACGGGTCAAGCTTAATCTTGGTCAAAATCTCACTGAGCACATGTGGCAAGTTGCCTTCATGAAACGCAATTACCCCGGCTACCACAGCCAAAAGATTATAGACCGATGGCTCATACAAACCCTGAAACGTCCAAGAAACATCGGCAAGCGCAACCACAGAAACTAAACGCTTGTCGGCAGTGCGGTACGTTACCATCCCATCTTTAACAAACACATGTCGCTCACTAGCAGCCACATCGGCAAGTCCAAATGAAACAAGCCTTACTGAGGGATCAATGTCGGGCACAGCAGAACAAATAAGAGCGTCGTCGGCATTGTAGACCCCCCAACCCTCGTGTCGTCTAATACGAGTAAAAATAAATTTTTTTGCCTTGAGAATATCCGCTTGTGACTTAATGCGACTCGAATTTCCGATATGGTCTTTAAAGACGTTTAAAAAAATCCCAACTTCATGCCAAGAGTATCCCATTCCGTTAATACTGCTACTCCCAAGAGATGACTCGAGGACAGCAACTCCTCTTTCCTTGAAAGACAAACTTTCATATAGGTACCGCCCCGGACAGACCGAAGGAACCAAACCCCATGTCGCTAATGATTCATCGAGCGTACTTCGACGCTCCCCGTTCACAAAATGTCCCGTCGTGGTGACGTGAATCGTATCCTTTTTGGTAAGCGCACGTAAAACTTCTGCGAGAACAGTGACAACAGTCGTTTTTCCTTTAGTTCCAGTAACCGCAACTACCTTAGACTGCTTCATAAGGCACCTTAGAAACCAAACGTAACACCTGACTCATCATTGGTGCTCGATGCCGTTTCAGGATTTACTGCTAGTGCAATCTGCGTAATAAAGTCTTGATATGACTCCATCTCCATCTTCTTGCCATTAAGAAAGAAAGTTGGAGTACCAGTTAGACCAAGCTCACGAGCTTCATTGAACTGCGCCTGCACTTTATCTTTTAGGTTTGGCGCACGGAGCTGCTTGCGAAACAAATCAACATCCATACCAAGTTCATCGGCATACTTTACAAACTGCGTCTGTGGCACAGCCATACCTGCCCACTCCTGCTGTCGCTCAAAGAGCATATCGCTAAACTCGAAGAATTTACCTTGCTGTGCAGCTGCTTCAGAAGCCACGGCCGCTTCTACTGAATGTGGATGAATCGGTAGTGGAAAATGCCGATACTCAAAGCGAAGATTGTCACCATAAGCCTCAAGTACACTACTAAGTGCTGGCTGAAACGCAGCACACGCTGGACACTGCAAATCACTGTACTCCAACAGCACCACCGATGCTTCCGAATTGCCCTTTACGTGTTCTGTTTCAATCAAACCTTCATTATATTGCTCCGCCGAAGAGCCTGAATACCAAATCGCTCCGCCGAAGAGCGCGACACAGATGATGCCGATAATTACCCATGGATTTTTCATATAAAAAGCAGTGTACCACACTAGCCCACATCTGCTCACCCTAGACAAAAAGTAGTTTGGTACACTTAACCTATGATTAGCACACCGCATAGACCTTGGTCAGACGCTGAGGAAGAAGTACTAAACGCGCTTCACACTAACGAGCAACATGGTCTCACAGAAGTTGAGGCAGTCACTCGCCGCAAGGAATTCGGCGAAAATATTTTTGAATCAGAACAAAAGAAGGGGCCGATGACCATTTTACTGCAACAATTCACTAGCCCGCTTATCATTATCCTTTGTATCGCGACAGTCATTACTGCCGGCCTGCAAGAGTGGCTCGACATGTCGATTATCGCGTTTGCTGTAATCGTGAACGCTATTTTGGGCTTTATACAAGAGTACAAAGCAGAGCGAGCCATCGACAGCCTCAAGTCGTACATTACCCATCGCACCTTGGTAATTCGTGACGGCCATGAGTCAGAAATTGATCCAAGGTATATCGTGCCTGGCGATATCCTCCATGTTACTCACGGTGCCCGCATCACGGCCGATGCGCGTATCATAAAAGAAATAAACTTCACCGCTGACGAGGCCATTTTGACTGGCGAATCACTTCCGGTGGAAAAAACTATTGAGCCACTCTCGGAAACTGCCACCCTGCCCGAACGCACCAACATGCTCTACGCCGGCACACTCGGTATCGACGGTTCCGCCTATGCTGTTGTAACCGCAACCGGCTACGACACCGAGATTGGCAAGCTTGCCCGCATGGTTGACGAAACCGAAGCTGAGCTTACTCCACTCCAGAAGGCACTCGCCAAGCTCACGTGGGTCATTATTATTTTCACCAGTATTGCAGTAGTGGCGCTTTTTGCCATTGGCCTATGGCAAGATCGTGAGCTAGTGGAGATGTTGGTCATTTCAATCGCAGTGTTTGTCGGCTCGGTGCCTGAAGCTCTCCCCATTGGCCTCACCTCAATTTTGGCTATTGGCGTCACCCGCATTGCAGAAAAGAACGGCATCATGCGCAGTCTTACCGCAGCTGAAACGCTTGGTTCAACGTCTGTGATTATCACCGACAAGACCGGCACCTTGACCCAAGCTAATATGCAGCTTATCGACATTGATTCGACCAAGCAGCTTCTGGAGCCTGAATTTACACCTTCAGATAGCGAAGGACAGTTTACCGACATACAACACGACATTTTGCTTCTTGCTCGCTCTGCCTCCGACGTAGTCATTGAAAACCCTGAGGAAGATCCGAGTGTCTGGGTTATGAATGGATCAGGCCTAGAAACCAACATTGTTCGCGCCGCTGGAGCACACGGTATAAGACAAACCGCGGCAGATCGTTCTGACATTCAGATTCGTATCCCGTTCAGCTCGAAGTATAAGTTTTCTGTAGTACGTATCCCCAGCGGTTATCTTCCAAAAGATTTTGCACAATTCGAAGACCCTCACGTGGTCATGGGTGCTCCAGACATACTCATCGATCGTTCGTACTACGAGCACGAAATTAAGGAACAGTTAAAGGCATCGGTTAATGAACACAGCAAGTACGGCCGGCGAGTACTCGGCATTGCCCTCCTTACTCCGCACACAGACCCAACTGCTATTACTGTCGAGCATGTAACCAACCTCATGTTCCTTGGTGTACTCAGTTTTCATGACCCGATTCGACCGGAAGTGCCAGAAGCCCTAAAGCGCATCAGCTCATATGGCACTCGCGTGGTCATGGCTACCGGTGACCTGCCTGGCACAGCGCTGGCAATTGCTCGCGAAGTTGGCTGGGAGGTGAGTGAAGCAAACGTCCTTACCGGAGCTCAACTACAACAACTCTCAGATGAAGAGCTCATTGACCTACTCGATCGCATCAGCATCTATGCTCGAGTAACACCCAAAGATAAGCTTCGTGTCACAAAACTCTTCCAAGCCCGTGGTGAAATTGTGGCAATGACTGGAGATGGTGTAAACGACTCCCCATCGCTTAAAGCTGCCAACATTGGCATCGCTGTTGGCTCAGGAAGTGACGTAGCCAAAAGCGTCGCTGATCTTATTTTGCTTGACGATAACTTCAAAACAATTGTCGCGACCATTGAAGAGGGCAAGCAGATCTTGGCCAATATAAAAAAAATGTTCGTGTACTTAATGTCAAACGCGCTGGACGAGCTCATTTTGATTGGCGGCGCAATCCTGGCCGGTGTCGCACTGCCACTTTCTGCCGTGCAGATTATCTGGGTCAATCTCTTTACCGGCAGCCTACCAGCTATTGCTTTTGCCTTTGATCGCCAAAAGATGAAAGAAAGTGAGGTGACCAGCAAAGATTTCTTCAATCCTCGCGTGGTATTTCTTACTATTTTCATTGGCATTGTCGTCTCACTGATGCTCTTTGGCCTATACCTTGCACTCCTCAGTCTTGGCTTAGCAGTTGAGCTGGCTAGAGCCATCATATTTGCCAGTTTTGGCTCGTACACGCTGTTTATTGCTTTCTCATTCCGCGACCTCAGCCGTCCCGTCTACCAGTATTCACTAACCGAAAACCACACACTGCTAGCAGGTGTTGGCATTGGCGCCTTGATTCTCATTGCCACTTTCACCGTACCCTTGTTGCGCGAAACATTTGCTGTTGAGCCGCTGCCACTGATTTGGGTCGGCTTTGTACTGGCATGGAGCCTTGTAAACATTGTAGTGGTAGAAGCAGCTAAATGGTTTGCCAACCGCTTTTTGGTGTAGAAGAGCCTGCCAGGGCAGCAGTGTAGACAGACGTATTAATTTATTGTATTTTTAGCGCTTATGGCAATGAAACCAAACTTCACTCGCAAGAAAAAGCGCAAGGTACACGGCGCGACATTTTGGGATAAAGAATATACCAACCCAGAGCACTTAAAACTCTCAGAAAACGTCAGTGAGGATTTGGCAAAATTTACCCGTTGGCTTAATCGTACTCGTCCTGACTTACTCCAACCAGAACTGCACGCACTCGATGCAGGTTGTGGAAATGGTCGTAATTTGATTTTTCTAGCGCAAGAGTTTGGCATGCACGGCACTGGTGTCGATATATCCTCAGCTGCCATCGCCCAAGCCAAACAACTCTCAAAGGCGCTCCCTATCACCTACCATGTCGGCAGTGCCGGAAAGCCACTACCAGCAACAGACGAAAGCCAGGCATTGGTACTCGACATGATGGCATCACACTTTTTAAATAGAGAAGAGCGTCTTGCATTGCGGGACGAACTTTTCCGCGTACTCGTTCCCGGCGGCCACTTTTTCATGAAAACCTTCCTCAAGGATGCTGATTTACACACCGCGCGCCTCCTTAAAGACCATCCTGGCGCGGAAGAAGGCTCTTATATACACCCCGTCATGGGCGTGCCAGAGTATGTCTACAGCGAAAAAGAGCTCGTTGACTTTTTGAGTGAAAAATTTATCGTGCGCAAGATTTATCGTTCGCACAAGCACAGCTACCACGGCAAAGCTCGTAAGCGTCGCACCATCTCAATCTACGCCGAGAAGGATTTTAAGTAGAAGTCTGAGTTATACTAAATGAGTATGATTACACGCTATTTCAACCGGTTTCCCCATGCGATTCGTGGGCTTACGTACGGTTTTAAAAACGACTTCGGCATTCGCACCCAGCTCTATCTGGCGATCTTGGTCGGAATGAGTACCTGCTACTTTTTGACACCGCTTAGCTCCACTGAGCTTTTGTTCGTTGTTCTAGCTTGTACCCTTATTATTATTACCGAACTCCAAAACTCCGCCCTTGAAGCAGCACTCGACAAACTCCACCCCGAGCTACACGACACAATCAAACACAGTAAAGATATGGCAGCTGCCGCTGTATTGGTAGCCGGGATATTTTTACTAATCACCCTCGTAGTGGTAGCGTTACCACGCTTGTGATTACAAGGTAAAAGCCGCGCCCACGAAGTGGGCGCGGCTTTTACAAACCAGCTAAAATTCGGGCGCCATCATTGTCTCACGATCATAAACCGTGCCATATTCCATACCTGATTGCATCAGCGTGCTCATATCCTGGAACATAACTGTTGCCGGTGGCGTAAAGACGGTTCGATCGACATTTGGCCACGGTTTACAGTCATACCGCACAGCCTTATCAAGTGCCACTGGTTCATGTGTATCAACAGCACCATTTGCTGTCAAAGACAAATCTACTTTCATCCCATACAGTTGGCCTTCGATATCACTCCAGACATACATATCTTGCCCATCAATAATCATTGATGATAACACCTTTCCAGTCAAATCCGGAGATTCCGTCAAAAAATCGCCTCGCATACTACCAGCACTAACAAAGTACGTTCCCTCAACCGTGTGCTGCCTCTCAGTATCCTCGTAGAGGATGACACACTCAAGATCTTCTCCCAACAGTCGCAAATACTCCAACGTTCCTGTTCCCTCTCGTGGCTCTGCCACCGCAGGAGTTTTTGTTGATTCAGCCGATAGCTCGTCAGCACTCTCCTTGGCTTCTTCGGCCATGTGCTGTGCTGGAGTAGAAAAAAGTGCAAAGTATCCAAAGCCGGCTATGCCAACTGCCACTAGACCTAAAATTAAAACGTTTCTCATAGAAATATATTACTTATGAATAGGTCACTTCATTGTATCACCAACAGAAAACCGTTTAAAACAAGAGTTTCATAAAAAGAGACGTGGCATAATTAATCGATGTTGAAATTATCTACAATTGTCCGCCTGGTTTACGTACTTGTCTTTTCACTTACCCTGCTTGCGCTCTGCGGCATCGTGTTGTTGCTTGTCTCAAAAAGCATTATTCTTGGTGCAGCCGAGCGCAGAATTGCCACCGAGACCACCAAACCGTTCCCGGTGAGCGTAAATGTACATACCAAGACAATTGCAGAAAACGTCACCGTCAACCAGTTCTACCACAACACCTTAGCGATTGACCCTCGCTCAACCGACCACTGGTGGAATAAGGTTGCTGCAGCCTTTTCTGATAAACACTGGTACCAAAACCTCGCTTCACCCGTTAGCCGCATTGCAGTCATTTGGCCAGGTGAACGAAAAGAGGAAGTCAGCAAGCACATGAGTGACATTTTACATTGGGGGAAAGCCGAGCGTGAAGAATTCATGCGCCTAATGGACACTTCAGCTCCAATTCTGTCCGAAGGAAAGTACTTTCCTGGCCAATACGTCACTCACAAAGGCGCGACACCGCTTGATATGTACACCCTCATTAGTAACTCTTTCCAAACCACTATTCTCAATCACTACACCACCGAAGTACGCAATCAAGTTCCGCTCGAAGATGCACTTATTATTGCCTCATTAATTGAGCGTGAAGCGAGTGATTTTGACAACATGCGCGAAGTATCAGGAGTAATCTGGAATCGACTGTTTAACAATATGCCTCTCCAACTTGACGCAACACTACAGTATGTAAAAGGCAGCAGCCCGTATCAGTCAGTCTGGTGGCCGCTGGTACAGCCAGCTGATAAATACCTTGAATCTCCATTCAATACGTACAAGTACGACGGGCTACCTCCAGCTCCCATTGCCAACCCTTCTGCTGAAGCAATTCTCGCGGCACTTAATCCTGTTATAACTGACTGCCTATTTTATTTTCACGACAAGAAAAACTACTACTGCTCACCTACATATGAAGAGCATGTGAGCAAATTGCGCAGCTTGTATGGCCGAGGCTCCTAATCAACTCGACACGTGAGAGGGTCACTGATTTTTTTGATAAGGTACCTGATTGAAACCAGCAACAGAATAACTCCAACGATTCCAAACTCGACACCATGAAGCGGTAACAGTGCAATAAGCCAGCCGGCTCCCAGCGAACTTAAAAGCGCTGTGGCAATCACCGATCCACAGGCAGCACAACCAACGCCAAAAAAGCCACTCAAAATACCACCAACACTGACCACATGCAGCTTGGCGTTTTTTGTAACAACTTGCTGACGTTTAATGTAATACCGAAGTAGAGCCAGATTTACACCCGAAAGAACTGCTAACAGAATTAAATTAACCGCTGAAAAAAGTGTGAAGTTTGTTTCAATTGTGCCGTACAATGAAAGTACAAACGACATTTTTTCCCAAAAACTCAAAGTGGACACACCAAACACCTGAACGATTACACTCAGGTTCGGCAGTAACAACATCGCACTCACCACCAGTAACGCAACAACTGCTGCAAACGTCACGTACCGACCCTCGTAAAACACACGACGAAGAACCGGTAGAATCATATGAGCTTACGCATCACTACGCGCAGCCTCAATGAGCTGCTCGACTGCAGCCTGCGGCAACGCACCGTTGATTGGATATGTCTTACCAGACGGACCAATGATGATGCTCCACGGCGTACCACGACCACCAGTTTCGACTGCATCATTTACATCATCTTGCACCTTGCTGTTATTGCGGCCGCTCTCCAAGCACTCTGTAAGTGCAGCTTTAGTCACCCCCGCATTGGCAGCAAGAGTCGTAACTAGTGTTTCATGAGCAGTTTGTTCACCAGCTCCACGGGCAGCAAAATACGCGTCAGTAAATTTCCAAAAACCGTCATTGCCTGCCAGCTCCGCAACACACTCGGATGCAACTGCTACATACGGCGCATTGGGATGCAACTGCTCAAGCGGCATGTGACGATACACCCAGGCAACATCATCATACTTTGCCACCACCTGGTCCATTACTTCATGGAAACGGCTACAAAATGGGCAGTCGAAATCAGAAAACTCAACCACCTTGATTGGCGCCTCAAGTGATCCTTTGATGTGATCTCCTTCAACCACCGGATCAACCTTACCAGTATTATCAGCCTCAGCTTCGGCTACAGCAGCTGCAGGGACAGGTGCTGCTGAACCGCCACTGAAGTATAATCCAGCGCCAATAAACATCCCTGCAATAACGATAGAAATTGGCACTGCCAAATCTTTTACAAGTGATGACTGATGCTGCGTACTCATTGGTGCAAAATCACTGGCAGTTGGATGCGCTGATACTACAGAACTCTCATTTGATTGTGTGTTTTTTTCTTCCATACTAGGGTTACTACGTGCAATTAATCTAAGTAGTACAAGTATACACGCAAGACAAGTAAGACTCTAGTGAGATATAAAAAACAGGGCCATTAGGCCCTGTAAATGTCATCGGTCAATTGATGATTCTCGCCATAACGCGAGCAACACCATCCTCGACAATGCCGAGTTTGCGTGCAGCTCCATAAGAGAGATCGAAACTGCGTCCCTCCACGTACGGACCACGGTCAGTGACTTTCGCCACCACACAACGACTGCCGTAGCAGAACTGTACTTCAGTTCCACACGGCAGTGATTTGTGTGCGACAGAAATGCCGTACATATTAAAGACCTGGCCACAAGCAGTGCGAGCACCGTGACACTCACGGTCCTTGCCGCACTCGTTTGGGCCGCCGCCGCCATAGTGAGAAACCTCAACGTGCATGACCTGAGGCTCCGCCTGCGCGTCTTTAACACCGACCATTGCCGAAACAGCAACCATCAGAGATAAAGATACCGGGCGGAGCACGCTACATCGTATTTTCACTTTTGTACACCTCGAAAGAAGTTAAAGAACGGATTAAATCCACTTCTTATGACGCACAAAAACAACTTTTCTTACAGCAATCCAAGCAAGTGACCAATCACAAGTACGAGTACAAAGTACAAAAGTGACCAGCCTTTTGCTGGCGGAAAATACTTTGCCATGAAGCCGGTATACTGCAGCCACCACTTCTGTCCGAACCACGACATAATAATGGCACCCATGCTATCAATCAGCAAAAGCGTGTAAACGATTACCATCCAATTTATTTCCATACGCTAAGTATATCACCGCCGACTCAAACGGTGTCGTCTAATCGCCTCGTCACGTTGACTACGCCGTTTTTGAAGCTGGTCGTTAAATCGCTGACTATTAGTCATTCCCTTACTCTCCTGGTACGCACGCTCCATTAAAAGTTTTTGGTAGTTCCGAAACTCCCGTTCAGTAATGTCGCCAGCTGCAATTGCTGCCAACACGGCACACCCCGCGCTTTTTTCGTGATCACAGTTACGGTATCTGCACTGCTCAGCAAACTGCTCAATACGCACAAATACCTCATCTTCAGCATCAGCGTCACCGTCCAACACCCCAAGCTCACGCATACCTGGAGTATCAATAAGAAAGCCGCCCTGTGGCAACACGAAGAGCTGACGCGTCGTGGTTGTATGACGCCCGCGACTATCATCTTCGCGAACACCACCGACCGCTTGCGCTTCAGTATCCAAGAGCCAATTCGTGATTGTTGACTTGCCCGCCCCTGATGAACCAAGCAATACCGCAGTGGTGTCAGCACTCATGTGCTCCATAACATGTTCCATACCCACACCAGTCCGCGCCGAAATTGAGTAGACCGGCACCCCAGCGGCCATAACTTCTGCAGCAGCCACCAAATCCTCCACTGCTTCAGCTAGATCTGACTTATTGAGAAGCACTACTGCAGGTATGTTGCTTTCTTTTGCAAGCAGCAAATACCGCTCTAAACGACTAAGGTTGTAGTCGCCATCAAGGCCCATCACAATAAAAATAACATCGACATTGGCAGCAATTATTTGCACTTCGTCATCCTCTGCACCACGTCGCTTAATAACAGACGTTCGCTCCATGATCTGTTCAATCACCGCCTTGTCATCCTCAAGGAGCTCCAAAGAGACATAATCTCCCACCTTTGGGAAAGCCCCGTCTTCGTGAAAATTTCCACGCACCGTCGCAATCCACGTCTTACCCTCCACGCTAACAGCGTAGTTGGTACGACGAGCTTCAATAACACGACCAGTTACCATACGCTACATTTCATCTACCATTTCAATACCAAGAAGTGCACCGCCATTTTCAATCAACTGCCCTACCGCAGCAACAATCGCAAGCCGGTATGCTTCACGCTCAGTACCATCAAGAATTACCTCCTTGCCGTACCAGCTGTTAAATGCCGCACAAAGCTCAAGCAAATACTGAGCCACATGATGTACCGAGAGATCATCGATTGATTTTTGCACCACATCTTCAAAATAGAGCATGGTACGTAGCAGTTCAGCTTCCACACCTAGTTCGGCAACGGCCGGAATGGTTTCGACCGAAACCATTCCGGCCTTCTTTAGAATCGACTGTGTCCGCACATACGTATATTCGACATACATACCGGAATCACCCTGCACATCCACCGACTGTTGAAGATCAAATGATATATCTTGCATACGATCAGACTTCAAAAAAGCAAACTTCACCGCTGCCAGAGCCAATGTTTCAGAAAGCGCTTCACGAGTAGCGACATCATGTTTTTCTTCCGCTTTGAATCGTTCGCAAATAGTTGCCTTAACGGTATCAATTACATCATCTAAAAGCACCACCGTACCTGCGCGCGATGACATCTTCTTAAATGAACCATCTTCATTCTTAAGTCCCACGTACCCATATGAAACATGAGTAAACTCATCAAGAGAACCAATACCGAGCTGTTCACAAACCGCAAAGAGTTGCTTCAGTGCCAGAGATTGATCAGGACCAATCACCCACACGAGGCGGTCGGCACCATACGTGCGCTTCTTAAGATCAGTGAGTGCAATATCTTGAGTAATATACAATGAAGTGCCGTCGTTTTTAAGAAGAATTGTGTCTGGCAACTTGTACTGCTTCTCAAGATTCGTCAGGATTGCCCCATCTTCGAGTTTGGTAAAGAGACCGCTCTCTAAGCCGCGCTCAATATACGCCTTACCGGCCTGGTAATGCTCATGCTCATACCACACCTTATCCCAATGACTTCCAAGTCGCGCTAGCACACGCTCGTTGCCGTCATATGCAAACTGGAGTACATGGCGCCACAATTCCCATACCGCAGCATCTTCAGCTTCCCAAGCAACCACCATCTGACGCACTGCCGCATCAATTTCAAGACTCGCTTTCGTATCAGCTTCGCCCAGCACGTAACACTCCGTAATGAACTCATCCGGCTTCATGCCTTTTGCTTCTGGCGTCAACCACGCTTCCTTGTGTGAAATCCAATATTGTATATCGGTTGGCACCGCGTCATTTTGCTTCATGTGAGCCAAAAAGCCGTACATTGCCTTGGCAATTGAGATTCCTCGGTCGTTGTACACCGCGTCAGCAATTACTTCCGCCCCGGCCGCTTTCATGAGCTGCACAATACCCATGCCGACTAGATTGAGACGTAGGTGGCCAATATGCATGGCTTTATTTGGATTAGGTGAGGTATGCTCAATGACCCATTTCTCACCAAGGTGTGATTCATTGCTGCCAAATGCGCTACGTCGTTCAAGAATAGTACCGACTTGTCCAATCTTAACCTCCGGACTAAAATGCAAATTCAAAAAACCTGGACGCACCGCTTCAGCAGTCATGAGCCCGGGAATAGACAAAGATTCTAAATGAACCGCGAGCGTTTCTGCTAGTTCGAGCGGGTTTTTGCCTAGCTGCTTGGCGTAACGCATAGCCGCATTTGAAGCGTACTCGCCAAACTCTGGCTGAGCCGCCCGCTCAAAAACCACCTGTGGCGCATCCACTCCGGCTTCAACCAGCCATGCAACAATTGCCTGACGAATCTTTTCTTTAACCTCTTGCATCATATGTAAAACGTTTGTTTTCATTACCATAGCACAAAAACCTAAAAATCACTGCACGGACAAAAGAAAACCCGCCGTGGCGGGTTTAGTGCTCATCGTCGAGGAGGAGCAGGTTTTGAGCGATGAACGCGATTGTCTTTTCCGTCTGAGCAAAGATTTGCGCAAGCACATTTCTATAATGCAGCTCATCGGCCTTTACGATAAGTGCGTCCTGTACACAAGCAGAGTATTCCGAGTCCAACTGCAATAGATTGACCAAAAGCACAAACAGGTCACTGGGCATCTGCGCTTGGTAGGCGTTGAGCACAGCCACTTTGGGACCTATTCGGCGAGAGAGGCGACGTTCCACCACCCCGCGCGCCACATGCATGGGAGCTTCGATGACTTTCTGCAGAAAACACGCTTTTTCAGCATCAGACAAAACTGAATACCGCGTGCACATTTCTGTGAGATTGTAGTACTTGGCTCGCAAGTAACTAATCAGCTCAGACCAAGACGACTCCGTTGAGAAAACATACTCACTGAAATCACCGCAGATGACTCCTCCATTTTCAAAACCGTACACAAGGTGACGGTAAAACTGAGGGCCCACCCGATGCGCCAATGTTTGCACAAAAGCTGTATTGCACGGAGTGAAGGCAAGGCGTACATTGCGTGCCGCCGCCCACTCTGTAAGCATGCGAAGTGACGCAAACGGTTCGCCATGCATCCCCGCTTTAAAGAGAACGAAGCAATCCATATCACTCCGCAAGCGATTAAAATCACCATGAATGTACGATCCGTAGAAAGTAGCACAGCAAACACCATCAACCTGCGGCAACTCCATTCGCAACTTGGCAGCCACATCGTCATGAATACCATCTGCTGGAAGACGCAGATTTTTAATCTCGTCCCATGTGTATACAACACCCATTTCATTCTCCTCAAGAACTTCACATAACTGCTGCGAAAATACAATATTTTTTATGTTTTGTCTAGATATAAAAAGGGCGCCCTTCGGGCGCCCTTTATAAATACCTCACGACTGCAATCGCTCACGGACTGTCGCTGCCCGCTTGGCGCCCCTTAGACCATCGATGATTCGAGGAGCCAGTTCTTCTGCCGTATTGAGTACTGTATGCACCGCCGAAACCGTACTACCGCTGGCAGCAATACGAGGCACACCACCCTCGTGCAAGGTCGCGACCAACGTAAGATGCTCATTCCCGACGCGGAGCTCACGCTCCAGACCGGTTCTGACAGTCTTTTGCGCACCAACAAGCGCCTCGCTCGGAACGAGCTCGAAGAGACTGCACTGTGCCTGCAATCCTCTGATTTGCTCGCTTACAAACGCAGCAGCTTGCTTAACGGTCTTGTACTGCACAACCATAGCGTACAGCATGCTTTGCAGCTCAACCTCGGTGTATGGAACACTGTGCTCTTCGCGCGCCTCTTGAAGCCGAGCGAGTTCGCACAACATGCCGTACGCAACACCTTTTTTGAATTGAGCGTTGGGGAAGATCTGCTGCTGGAGTGACTTCGGCAATGATGCAAAACGAATCGCTTTACGTACTTTTTCCGGTGTGGAGCGAAACTCGTTTGCAAAGCTGGTCATGGTCATGACCGGATTTTGTCGCTGGTATTCCCACCACAACAGTGTTAGGAAACGAGCTTCGTCATCCTGCGAGAGCGCTTCGTGGGTATTTTCGTGATACTGCAACTGCAGCAATTCCAGAAAATCCCCTCCAAATTGCAGGTCTGCCAAATACTCCCCGCCGACAGTTTTTACCGCACACAGACGCTGATGACCTGCAACCAAGAAAAAGTAGTAAATTTCACCACCCTTCTCTTTTACCGGCACTGGCGTAAATTCACTCATATGATGTCGAACGCCCCACATTTTGTTTACCCGATTGAGGTACTTCTTCGCCTGATTAGCGGTAAGCGCCACAATCAACCCCGGTGTCTTCTGGCCCAGTTTACGAATACTGAGTGTCAGGTCTTCCAGATGCGACTCACTCATAGTTGATCGACCTTGCCGCAACACTCCGATAATGTCAGGCGACAGCAAGACAGGAAACACATTTTCGGGACGCTTCGGGCGCACCGCTTCAAGACTAAGCTCTTTCATGAACGTCTCCTCATTTGACAAAAGTGAAAATGAACAGAATAACTAGTCGCAGTATAGCAGCGAAATCTCATCCTGCAATCTTTTTAAATACTGAAGCACCCTCGTCAGAGCATCTAGCAAAATAAAGGGCGGCCCTTCGGGCCGCCCGCACTACACCACTCCAATCAAACGCCGAAGCTCGGCCTCCACGTGCACCCACTGTGATCCCGGCTGACGCCAGTTACCACAGCGAATCACGTTAAACGGCAAGGTTTTTGATTGATTCCAAGGATGATCAGGCAAGAGCATTGTCATTTCTGACCTTCCGGCAAAATCAGCCACGTGACCAAGGCTGTCATCCACCAACACCGTCGTGCCGATTTCCCGGCAAACCGTCAGTTTCGAGCGATACCGGTCAGGATTTTTAGCCCCGAAGCCATTGGTCATATGGAGCTCTTTAAACATTCCCCTAAAATGCAAATCAAGCATTCCCATAGTGCAGTCGCGCAACGTGTCACAGCGCGCGGTCACCATGTGCGGTACGATGTATTGTTGCAGTCGTCTGAGCGCCACAGCAGCACCGCGCATGGGTAGCTGCTGCCTCCAGTAATGCAGGCAAAACAGTCGAATGCGCTTAACGAGCTCATTGTACTCGATACCAAACACTTGGATGAGATTAAAATCATAAATATCTTCATACAAAATGTTTGTACCGTACTGCCGCATCAGCCAATATGCCAATGGTCGATTGAGCTCAAACCCAACATCATCACAATCAAACGCAACCGGTAACAGTTTCGACATGACTTCCTCCTAGAAGATCTTACCAACCTCGCTACGTTATACGTGATATGACAAAATCTGTCTAACCCCTATTCGCTCCGCAAGGCATCCACCGGCTGGAGGCGCGAAGCATTGCGTGCCGGGTACAGCCCAAAGACCACACCCACCAAAAGCGATACAATCGCGGCAATCGCAATCACCTGGGTATTCACAAGTACCGTAATGAGATCACTATCAGCAAAGACCTGATTGGCCAGTTTACCAGCCCCCAGACTAAGTAAGATACCGATAAGGCCACCAAAGCCAGTCAGCACTACCGACTCAATGAGTATCTGAAGCATAATATCGCGGTCACGCGCACCTACCGCCTTGCGCAACCCAATCTCTTTCGTACGCTCAGTCACGGTAGTAAGCATCATATTCATAGTGCCGATACCGCCGACAAAGAGCGCAATCCCACCAACAATTCCCAAGAACAGACTAATCATCTGCGTAGTCTCCTCCGCACTTTCAATAAATGCTTGCGCCGTCTCAACACTAAACATGTCGCTACTATCGTCTGCAAGCTGCCGAGACGCATTAAGCGACTCAAGGATATGCTGCCCCGCGATTTCATAGTAGGTTGCGTCTTCAAGCAAAATCGCTACCGAAGAAAAGTACTTCGTACTTGTGAGTGTACCAACTGCACGATCATACGGTACCAGCATAAGACCATCCCCCCGCGTAAACATCATTGAGCTCGACTCAATGACGCCAATCACGGTGTACTTACTCCCGCTAATAGTAATCTCCTCACCCAGGACGGAGTAGCCTGTCTCCTCCAGCACCGTATCAGCAAAACCATCCGACACAACCACCACCGACTCGCCATAGCTTGGGTCAGTAAAATCAAATACCTCACCCTCGACCACATCGTAATTTTGCACTCCCTCATAGTCACCAATCACAATCTGCAGTGTTGGTGAAAAATCAGCACCAAAGGCAATCACCTCTGCGCCATTTACTGACTTCGATGCCAAGGCACTTTTTACATACGGCTGTTCTTCCATCCAGGCAAAGTCAGCGTAGCCGATATCACCAGATACGGTTAGGTCTCCAGAAGCAAAGGAACTGAATCTATCCATCACGTTTGACGACAGACCTTCACCAAGCGCCAGCATGGCAGTGACCGAAAAAATCCCAACCACAATACCAATCACCGTCAAAAACGACCGCAACGGATTGCTTCGTAAAGCTTGGAATGACTCAGAAATTAAGAAACGATTTTTCATATCTATTTATTACCCTTCGTTTCAAAGACACGTCCGTCTTTAATATTAATCACGCGATGCACCACTTCGGTCAAAGAATCATCGTGCGTCACCATCACGATAGTAGTACCAAATTTTTCATTCAGTACATTGAGTGAATCAATAATATTCTCGCCCGTCTTCGAGTCGAGGTTACCCGTCGGCTCATCGGCCAAGAGCAATTTTGGCCGAGCTACGAGCGCTCGCGCAATCGCGACGCGTTGTCGCTGACCACCCGAGAGTTGATTGGGTCGTTTGTGCCAATGCTGCTCATCGAGATCTGCCTGCGTGAGCGCTTGGCGAATATACTCATCAAAGTCGCCGGTAAATGAGCGCTGATAAATGAGCGGCAACATCACATTTTGATACACCGTCTTCCCCGGCAGCAAATGAAACGACTGAAAAATAAAGCTAATGTCTGTGGAGCGAAGTTCTGCCAGCTCATCTGAAGACATGTTATTTACGAGCTGCCCGTCAAAGTAATACTCGCCGCTCGTAGCAATATCGAGACCGCCAATAATGTTCATGAGCGTCGATTTCCCCGAACCAGATGGACCAAGAATCGCAATCATGTCACCGCCTTCCACTTTCAAATCAATGTTATGGAGAATTGGAATTTCAGTGCCACCCTGCAAATAGAAACTCTTAGAGATATCCTTGAGCTCCACGACTGTTTTTTGTGTACTCATACGCAGGTGGAAGATTAGTTACTCGGTGGCGCACCGCCGCTATTTCGACCTGGACCAAAGCCGGCCTGCTGCACTGCTGAGCTAGTGTCCGTCGATTCTGCTAGCGACGACGACACAATGACCACACCCTCATCAAGTCCACTGATAATTTCGGTGTAATACTGACCAACAATGCCCGTCTCCACCTCCACATCGTAGGTCGCTACAGGTGTGCCATCAGTACGAACAATGCCCATGCGCGCAACCTGCTGCTGTTGCTGCTCAGTGAGTTCATCCACTACTGTCACCATCGGCACGCCTTGCTCATAGGTAATCGCGGTAGTTGGAATACGAAGTGCATCAACACTTTCCTCTTCGACAATCTCAATATCGGCAAGCATACCCTCTCTAAGGATCACTTCTGATGACGAACGATCGTAGTCTAGAAGTGCCTGCACTTCATACTGCGCCACGCCACTAGACTCTGGCAGTGAGCTAATCTGCGTGATTGTCGCTTCAAAGACTGGCTGGCTTGTGAATGATGTCACCGTCACCTTTACCCGCTGTCCGACTGCAATCTTAGACACATCGCTAGCACCGAGTGTGAACGTAGTTAGAAATTCATCTGAAATGAGCGTACCGAGACTAATGCTATCGCTCGTACCACCCGTTGGTGTAGCACCCTCCACGACGTTTTCCATCCCTTCGACCGTTCCAGCAAACGGCGCCACAATATCGCGCTCCTGCACCACGTCGTAATTCTGACTAAGTCGCTGACGAGCTTCTGCCAAGGCAGTTTCAGCCTGCTCAACACTAAGGTCGCGATAGCTAGAAGCATCTGTCCGCTCGAGGTCAACCAGCTCCTGCTTGGCATTAGCAAGACTCACTTCCGCATCGGCAATGGTCTTCCTGAGGTTCGCCACTGTGTCCTCATAATCTTTCTTGGCTTCGCTATACGTTGCGATTCGATTATTAGGCACATATATAATCCACTTATCACCATTTTTAGTACCACTTGGGAATGTCACCTTCAGTCCACGCGTTCCGATATCCATTGCTTTTCCAAATATCACTTCCTCTGTCGCTGTCTCAAGACCTGAGAGTCGATACGAAAACCCAGAATCTGCACCAGAACCATACACTTCAATCACGTACACTCCTTCAATATTGCTGACATACCGCCCAGACAGTTGCGGCTCGGTGCGCTCCGATAACACAGCTGCCTTATCTGGATGCGCTACCACTTCCAAATCCTCGTTCAAAAAGTCCACATACGCATCAGCAATGTCGGCCGTAGCGTCACTGATAGTTTTTTCATAGCCAGCAATTTGATTTTCTTTCGTGCGAATTTGTGTACTTGGTGTCACGGCACTTGCCTGCTCTTCCTCAAGTGCGAGTGCCGCTTCAGCCACCGCCACACGCGCTGACTGTGTATCTACATACGCATCACTCTTATCAAAAGACAGCAAGACATCTCCGACTTCGACATGACTACCATTTTGGACATTTACTTCATCGATTCGACTCAGCTGCTTATACACATCAATATCAAGCTTCTGAGCAGCTACAATATCACCCGTGGTCTGAATACCTGACGTCACCTCACCACGTTCAACGGTATCTACAACGTAGAAATTAGTGACTGCTTCTGTATCAGTGGTGTCCTGATTATAAAAATAAAGCCCGCCAGCCATGATGACCACCGTACCGACATACCACTTATAGCGTCCAATAAAAGAGAATAATTTCATACGATTCGTTATTGCCAACGTATTGTAACGGTTGGCAGATTAGTAATTAAAGAAAGACTGCATTTCTCTAGATATTACTACACGAAATGATGAGTAGTATTACAAAAGCCGGCAAACGCTGCGCGTTTGCCGGCTTTTGAGCAAACCTACCTACTCAACCTTAAACTGAAACATCATGCCGGCATGTAAATGTTCAGCAATGTGGCAGTGCGCCATCCAGTTGCCAGGATTGCTCATATCCACCAAGAGATCGACAGTCTGACCTTGCGGAATTAAGACCGTATCCTTCCACTGCAGATTATCATTTGGAGCACCATCACGCGCCAACACCACAAAACGCTGGCCATGGAAGTGTAGCGGATGCTGCATTGGATGCATGCTTTCTGGATCGTTATACACCCGCACTTTTACCATATCTCCCGCTCTAAATTGCCAGTCAATCTTTTCATTCTGGAGCTTGGTAGCAGTATCTTCAATCACCCATTCAAGCGTTTCATCTGTACTTGTATTATTCATCATTTGCATAGTATCTTCCCACTCGATACCGTCGCTTACATGACCTTCAGCACTTAAATACGGCTCGCAGCCAGCCATTTGCGGCATCATCTCACAATGCTCTACTGCTTGTTCGTGAGTCATCTCCATGCCCATCAGATTCACTACCCCTTCGCCGCCACTCATCATTCCGCCACTCATCATTCCGCCGCCCATGCCTTTCATGTGCATGGTAAGACGAAGCTGTTTGTCTGGCTCTGCTCCCAAATACGAAGCAAAATTTGTACGAATAGCCGCATAATCATCTACATTATCTCTAAGCACAGAAAAGTCATCAGACACACCTTCGTGTGACTCACTCACAGCAACCTTACCAAGTAACTGACCACGATGTTCAATGATGTATTCACCTGGCTCCGCATACACCACCTCAAGCACATATCGCTCAGCTGGCGCAATTATCTGATGACTTATCAACTCCTCATGCTCAATCCGACCCAAATCTCCACCCACCTTCTTCACTTCAGCACCAGGAAACGCTAGGTCGAAAGTCCGAGTATTGGCCACGTTGGTAATAAAAAGTCTTGTTACATTACCAGCAGAAACGGAGAGTTCATAGTCAGCCTGGTCATTTATGAGCAACTTGTTACCGTACCGACCCATAAGCGTATTGGTGATCACGTCGCTATAAAATCTCCCGTCTTCTAAAATATCGTCCACAATCAGATATTCTTCTGCTGCCACTTGGTTCCAATACTGTTCCTCCTCCACAATAAAATTCCCATAGAGACCGAGCTCTTGCTGGTAATCTTCTCGCACGTGTGGATGATACCAATACACGCCAGCATCGGGGAATTCGAGCTCATACGAAAACGATTTGCCGATTGCGACCGGTGGGGTTATCGGTACCGCCCCATCCATTTTCCAATCACCGCGCAATCCGTGCGAATGAAGTGCGGTATCCATGTCAATTTTATTCGTAAAATTAATAGTCACTTTTGCACCCTTTTCTACCTTAATGACCGGCCCTGGAATCTGTCCATTGTATGCCAAACGCTTTACTACTCGATTACCAACTTCCTGCTTCACAATTGAAGCCGTCAAATCAAACGCGTCACCATCTTTGAGCTCTACGACTTCTGTTGGCTGTACCAAAGGTACGTCATGTTCGTCAAACAGTTCCATTCTCCCTTCCTCAACACCATAGAGCAATTCTCTTGGCGCTTGCTTTGAAAGCATGACAGCGCCACCAATAATAAACGCAGCTACAATAATACTTACTATGTATTTCATATTCTCTTAGTTATCCTTTAAAAAATAAACTAAGATTGTAGGTACACCTTAGGATGTAAAACACCGCTAGCAAACAGCTCCCTAAGAGGATTATGAATATCTCGCCAGTGACGTGCCGTGGGGGAAACCTGTCTTGGAGAATCGGGCCTGATTACTGAGATTAAAAAAAGTGGCAACACCCCAACCGTAACAAGTCCGAAAAATACCATAACCGATGGTACTAAAGTAACGAAGTTAGCCTGCCAGGCACTTATGTGATCAAACAAATCCATCGGACACCACACTTCATGGTTAGCCATGAACGGGCAATCACTCTCACCCGCGCTCATTTCGCCCCTGTCGACAGACAACACAAACAAACCTAGTTGAATGCCTCCTAAGAAAAATAGTCCGATTAATGCAGCTGCCCACTTCATATACTATTAGTATAGCAAAAGCCGGCAAACGCTGCGCGTTTGCCGGCTTTTGCTATCGATGCGGACACCCTGGCCAACAACACGGCCGACGTTTGCCTTTTAACATATCAGCTCGCACTCGCTCAATATGCTGCGCCCTAGTCTCCGCCTTCTTTACCGAAGTTGTCCAACAAATCCATTCGTTGCGCGCCAGTGGCGTGAGCTTATTCCAAGCCGTCAACACTTCCGGTGCCGACGTCAGCATTACCCGCATATCGTTCGGCACTCTGTGCACTACACCTTGTGAAACTCGAGCGGACATATTCTATAGTGTACCAAACTCTCACCCCCTTGCCGCATGCAGCCCTGCCACATACCCAGTACTCCAGCACAACTGCAAGCTGTACCCACCAGACGGTCGGTTGATATTCAAAAGATCTCCCACCACATGCAGCCCTGGTATCAATTTTGATGACATGGTTTTGAAGTCGATTTCAGTTAACTCCACTCCACCTGAAGAAACAATCGCCTTATCTTCTCCGAGCAGTCCATCCACCACAAGCGGCATGCTTTGGAACGCCTGCAACAGCAACCCTCTCACTTCCCGCTCGACACTATGGCACGGTGTTTCACCGTCAATACCAAGCTCACCAAGCAACCCTCGCACCAGCTGAGCCGGAAGCACTTCCGCCAAAGCGTTCTGCAGCTTTTTGTTTGACGTCAGTAATTCTGTGAGCTGTAATTTCAGCACACCAGCATCGACACCGGGAAACAAATTGAATCGAAGCTCTACCGAGCCCTCAGACAGATAATCACCGATTTGTTTACTCATGTTTAAAATAAGCGGACCAGAGAGACCAACGTGTGTAAAAAGCACACGCCCGGTTTTGGCAAACTGTTTTTTTCCATCCACCCATACGCTCACCCCCACTTCCGGCAGTGTGAGACCGCTGAGTGACTTTGTCCAAACAGTGCGAAGCACTACTGGCACCAAAGCGCCGCTATTTTTGTGAATCGTGTGCCCAAAGGACTGCAACCAAAGAAAACCATCACCCGTCGAACCAGTATCAGGGCGAGCATAGCCACCAGTGGCAAGCACACACCGTTTTGCCTGGAATACATTTGCCTCTGTCTCAACGACAAAGTGTTGCTCAACCTGATTCTTAGAGATACGAAGTGCCGTCTGATTTGAAAGCACGGCCACCGCCTGCTTCTGCAATTCCGTTTCCAGTAATCGACACACGTCTTCGGCTGATTCGCTTGCCGGAAACAAGCGCCCTTCGTTTTCTTCTTTTACAGCCATGCCGCGATCCAAAAACCACGCCAGCGATTCCACAACACCATGCTGCGAAAAGGTAGAAAACAGAAACTTACCTTCATCTTTATATGACGCCAGCATGTCGCGCACAACTGGCTTATTGTTGGTGATATTACACCGTCCTCCACCAGTAATGGAGAGCTTCTTGCCTAAGCGATTATTCTTTTCCAAGAGGAGCACCGAGGCACCAGAGGCGGCGGCTGTTGCCGCCGCCATCATCCCCGCTGGCCCACCACCTACTACCACCACGTCCCAGATAGTTCGTTCACCGCCATCAGTTTTATTCATCCACGTAGCGTACGACCTCCATCACTTTCAGTCAAACAAAAACAGGCCCAGGGCCCGTTTTTGCTATTCAACATCCGACTCGACTGGTTCAAAATTATTATGCAACCCATCAGTACAGTGACATTCGATAAGTTCGTGCTGATGATTCTCACAATCAGGCGCCTGGCACACCCCCGGATGTTCTGACACACCACGGCATCCGCCAAGGCAAATGTAATGTTTTTGTTCCATACTCCTCTACTATACCAGAGCCAACGCGAAGCAACGCTGCAGGAAACTAAAGTTTAATTCAATTTTTTATAAAGCGTTCCGGTAAGCGCAAGCGAAATCAATCCAGCGAGCAAAATCATAAACGGGTGTTCCGCAAAGAAATCAACTTCATCAATCACTTTCTCAAACCCGTATAAAGTCGCCACCAAACCAAAAGTCGACAGAAGAACAAACACTACCGGGAAGCGCGCAAACACCGAATCACGCACCTGCTTCCCCATACCTGTGATCGAACCACCCATAGCCTCAAGCTTTTTAATCTCCGCTTCCACTCGCGCTGCTTGTTCGCTAATCTTATTCATTACAAAAAGTATACCAGAGATTGATGCCAGGCTTATCTACTGACGCGACAGCTGGCCCGTTCCAGTCTTACCCTCCTTTCACCTCACCAAATTTTCGCAGATACAGATATACTACAATGAGAAACGCCAGCGTAACCGCTGAAATAAACGGAAATGTCACAAACCCAAATTCGTTAATAATCTTTTCTGCACAGTCTGCTCCGCTTCCGTCTACCAGACACGGCAAAACTCCAGACTCTAGTTTTTCTTTCGGTATCATCTGGTACATGTACTGGTAGGCAGCCACCAAGAAACCAAAAATCGACAACCCAATTCCATACAACGGAAAATACACAGTATCCCTAACCTTAAGAGCCATAATTGACAGGAGCGCCTGCGGATAAATCGCAATGCGCTGCAACCAACAAAGCGAACACGGCACAAACCCAAAATACTCCGAGTACAGAAGCGACAGTGCGACCGAAGTCACCGTGATAAACATCGGAATGTACCAGAGACACCGCCTAAGCTTTGCAGCAAAATATTTGCCCTTATAAACAAAAAAATCGACGTAGAGGAGCATGGTCGCGGTCAGCAACGCCAAGCCTCCAAGCGCAAGCGCGAAATTAATCTCCTGCAAATAAAAAAACAACATGCGTCTATTCTACCCATTTTGCCGCTGCGCGTGAAGAGAGTTGTAGTGCTGGCTGTTTGGGATGAAGTTGGGACTATTGTCGTGCTGAACACCTACTGTCTCCCAATTTAATCTTAGACAAAGTCGCCAAATCAAGCATAACATGATCATCAATAGCAGGCGTCAAATAATTATTATTTATCTCAGAATATTCAGGACAATTGCTTTCTGAAGCTTCGGTAGCAGAAGTGGTCCAGTAGGTTACTTGCCCGTCTTTGATACCCACTGGACCCAAGTAAGAATCGTCGAAAACTTTTGTCTCAGTAAGAAGATCATAGACCGTCAGACCTCGAGGAGCAGGTCCGGTACCACTATCAACGAGCAGGTGGTTACCTTCCAATGCAAAAAGATAGTCCGGGCCCTCACTCTCTATTACAAAATCACCAGCATCAACAGAATACTCGCAAGGGAAGATTTGCTCCGACGAACCTTTTTGCTTAACAACGATATTTGCATATCCTCCACTTACGCTGTTTTGAATAACAAAGTATTTATTGTTGCTGACACAGTTAAATTTGTATGCCTTATTTTTTAAAATACACACTTTGGGAGCATTAAAACTCAATGTCCTGTCGACACCACCATTTCGGATACACCAATCATAAGCGTCTTCCTTCACCATGCCTCCATCCGACACAATATCAGTTACAGGAACCTCCACTGACACCTCCTTGATCACTACCTTTTCTACCTCAACTACTTTTTCTGGAGCGTAAGCATATCCAACCCAACCACCTATAAATGGCATAGCGATGAATAATAATAAAGTCAAATACTTTGACAATGAGGTCACTTCAGTAAAGTGCTTTTTTAATCTGTTTTCAGACTCGATATCTTCTGGCTTCATTAGAAAAAGAATAGCACATTATTTACAACCGAATTACTTGGTCGTCGCCCAAATCTTCCATATCCGACATGCAAAACTTTGCTGTTGAAGGTGACTTAAGAAAGTTTTTTATATTCGTCTGGGCGACTACCTGCGCATCAAACGCTGTCGTGACCCCTTACGTTCAGCCACGTGGACGGCTGAGAGAGTACTGGCTGTTTGGAACAATGTTCGAACTTTTTTACTGTCTTAAACTTCATCTACCCAAACACCCTCTTTGTACTTTTTCACAGGGTGTCCACCAACAGGAATGTCACCATCATAATAAATCACATCAATCACCGTCTCTGAGGAGCTCCCCTCTGGATACTTACCTGCTCGTATGTAGTTGTACTGAACCACGTCACCAATCTCATCTTTTGTACGTACTTCGAGTATATACAAACCACCTTCATCTTCTAGCTGTCGAGATATTTCAAAATCGCCACCGATAATTTCCTCGAAAAGATTTAAAATCTCCCGCTCGTTTGGAAACTTTTCAACATTACCTTCGTTTGTTGGAATATTTTCATTCATAACTTAAGTATACCAAAAGTTCCACAGTCCTGATGGTGCTATATTTTAGTATTGATAAATAAGGATAAATTAGCGAGCTGCCCGACAAGGATTCGAACCTCGATAGCTGGTGCCAGAAACCAGAGTCCTACCATTAGACGATCGGGCAAAGTTTACTTTGCTGCCTGGTCGCCTAATGAGAGGACGGTAGTCCTGACTTGGTCAAGCGAGGAACTGAATATGAGCTTGCTTATATTCATGTTCCGAGCGCTGGCCAAGAATGAAATCTGTGATTTCATTCCATTAGACGATCTGGCAATTTGTTTGGCGGGGCGAAATTGCGAAGCAATTTCGCCCCAGTGGCACTATACTGCCAGAAATTTGAGAACTTTCAAGCTATCTATCGACAGCCCAAGCACAAACATTATCTGACACTGCTGGGTCATAAGATATTTTTGTAATTTTAGTGTTGGGCATATGGAGAATACTCTTAAGTGCCCGCAAGGCTCGAAGTGGCGACATCCAACGCCCATCACACATATGAATCAAAAAGAAATTGATAAACACGCCGTGTGAGACCACCACCACCCGTGCATCTTGAGGCAACTCCGCGAGGGCAGACTTGGCTCGTTCAATCCGATTGCGTAAATCTCTGTATGATTCTCCACCGAGTGTCTTGGCTGTATCTCTTCCAAAATACCACTGCACATAAAACCACAGTGATGTAAAACTAAAATGATGTACACCAACCATGCTGTCCGGGCGGATGATTTCTACGAAGTGACCAGAAACCTCCGGCACCATAGAGCACTCGTTGCCGATTTCCCGCGCCGTTTCAATCGCGCGCACGAGTGAGCTGGTAATAATATGTGTCGGTTCAAGCGCTTTAATTTTTTTAGCGGCTGCCACGGCCTGCTCGCGACCGGTAAACGTGAGTTCTGTAGTATCAATCTGATGACGACGAGAAAGATTGCCATCAGTCTGCCCATGGCGCACAAAATAAATCTCCATACTATTTCTCGGCAATATCTATCAATGCAATCTCAAGCGGTGCTTGTGGAATCGGCGAGCGAGACACTAATTCGGCTGCCTCTAAGAGACGCAAAAGGGCATGAGAGTTAATTGGAGAAGCTCCGCCTGCGTACAACGCGAGCTTTTCGCGCACATCCTCACCAAAAGCAGTTAGAATAGCGTCCTTTTTAGCAGGTACGTTACGAATCAGCATAATCGCCCGTACTTGCTCGAGAAGCAAGCGAACAAAGAGCTTCATGTCTACTCCGCTCTCAACCGCCTCTCCTACCGCCGTTAGAGCAGTCGCTCTGTCTTTGGTATGCAAGGCTTCAAGCAGTGAAGTCATAATTGCAGTCTTTGGCGCACCAATAATAGCCGCAACTTCGTCCACGCTGCCAATCGCGTCACCAGAAGCCATAATTACCTTTTGTGTCACGCCAAGCGCGTCACGAAATGAGCCGTCGGCTGCGAGCGCAATCATGTCCGCTGCGTCAGGACTTAGTGTAAAGCCTTCTTTCGCTGCTACGTCAGTCACCGTGGCAGCCAAAACAGCACGCGACGGTGAGTGCATGCGGAAGACCTGACAGCGAGACAGAATGGTATCCAGTAGCTTATCCTCCTCGGTAGTTGCGAGAATAAAAACGACATGCACCGGCGGCTCTTCAAGAGTCTTAAGGAGTGCGTTAAAGGCCTCCTTGGTGAGCATATGCACCTCGTCGATAATGTACACCTTGTGTTCGGACTCATACGGGAGCGTGTGCACGGCTTCCTTGAGTTCACGCACATCGTCGATACCACGATTTGAAGCAGCGTCGATTTCATACAAGTCTATATCCGACGTACCAATCGCCTTAGCAAAGAGTCTTGCCAAGGTGGTCTTTCCGGTACCGCGCGTGCCTGAAAAGAGCATTGCGTGGGGAATTTCCCCTTTCTTGATAGCGCCTTCTAAAACAGAAACGATATGATCTTGATCTCGAACGTCGGCAAAGCTTTGCGGACGATACTTACGATAGAGTGCTGCAGTGACTGACATGGCACACAGTATAGCAAATTTTACTGCAGTCGTACCGCCTCCTCCACGCTCGCCCGCAGCAGCTCCACATCACTACGCACATCATCGCTACCAAGTACAATATAGCCGACTGTCCGACCTTGGAGTGCATCCTCACTAAAAATAGCTGCCAAAGTACGGCCCGCGGCCACTGTATAGCCATGCTTGCCACCTTGGTAGCCGGGTAAGTCTCGCACCGGAGAGTTATTGATCCAGCCGGTGTACTCCCCTACTTTTTGCGAAAGCTTGGTGATATCGAAGAGGTGTGGCTTGGTGAAGTACAACTCACGTACCGCCGTCGCTAGCTCTCGAGCTGAGGCGATATTGGCGTCGGAGAGGCCAGAGGTGTCGGCGAGCGAATGCGAGCCGACTGCAATCGGCCCAGTCACACGCGAGAGTGCAGCTGCAGCATCGTTGGAAGACTCCAAGAGGAGCGGAAAGAGGAGCTCGTGAACACTATATTCATCACCAGCTTTGAGCTTGCCGGCCCGCCCTTCAGTGGCCACATCAGCCGCTGAAACAACAACCTCCTCATCAGGCGACAGTTCGAGCGCAGCGGCAGCAGTAAAAAGCTTGGTGACTGAAGCAATTGGTAGTTCTTCGTCTGCGTCTTTAGATAGCAAAATCTCTCCCGTTGTCACATCAAATACCGTGTACGCTTTAGCACTTACGGCAGGCGTAACCATCTTGGTGACCACTGCTCGTTCCGCCGCCGCGAGCGGAACTGGGGTCGATGCTTTTATTTTGGAAGGATCACTAACAACCACCAAAGCAGCGAGAAGGAAAAAGGCTACAAGCAGTCGTTTCATACTACTATGATACAAAACCGGCGCGGGCCCAAAGGGCCCGCGCCGGTTTTTCTGTGCATAGCTTACGCAACTTTCTTTTCTGCCTTCTTCGCAGTTTTTGTTACCTTCTTGGCAACTTTCTTCACGGCTTTCTTTACAGCCTTTTTCGCCGCCTTCTTCTTTGGCTTCGCCATCTTTTCGATTGTTTTCCAGTGATCGAGCATTTCTGACTTGAACTCCTTCAAATCAGATTTGGTAGCCGACTTCACACCAGCATACGTGCCGGCGACTGCCGCGATAAGTTCTTCATACTCTTCACGAGTCATTTCTTTTGCATCCTCAAGCTTCTCGAGCACTTCTGCTTTAGCCTTGAGTGCCCAACTCTTTACGGTCTTTCGATTCTTAGCAGCATTTTTGCTGCCATAAAGGAAATAGGCACCAGCGGCTGCTACTGCAGCTGCAGTCAGACCAACACCCACGCCAATCTTCTGAGCCGGAGTCATTTCTTCCACTTTCTTCACTACTTTCTTTTTTGCTGCCATAGTACTTAGTATTAAAATTATTCATCATCGTACGAACGACTTTTTCTGCGACCGCGCGTAGACCCCATGAAGAAGCGTCCCACCCGAGCAATAATGCCGCCGCCTGCTACAAGCTCGCGCACATGTGCCATATCTTGCGCAATTGCTTCACTTCCCGCTTCAATTCGCTCAATGATACGACGAAGACTCGCCACAATCTTGAGTACATGAAACAAAATGAAACAAATAAAAATACAAAATACCACCGTCGCAATACTCGCAATCAGGAAAAATATATTTGCGTGTAACACCTCATTCATCACTATCTAGTGTACAGCGCTACACAATATTCGCACGTGCACTATGCACAGTCTGTAGTCGAAAGGAACCGCTCGACCACCATCTCAATCTCTTCCGGCGTGTTTTGCTCCATCAGTTCTGCGCGCAGTTCCGCCGCACCATGAAATGAGTTCACGTACGCTTTGTAGTGCTTCTTCATCACGGAGAAATTTTTAAACGGTAGCAATTCTGCAAACAGCTTCGTATGCTCCACCATTACCCGCAGTCGCTCCTCTAGCGTAATGTATTCAAGAGTTTCGTCGGCTGTATCTTGCTCATGAATCGTATCACGGTCTACGCCGGCAGTTGGCAAAGCAGTGAGTCGTACTGGCAGGCGTTTGGTCGGATGGAAAAACCATGGATTGCCAAATAGGGCGCGGCCAATCATCACACCATCAGCGCCGGAAAGCTCCGCTTTCCGGCGCGCATCATCAAGCGACAACACATCACCGTTCCCTAAAATCAGTGCTTCCGACTTAAGCGCATCACGAATCTCCACCGCTCGCTTCACCCGCTCCCACTGCGCTGGTACTTTACTCATTTCTTTTCTTGTCCGTGCATGAATAGTCACGGCTGCCGGTTCTTCTTCTAGAAGAACCGGCAGCCACTCCTCAAGCTGATCATGTCCATACCCCACGCGGGTTTTTACCGTCACCGGAATATCGCCCGCACCACGCTTCGCGGCACGAATAATTTCCCGTGCCACATCTGGCGTCTTAATCATGGCCGAGCCACAGCCTTGGCGCTCAATCGCTCGGTCAGGGCAGCCCATATTTATATCGATACCGTCAAAACCTAAATCGCGACAAAGCTTTGCTGCGTACTCCATATGTTCGGGATTGCTCGTAAACAGCTGCGCCACAATTGGCCTTTCTTCCTCGGCGTAGATAAGATCAGCCATCAACTTCTCTTTCCCTTCTGGTGTCGCGCGCACGAGCCCGTCAGCAGCCACAAACTCCGTCCACATCACGTCCGGCCCACCCACCAAACCATCCGCTCGCTCGTGCGCGCTATACTTCGCAATCATCCGACGAAAGGCTGCGTCGGTAACATCTGCCATCGGCGCTACAACATGCAGTGGTTTTGGTAACTTTTGCCAAAAATTCATTGTCGTGGCATTGTACTGGCAGGAGTAATATTTGCAAGGAGAGCACCTTGGAAAAATATAATGAGTTTGGAGAAAAAATCACCACTATCAGATGGCAAGGAATTCTGGTGTACTGCACGGGAGTCTTACAACTATTAGCCAACGAATACATCCTCAGAATTGCGAGCTTGGTTGATATGACACTTCCGTATATCGGAATTCTCATCATTAGCCTCTTTGTTTTTGTGGGCGGTGTGCTCAACATATACTGCGGCTGCCTCTGGGCAATAGTGCCACGCTGGAAACCGCAGCTACGCTGGCGCTTAATTCGCCGGAAAATGTAAGGCGCCGACCAAAGGTCGGCGCCTTTTGCTTTTTGCCAAAAGTATCTAAACATGCAATCGTAGTAGACAGAATGTTTTTTATAAGGAAGCAATCATGGACACCACAACCAGAATTGAGCAGTCAATTAAGGGATTGGTTGTACTCATCATCTCCCTACTTTCGTCAATACTCGCCTGTCTACTGATCCTGCCCCTCGAACCACTCACGCAGAGTAACCTCTTCGTAAATTATCTTATTGGAGTAATCCTCATCGGCCTCCTGGGTATCTGGATTTCTCTCTGCCTCGTCAGCTTTACTCTGGCTGCATACGGTGTTGTAGACTGTCTATTTTGGGAAGGTCAAACGATTTTCTGGAAATGGAACAACCTGGTCTATACCTGGTTAGACACGCATTTTATGAAAAAGAGAAGAAATTAAGTGACATTGCTGAGTCTGAAACCGCCTTCTTGTTAGGCGGTTTCTTTACATTAAAATCACCTCATGATATTACACTAGAAGACAATCGACCGGAGATCATCATGTCGCCCAAAAGCCGTTTGAATCTCATTCTCATCACTGACCTGTTCCTTGTAGTCAGTCTCGGAACTTTGTGTTGGACCATTACACAATTGCCTGGAAGTGCAAAGTCTCTGACTAACCAAGCCTCACATCCTGTCCATACCGCCGTCTACTTACTTCTGCTTGTGACGGTCATTGCTGCACTCAAGCGCTTCTGGCTTCGACTACGATAACACTACGCCGCCCGAATATCGGGCGGCTCTTATTTTACAAAACATGTTTTTTGTGTTATTAATAACAAAGTTTCTTAGGAGCTACCAACATGAAACGTTTGCTCGGAGTGCTCTTCCTCGCGGTTGCCTTCATTGCAGCAGCCTTTGCGTTGGGCTCATTCTGGCTGTACCTGATCTGTAAAGGTCTTGGCGGCTGTAGTGAAGCCTCCTACGCATACTTCATTTTTACCGGGCTGTTAAATCAGCTTACTGACCATGCTCATCGGAGCCAAGCTCCCTCGCTTCATCAAGCGGTGAGTACTGACCTATCTCTTCCACCCCCTCAGGGGTGGTTTCTTTTTCTTTTACAAAAACTTTATTGCCAAAACGCAAATCAATATAGACAAAATTGCCTGGTCGTAAGTGTGTAAATTCTTTGGACGTGAGAACAACAAAAAGATTGTCGACTGTTTCTTGTGGGGAACTATCAAGTGCAGTTTTCAATTCTCCACCCTCCGCCAAGGTCAAGAAAGCATCACCGACTTGATCAATTTCAATTTGTGACACAAACCACCCCTTTGTTGCCAGGAGCTGCTCGAGCTCTCGAGCAATGTGATAAGTTTCCTTGTCCAGCATCATCTCACCTACTGTAGCTGGCTTATCAGTGGTGATGAAGCGTAGGAATGAACCACCATCTAAACGTGGCGCACTTGAAAATGCATACGCAGCAGCATCCACAAACACACAATTTTCTGTTGCAACAGCAGTGCACCAGAGTGCAGCAGGCACGTACTCATCAAATGTAATGCGCAACGTAGTATCGCTGCGCCAGAGCTGAACATTGTGTATACGATCAATCGACCTAATCTCCTCCTTAATTAGGTCATCAGGATATAGCCAGACAAATCGATGCGGGATGAGTCCAATGTACTCACCTTCAAGTTTGCTTTCTGCAATGCGCACGATTGATTTGGTATCAATTGTTTCACCACCAACCGCTTCCACCTTGGTAATAGTAAGTGACGGTACCCGAGTGCCATACCAAATACCAGTCACAATAAGCGCAACCACTCCGACCATAACGACCCCTAAACCAATATGCTTGAGTAGCACCACCGTATTCGGATCAAGTCTTCGGAGTTTTTTCATAGTGGTATCGTAGCATGGATTAGAAAAAAGCGGCGGGCCCCAAAGGGGCCCGCCGCTTTTTTCACCTTATCCAATCTTGTCCTTACCAAAATACGGCACCAACTTCTCGGGAATCTTAATGGCTCCATCTTCCTGCTGGAAGTTTTCCATCAGCGACACGAGAATGCGTGGCGTTGGAATAGCCGTACAGTTGAGTGAGTGAGCGTAGCGCACCTTCCCTTCTGCGTCGCGATAGCGAATATTGAAGCGACGAGTCTGGAAGTCGTGGAAGTATGACGCTGAGCTAATCTCACGGTACGTATGTTCACCAGGCACCCAGAGCTCAACATCATACTTCTTCACCTGTCCTTGCCCGAGGTCACCACCGCAGTTCAATACGGTACGATATGGAATACCAAGCGACTCGATAAACTCTTCAGTATTGCGATTAATCCACTCGTGCCAACGAACACTCTCTTCGTGTGACGCCTCACAAAGCATTACTTGCTCGAGCTTGTAGAATTCATGGACGCGAATTAAACCGCGAGTATCCTTCCCATGACTGCCCGCTTCACGACGGAAGCATGGTGAGAAACCAAGGAATTTAACCGGGAAAAGCTCTTTATCGATAATCTCGTCAGCATAATACCCCATAACCGACACCTCGCTCGTACCAATAAGGTAATCCTCGTCCTGGGTACGATACACATCATCAGCATCATTTGGTAAGTGACCGGTACCGTAGAGATTTGATTTACGCACTACCGCTGGTGGCAATACAGGCGTAAAGCCCTTTTCCATAAAGAATTGATTGGCGTAGTTCCAAATCGCCCAAGAAAGCTTAGCGCCGTCACCTAAGAGGTAGTACCCACGGAAACCATGCACCTTCGCACCACGCTCAAAATCTACCATGCCATGCTTTTGCATGAGCTCGACATGATCTTTCGCTTCAAACGGAAACTTAGTCTGCTCGCCCCACGTTTTCACTTCTTCATTATCAGCATCACTGTCACCATCGGGTACAGACATATCTGGCACATTAGGTACCTGAAGCATCAGCGCCTGCCACTCTTCCATCACTGGCTTTAGCGCCTCTTCTTCTTTTTGAATCTCGGCCTTGAGCCCCTGCATTTGCTCGATGAGTTGCTGGCGAACTGCTGAATCTTGAGCAGTCGGAATACCGTCTGACACCTTATTTTGCTCAGCCCGTTTTTCTTCAAGACGTTGCATCAAATCGCGGCGGGAATCATCCACGGCGACTAGTCGATCGAGGTCAATCGACGACTTCTTCTTCTTGGCCGCCATTTTGACTACGTCTAAGTTTTCTCGGATGAATTTTATATCTAACATGAAATTTTGAGCGGATGTTTCTTGCGCCGGATATTTTCTAAAGAAAATATCCGGCGCAATAATCACCCCCGCCGCGATTATGATTAATTCGCTGATTATACACGAAAACAACCCTATACCTAGGGCTGTTTCTCACTATGACATAATCGATATAATCTCGAGCTGCAGTGCCATCACTTCTTCCTCAAAATACGTCTCGAGCATTGGATAACGTTCAATCAGAAATGAAAAAATGTTTGCGGAATCATCATGCACATCAAGGTACAACTCAAGCTCAGCAACTTGTTCGGGTGTTAAGGAAACTAATTGTCGATTTAGCGCCGCCTCGAGTGCGATACTGCCCACTCGCTCGCACACTGCCAACTGCTGCGACTCTGGCATGTTTTCCAAAGTCAGCAACTGCGCAACTTTTTCTGTTAGTGACTGCTGCATGATTAACTTGGTTTTAATTTGCCGTTAATTTCCTCAGCCGCATTTTCAAGAATGAGCTTGATTAATTTCCCTGTCTGAATCTTATCTGCTGGTGAAATAACCTGTGGGTCACCACTACTAAAGCCGAGCGCTTTCCATTCGTCTGGCGACAGACCAAGCGAGTCTGATCCACCTAAGAAGGCACTGAACTTATTATTGGTTAATTCCTTTGCGTGTTCTTCAATAAAACTAAAAAATGCCGTCGGATTATGACTCACATACTCAGCTCTCGTTGCAGGCAAATTAAACATTCCAGCCTCGTAGGCCTTAACCATCTCCGCATACATGTGATGCGTGATATCTTGGCCGGCAATCGGTGTCGTAACCAGCGCATCTAGCCCCGCTGCCACTCGTGGCTGGTATCCATGTATCCGCTCAAGCGCTGCAACAGAATCGAGATGGGTTCGTTCAGCCAAAATTTCGGCCCGACCCGATACTCGCGCCTCATCAGTAACCGCTTGGACTGGACCAGACTCGACCGATTGAGGTTGCAACTCAGCAACAGGCGCAGGATGATTCGGACCAGTCTCTACGACAGGAGCCGGAGCAGGAGTAGCTGGAGCCGGTGGCACTGGCACGGATTCAATCGACGATGATGCTGGGGCCGGCACAGCACCTGATGCAGCGTAGTCAATCCCCGGCTGCACCACACCAGGCAGTGCGTTGGTGCCTCCGTCAGAAACAACACCTAATTCGGCATCGATTCCTGGTTTGACCCAATTTGGATTTTCAATCCCGGCCGGCGAACCAACCGTATCTGTCTGTGGCGCAGCCGCCCGACTCCATGAATCAGCGCTTAAGATTCCACTGTTTTCCATTCTCTCAAACTGAGCGATATGCTCTGGAGACATTGGTGCTACCCGATCAGCGCGAGCCAGCTTGTCAGCAATTGATTCCGGCATGCGCAACTCTTGACCACGGTCATCACCAGGCTCATTAACTACTTCAGACGCTTGAGTAAAATCCGGATCACCAAGCAGTGACTCCGCAGCAGCTGCGGCTGAAAGTCCGAGCGCTGAAGCAACTGCCCGATTACGATTACGGGAAATAGCGAGCCGACGAGCATCTGTAAAATAACGAGCTTCTAGCTGTTCGAGGTCAGGTAACGCTTCACTTTGTAAATCATCGACAACCTGTTCGCCCGTATCATCAAGCGCGGCCGCCTTCCGGTCTACAATAAATCGCCGACCCATCATGCCGCTCGCCGCAGCTGCAAGCACGCCAGGAGCATTGACCGTGAGTCCGTATGTAGTGAGCGCTCCACCCGCTGCAACACTTACGTACGGGTGTTGTTTCACCCACCGCAGCAGACGCTTCTTCACATCCTGCACCGACTCAGGCAAAAAACCAGATTGCACATCAAGGCGTGCCTGTGCTGGATTAAACACAAATCGATCAGCTACTAACGGCGCTACCGCCAGTGGCGTCTCATGCTCTAATGACAATCCCTTTTCATGCTGCCGTTCTAAGCGCGCAATCATGCGTACCTGGAGTTTGTCATACACGCCAGTGGCTTTAGTGTATTCGTAAAATTTCTTACTGGCTGCCATGTACGTGTCGTACGCAACCTGCTCCTCTGGAGTAAATGCTCGCTTCTGGCCCACGCCAAAAGTTTCTCCCATTTTTGAAAGTACATTGCGCTTACGGTACTGTTTCTCCAAAGCTTCTAAGTACACACGCTTTGCTGCTTTGAATTCCTTTTTTGCTGTCGTATATTCACTGAGCGGAATCGCCTCCTGCTCAAACTCACGCACTTCCTGCTCCTGCTCTGCCTCTGCTTCTGGAGTCATTTCGTGCATCGGTGTTTCTTGGTTTTCAGTAGTGACCTCCGGCACTGTGTACGTTCCGTTCCGACGAGCTAATTGACGCAGTACTTCGTCTGTTTTTTTCAACACGGCATTCTTGTTTGAAGTCTCGCCGGACAACTGCCGCTCAAGTCCATAAATACGATTCTCGAGTTCAGCTACCGCAGCATCCGCGGCAGCAGTTGAGATGATATTGTCCTGAACCCCCTTGTCAATCTGTTTAATCAGATACTTTGCAACTGAGATTTGTTCCTCGACCGTAATCTTTGCCACTGTTTCCTGTCGACCAGCCTCACCGAACAACGCCGCCACGTCTTCAGAATTATCGATACTGTTGCCTGTTTCGACTCTTTTGGGAGACACCTGAATATCATCTTCGCCGTCTTTAATCACATCAGTCAGCACAGGAATCCCATCATCAACACTGTGTCTCTCTTGATAACTTCGAGTAGCCTCCTCATCTATGTCGGTCAGTACTGGCAAGTTTTCGTCTTCATTTCTCTGTTTCGCTAAAAAGGCCTCGTAGTGCCGCAGGGTTTCTTGTTCAATTTCTTCGGCCGTTAATAAGTCATCAAAATCCTCTGGCGACATTTCGTCGTACTCTTTCGCCGCTTCAAAATCTAAGTGTTGCCGAAGCTCATTTTCAATGGCAGCTGTATCGTCAGCGGTCAAATCAGATTTTTCAGCACATAGTTTGTCAATATAATCTTGTAACGTGTCTATTTGGTCAGTTAGTTCTGTTTTTTTGCCGTTTTCAATTGTCTTGAACCGCTGTTCCTTGAGTGCAGTGATTTTATCTGAGGCAGCATGAACAGCCTCACTCAAGGCGGTTATTTTTTCAGCTTCTGTTTGCTGTACAGATTCAGCACTCAAGACAATATCACCACCAAGATTGCTGTAGTTAGGGACGTCACTCAGTGAACTATTTGGTAAACGTTCAGACATAAATATCGTTATAAATATGATAGCACGCACGTCGAACAAAGTATCCGCGCTGGTTTCAAGTGTGTGCTAGCATTTAGCCATGCACTTTGAGATTAAAGACGTCCCAGCTGCGGAATTTCCCGCAGGCCTGCGGGAAATTCCGCAGCCGCCTACCACCCTCAATTACCGAGGACAACTGCCGGCCGCCGACCTCACTCTCCTCTCCATCGTCGGTTCTCGCAAATACACCACCTACGGCAAACAAGTGCTTAACGAACTAGTCGGCGGCCTGCACAACTACCCTATCGGCATTGTATCTGGCCTGGCGCTTGGCATCGACTCGCTTGCACACGAAGCAGCACTCTCTAATAATATGTATACCCTCGCCATCCCCGGCAGCGGCCTTGGTGATGATGTACTCTATCCGAGTAGCCACAAGCGACTCGCTCACCGTATTTTAGAATCTGGTGGTGGACTATTATCAGAATTTACTCCTGACTTCCGCGCCACCAAATGGTCATTCCCGCAACGCAATCGCCTGGTGGCAGGCATTAGCAAAGCTACTTTGCTCGTAGAGGCAGCAGAAAAATCCGGTACCTTGATTACCGCAAGAATGACCGCCGACTATAATCGTGAACTTTTAGTGGTGCCGGGCAGTATATTTTCCGCCAATAGTGCTGGTGTACACCAATTCCTCAAGCTTGGTGCGACACCCGTTACCTGTGCTGCAGACATTCTCGAAGCACTTAATATTCCGCACGATTCTGATACTCCAACCCAAAACACACTCGACTTGTCCCCAGCCGAAGCGAGAATACTTGACCTTCTCCAAGAACCCGTCCACAGAGACGAACTAATCAGAAAACTAGCCATTCCTACTGCCGAAGCCTCCCAGACACTCATGTTACTCGAACTTCAAGGCTGCATTGTTTCAGAGCAAAATATATATCGACGAACACGCTAGTGTGCTACAAAGAAGTTGACAGAATCTACGCTGACTAGTATTTATTAGCCTCAATAAAACTAATTATTAATCTCACCTAATATATGAGCAAGCAAACCCTCGTAATCGTAGAGTCGCCAGCCAAGGCCAAAACTATCGAGAAATATCTCGGTACTGGCTATAAAGTACTGTCTTCTATTGGCCATGTCCGCGACCTGCCAAAGACCAACAAAGACGCCGTCGACATCGAGGGCGGGTTTGTGCCGCGCTATATTATTTCTCCGGGTAAGGCGAAGGTAATTGAGGGACTGCAAAAGGCTGCAGAAAAGGCCGACGAGGTGCTACTTGCTTCCGACCCCGACCGTGAAGGTGAAGCGATTGCCTGGCATGTGGCCGAGCTACTGAAGCCACACAACAAAAACCTCAAGCGTGTGGCGTTTAATGAAATTACCAAGGACGCCGTCCAGGAAGCGATTGAGCATCCGCGCAAGATTGATGAAAATCTCAAAGAAGCGCAGGAAGCGCGTCGTGTGCTCGACCGCTTGGTGGGCTACGACCTGTCTGGTCTCATCTGGAAAAAAGTGCGCTATGGCCTCTCGGCTGGTCGCGTGCAGTCGCCAGCACTACGTATCGTAATGGAGCGTGAGCGTGAAATCCGCGCTTTTATTCCGGAAGATTATTTTGTGCTGACGGCGAATCTGAAGGACAGTAAAGCGGTTATACCGTTTACTTGTAGCACTGAGCCGACTGACGTAAAAGAAGCGGAGCGTATTAAGACAGTCGGCGAAAAACACGACTGGGTAATTTCTGATATTAAAGAAACTGAGGCGAAGCGTGCGCCGCGCCCACCGTTTACTACCTCGACGCTCCAGCAGACCGCCAGCACTCGCCTAGGCTTCTCACCGTCTCGCACCATGGGCGCGGCGCAAAAACTCTACGAAGCCGGTCACATCACCTACATGCGTACTGACAGCACCACCCTTTCAGCTCAAGCACAGAAGCAAATCATTGCTCTCCTTCATAAAGAGTATGGTGAGTCGTACGTCCAGCCACGCACGTACAAAAGCAAGAGTAAGAACGCACAAGAGGCTCACGAAGCGGTTCGGCCGACTAACTTTGGCAAACACCAGGCCGGCTCTACCGGAGATCAAAAAGCACTCTATGAACTCATCTGGGAGCGGGCGGTCGCATCACAAATGGCCGACGCGACCTTAAAGCGCACCAAGCTCATCACCAATGTCACCGACAGCAAAGAAACTATTCCTGACTTTGCAGTGAATGGTTCCCGCGTCATTTTTGACGGCTGGCTTAAAGCCGACCCACGCGCGCGCGGCGAAGATACCGAAGTGCCAAAGCTCGCCAAAGGCGACATGCTTTCTTGCAAAAGCGTCGATATCGAAGCTAAACAAACCCAACCACCAAACCGCTACACTGAAGCCGGTCTCATTAAAGAACTTGAAAAGCGCGGTATCGGTCGCCCGTCTACCTACGCCTCAATCATGAATACCATTGTGCAGCGTGGTTATGTTGAAAAAGAAGGTCGCACGCTCATTCCGACCGACACTGGCGATGTAGTATCCACCTTCCTCGAAGAACACTTTGCTGACTACATCAGCGATGACTTTACCTCTGAAATGGAAGACGAACTTGATGAGATTGCCACTGGTGACCGCACCTACCTCAAAACCCTCAAGGATTTTTACACACCATTCACCAAGGCTGTAGCCGCTAAAGAAGATATCGAGAAGCTCACCACGCTTGGCCCTGGACCAAAAGAGTTCCCTTGCCCAGACTGTGGCGCCAACATGGTGAAGAAACTTGGCCGCAACGGCACCTTCCTCTCATGTAGTCGCTACCCAGATTGTGAGGGTGCCCGCCTCATCGATGGTTCTGAAGTAAAGGCTGATGAACCAATCGGCAACCATCCAGAAACAGGAGAACCAATCTTCGTACTCAACGGTCGCTTTGGCCCATACGTGCAGCTCGGCTCCACACCAGAGAAAGTAAAGGGCAAGAAAACCCCAACCCCTAAGCGCGCCTCACTGCCAGCTGGCATGAAGCCTGAAGATGTCACACTCAAAGACGCAGTAAAATTCCTCTTACTCCCGCGTGAACTTGGCCTCCATCCAAAGACCGAAGAGCCGATTATTGCCAACACGGGTCAGTACGGGCCGTACATTGGGCACGCTGGTGATTTCCGTTCACTGAAGGGCGAAGACGATCCATACACCATCACTTACGAACGCGCACTCGAAATTCTTGCTGAACCAAAGCAGCTCCGAAAGGGAGAAAAGCTGCTCAAAGAACTGGGTGTGAACCCAAAAACTCGTAAGCTCGTGAACGTGTTTGAATCAAAATCAGGACGCTATCTGAAAAAAGGCTTTAAGCGCATCGGCATTCCAGACAATATCAAGACTGAAGATATTACGCTTGAAGTGGCGATGGAGCTACTAAAGCAGTAAACTCAAAAACGGCCCGAACCTTGTAGGTTCGGGCCGTTTTATACCCCCTCCTCCTTGTCTTTTTCCCCTTCTGTCTCTAGAATGAAAAGATGCACTCAGCAGATGAAATTATTGCCCAACTCAATCACCCGAGCGACACTGATCGTGAACTAGTTCGTAAAGCCTACAGCTTTGCTGCGGAAGCTCACAAGGACCATAAACGTTATTCTGGCGATCCCTACATGATTCACACAGCTGCTGTCGGATACAAGCTCGCCGCTATGGGCATGGGGCCGCGCACCATTTGCGCAGGACTGCTTCATGATACCATCGAGGACACCGAGGTAACCGACGATGATTTAAAACGTGAATTTGGTGATGAAGTACTTTTTCTCGTCGAAGGCGTTACGAAACTCAGCTCAGTGCGCTACTACGGCACCGACCGTCACAACGAAAGTTTACGGAAGTTGTTTGTTGCTACCAGCCAAGATATTCGCGTGCTTATCATTAAGCTCGTGGACCGTCTCCACAACATGGAGACACTACACCACGTGCCAGCCGAAAAACAGCAGCGCATTGCCAGAGAAACGCTAGAAATTTACGTTCCAGTGGCGCACCGGCTCGGAATGGGTAAGTTGCGTAAAGAGCTCGAAGACTTAGCTTTCCCGTACGTTTATCCAGAAGACGCCAAACGTGTTACCGAACTACTTATCAAGCGTTTTGGCAACGCCAAAGAAGTGCTCGAACGCGAACGAAAAATTCTGCAAAAACGCCTGGCTGACCGTAATCTACTCAATTTTCAAACTTCCTATCGTGTTAAAGGTCTTTACAGTCTGTACCACAAACTCAAACGTAAGGAGTGGAATATTGATGATGTGTACGACTTGATGGCCATGCGCGTTGTAGTCACAACCGTCGAAGACTGCTACCGAGCGCTCGGCATTATCCATGATCTCTGGCGACCACTACCACAGCGAGTAAAAGACTACATTGCGTTTCCAAAACCAAACGGCTATCAGTCAATCCACACCACCGTCACTACTCCAAATGGAGTTATCATGGAGATTCAGATTCGCACCAAGCAAATGCACCAAGAAGCTGAATTTGGTGTCGCTTCGCATGTGTTTTATAAGCAGCCAGCTGTCAGTGATCCACTCCCTCCTAAAAAACCCTCGATGTTCTCAACCCTAATCCCAAGCCTCTTTAAACCATTTTCAAAACGAGACATCGAAACTGAAGAAGCGGAGACCGTGAAAGCCATATCAGAAGAAACCTCCCACCAGCACAAAATCCCCCGCTGGATTTCACAGATTGGCCAAACCTACAACCCAGACACCAAAAATCCAACCAGCGAGTTTGTGGCAGATGCCCAGTCTGACTTCTTCTCAAATCGTATTTTTGTCTTTACTCCAACTGGCGATGTGGTCGACCTCCCTGTCGGCGCCACTCCGATTGACTTCGCCTATGCTATTCACTCAGAAGTAGGAGATCACACCTCTGGCGCAAAGGTAAACCGAAAGCTCGTTTCGCTTGAAACAGTGCTCAAAAATGGCGACATTGTGGAAATTGAAACCCGTAAATCAGCAAAACCGAGCCCAAAATGGCTCGACTTTGCAAAAACTTCTTTGGCACGGCGGCGTATACGAAACGCAGTCGAACACGAACTTTAAACACCAAAGTTTCGAATTGAGTACAAATCACTATCGTCAGCAACTGGTTCCGGTGTGTGTTGCACGTCAGAAAGACTGGTCTCTTTTGGCTCTGGTGTTTGTTCGTCGGCACTCATCAGAGGTGTTGGTGGCTCTACCACTGAATGTGCTGTTGTTGTTGCATATTGGTCTTGCTCGACCGGTAAAACTGGCTCAGCCGACTTATATTCGGACATAGTCTGAGTCTGAACTGGCGTCAGAGGAGTCGAGTCATTTTCTGGCGATGGCATAATCGGCTGCCAGACCTTTTCAGCTGAGTCTTCTCGTATGTGTGATGAGAGAATATGTTCGGCAGTAGCCTGGTGTACAGCAGACTCTGTCGGCGTCTCCGTTGCCACGACAGATTCCCTGGCGGACATTTCAAGCGGTGTCGCTGCAGCAAGTGCAGCAACTGCCGTCGCGCCCCCTGACTGCTCCGCCACCTCATCTTTGATGCGCTTCAAAATACTCTCCAAATCATCTTCAGAAAAATAATCGATGGTTAGCTTGCCGCCAAAATCAGTCTTTTGAATCTGGACGCGTGTACCCAAAGTTTCAGTAAAGCGCTTTTCAAAATCAATTAGATTTGCATCAAACTCACCTGGGTTCTTTTTGCGCACCTTATCGGTCGCAATCTTGCGTACAATACGCTCTACTTCACGCACCGAAAGCTTCTTGAGAAGAATTTCCCGAAAGACGACCTCCTGTTCTTCAGGACGATCGGTAAGCATAAGGAGTGTGCGAGCATGCCCCTCCATCATTTCACCGGTTTTAAGCGCCTGCAGCATATGTTCTGGAAGACCAAGGAGACGGATAGAGTTGGAGACATATTCACGACTACGGCCCATTTTCTGTGCCACCTGTGCGTGAGAGAGACCAAACATGTCAGCCAGTTGCTTAAAGGCAATGGCACGGTCTACGGCATTTAAGTCTTCACGCTGGAGGTTTTCGATGATCGCAAGCTCAAGCTTTTCTTGTTCATTTTGCTCACCTTCACGAATAATCACCGGCACTTGTGCAACGCCAGCCAGTTTACTCGCACGCAAACGACGCTCACCAGCGATGAGCTCATACTCTGAGTAAAACGTACCATCTTCGCGCTGAATCTCTTTCCGTGTCACTGTGAGCGGCTGCAACACACCGTACATGCGAATAGAATCAGACAGCTCTTGCAGCTTTGCCTGATCAAATTCGCGTCGGGGTTGAAACGGATTCGGAACTACCTTTTCTACTTCTACCCAATAAATTGAATCACCTTGAAATGCCATAGGAAAAAACTATCGTTCAAATACCTCCGAGCGTCCAACACTCGATATAAGAGTATTCTAACACAGGTGAGTTATGCACAGCGAAATAGGCGCAGCTCATCTCAAATAGTTCTCATTTCCGCCATAATCTGCTACACTCATCCTCACATCACACCTGCCTCGGTGGTGGAATTGGTATACACGTACGACTCAAAATCGTATGCCGCAAGGCTTGAGGGTTCGACTCCCTCCCGAGGCACAGATAAAAGAGCGCCGGCTTCGCCGGCGCTCTTTTACTTCTCCATCCCTTAAATCTTCCCTACCATATCTACGCCTGGTGTAAGCGTTTCATCACCTTCGTTCCAACTCGCTGGACATACATTGCTTGGATGCTCACCTACGTACTTTGCTGCCTTAAACTTACGAAGTGTTTCCTTTGCACTGCGCCCAATTGCATCATCAGTAATCTCCACCCCCTTAATCACACCGTCCGGAGAAATAATGAACGTCCCCCGACGTGCCACTCCTTCTTCAGCGTCCAACACACCAAACAAATCTGAAAGTAAGTGACTCGGATCAGCTGCCATCGGGAAATTGATAGTCTTTATGGCCGGTGACACGTCATGCCAGGCTTTGTGCACCTCTGGAGTATCGGTAGAAACAGATACAATCTCTGCCCCTTCCTTGGTAAATTCTTCGTAGAGTGAAGCCATTTCTCCAAGCTCAGTCGGACAGACAAACGTAAAGTCCTTAGGATAAAACATCAAAATTACCCATTTGCCTCGAAGCGACTCAAAACTAAGCTCGCCAATATCATCATTGTGGTAGATTGGAAACGCCAGTTCTTCCGGCACTTCATCACCAATGGTAAACAGGTCAACTGATTCGTAGATTACTTCTTCCATAGCGAAATTTTAGAACATTAACGGCCGCATCATACCACAAACTGCCACTTTTCTGATACACTCCCCGTATGACAAAGCCCAAAGTAATCGCTGTCGTTGGCCCAACCGCCTCCGGCAAAACATCACTTTCTATCGAACTTGCCAAAAAGTATAACGGCGAGGTGATTTCGGCTGATTCACGCCAAGTATACAGAGGAATGGACCTAGGCACAGGGAAAGTCACTACAGACGAAATGGACGGGGTGCCACATCATCTCTTGGATATCTGTGACCCCATGGATGTGTACACCGGGGCGGATTTTGCGCGTGACGGTGCGGCCGCGCTTCAGGATATCCTGAAGCGCGGCCGCACCCCGATTGTCGCCGGCGGCTCCTTTTTCTATCTCGATCTCTTACGAGGCAAAAGCACCTCAGCACCAGTCGAGCCAGACGAGACTTTTCGAGAGTCTCTTGGAAACCTCTCGAACGCCACCTTGATGGAAATGCTACTTGAGAAAGACTCTGTGAGAGCTGCTACTATCGACACACACAACCGCCGTCGCCTCATTCGCGCACTTGAAATCATTCACACTCTCGGGAATGTTCCTCTGCCAACTGAAACGGAGTCCCCATATGAGTGGCTAATACTCGGTATTGATATCGAAAAAGAAATCTTACACGATACTATTTACAGGCGCCTCATCAGTCGCCTTAAGAGTGGCATGATTGTTGAGGCAAGAAATCTGCATGGAGCTGGAGTCAACTACCAGCGCATGGAAGATATAGGCCTTGAATATCGCTACTTAGCGAGACATCTCCAAGGCGAACTGAGCGAATCAGAAATGACTGAAGTTCTGAACACCAAGATTCGACAATTTGCCAAGCGTCAACTGACATGGCTGAAGCGAGATGAAGAAATTGAGTGGTTTGCGCCGCAAAATCGCGAAGCGATTTTGCGGCGCGTAAGCGACTTCCTCGCCGAATAAACAAGTTGCGCTTACGCGCCACATCGGCTAGTATTGGTGCACTCAATTTGAGTGCCACTTGGGTCTATAGTTTAGTGGTAAAACAGCGGTCTCCAAAACCGCCGTCCTCCGTTCGAGTCGGAGTGGACCCGCAAAATTCACCTTACACTAGATATCAAAAGCGGCCCTTCGGGCCGCTTTTTCTTAGCTTCCACAAGTATCAAGACTGATGTGTGTATGATTTCCTTCAGGATTAAGCTTACCACCACACACGCCTTGTTTAGCCTTTATCAGCTTGTAGAGTTCATTTTCGGCGTTACCTTTAGCATTAAAGTCAACCGCCTGTGCACCTTTACCACTTCCTCGACCATAGTGACATGAGCCGCGACTGTGACTACATGGTCCACAGACTGGATTACCGTTAGTGTTGGCACAAATAGGATGTGACTGGTCATATGTGAATATTTTAGAAGTATCAACCAAGGCAGCAATCCCCGGGTCCGCTAGGTAGCAATTAATCATGGTCCTCAGTGCTGGATTATCCTCCACCCCTTGTGGTGACCCATTAAACTTCGCAATTAAGGAAGCGGGGTTACTACAGTCAGCTACCGGATCACCATTTGCATCCTCTGGCATTTTGATTTCCTCGCTTGGCACATCTTCAGTAGCTGTTTGCTGGGTGCACTCAATGGTATACCAGAAATTCCCATTAATCTTACCTTCAGTACCTGAAAGCAATGCTCGCATAAGCGTATCGACCAAAAGCCACGCTGCGAGCACAAGCACGATACCGATAATAGCGTTACTAATACGACTCTTGGCTGCTTCCTTAGCAGCCTGATTTCCTCCAGACGTTACTAAGCCAAAACCACCCGCAGCGACCATAATGGCAAAAATCACAAAGAGCACCCCAATGAGCCACTTCACGATGTTGTTTGCCATCGCCACCACATCACAAGAGCCACATGTTGCGCCAGCACAGTTTGGTGCCAATCCTGCGCCAACAGATGCATCAGGAGATACAAACAGCAGCACAATAAGCGCGATAACAGGAAGAAATCTCATAATTCTCAAATAAAATTACCAAATATATATTTAGTATAGCACCTAGTCATACAGATCATTGTCTCATCCACAACCCACACCACCGAGTGACTAAAGCTTTGAAAAACGAAATAAATATGCTATTTTGTTGCAACTCAAGCACAATCCTTGAGACAATCACGTATCTGCGTCGGTGGCGGAGCGGTCAATCGCGACGGACTGTAAATCCGTTGACATATGTCTACGCTGGTTCGAATCCAGCCCGGCGCACACACGAAAAGTCCCCATTCAGGGGACTTTTAGCTAAATCTGGAGATAGAACAATAGTTTATTGACATCGTGGTTAGACTTAGTTATAAGTGCCAGCAGAGGCAGCTCTTTCCAAACTTTTTTCATGAGGACAAATCATGAGCTCAACCCCCACACAGCTTGAGCGGTTGTCTAAAAAATACGTCGACTTCAAGGACTTCAGTAATGAAATTGCAACCGATGGCCTTATAGCGGTAAAAAGCAGTACGAGCAAATGGGGCCTGTTTGATCTGCATCAAGGCAAGCTTGTTGCTAAACTGCTCTACACCAGCATTCGTCCCACCCGAAAGAAAAGTCGACTGTATCTCGAGCTACAATGCGGTGAATTCCGCGGTCTGTTTCACATACCAAGTAAACAAGTGATACTAGGCGCCGCTCGGTACTACTCCATTCTCGAAATATCAGAAGAACTCTTCCATCTTGTAGACCAACATAAGCGTTGCTTCATTTTTCGAGTAAGTGACCACGCTGTTATCGGCGATGATGGCTATGCGTCAATCGAATGGGCCGAAGACCATATTGCAGTCTACAAAAACGGCAAGCAAGGTTGGCTCGACAGGCAAACCGCCGAGGAAATCGTACCACTTCGCTACGTTTCCATTATTCCACTGGCAGGTGGCTGGTTTACTGTCTTGTCGGAATTTGGTAAACCAGGGCGTCTCTTTCATCCACAACAAGGAGAGATCTCCTAACCAAAACCATTTATCAAAAACCGCCCTGACAGGCGGTTTTTCTCTATGCGGTTACGGCTTCTTTTTTTCTCACTTCCGTTTTTGTTTTTGCAGTCTTTTTCGCAGCAACCTTACGACGGCCAGTTTTCTTTACATCAAAGACTAATTCACCCTTCTTCATGCAGACATTTACCGTTCCACCTTGGAGCATTCCCTCGCCCACCATCATATTGGCGACAGGCGTAAGAATCTTGCTCTGAATGAGACGACGCAGTGGACGTGCACCAAACTTTGGATCGTAACCTTCCTTAGCGAGATATTCGAGCACCTCATCGGTCACGCTAAGTTTAATTTCTTTCTTATGAAGTCGGTCAGTCACTTCTTCCATCTGGAGTTTTACAATCTCAGCGATCACCTCAGGCGTGAGTAGCTCGAAGACAATGATTTCATCAAGACGATTGAGGAATTCTGGACGGAAGTACTGCTTGAGACTTTCCATCACCTTATCCTTCGCCTGCACAAACTGGGCTGATTCACCATGATCATCGGCAAAACCAAAGGTGGACATACGGTCAATATGCTCAGCGCCGATATTAGACGTCATGATAATGACCGTATTCTTGAAGTTTACCTTGCGACCCTTGGCGTCGGTGAGATGTCCTGAGTCGAGTACCTGAAGCAAAATATTAAACACTTCAGGATGCGCCTTTTCTACCTCATCGAGCAAAATCACGGCGTACGGACGACGACGAATCTTTTCGGTGAGTCCACCACCTTCATCATGTCCCACATAGCCCGGCGGCGAACCAATCAGCTTAGACACCGAGTGCTTCTCCATAAATTCAGACATGTCGATGCGAAGGAGTGCATCAGGATCATCAAACATAAATTCTGCAAGGGCGCGCGAGAGCTCGGTCTTACCAACACCAGTTGGTCCAAGAAAGAGGAATGAGCCGATTGGCCGATTTGGGTCTGAGATACCGGCTCGAGCGCGCTTAATTGCGTCTGACACGAGCTTTACAGCATGGTTTTGTCCCACCACCTTTTCGTGTAGCACTTCTTCCATACGCGCTAACTTCTCTACTTCAGCTTCAAGCATGCGCGAGACCGGAATACCTGTCCAACGTGACACCACCGCCGCAATATCTTCTTCAGTCACTTCTTCCTTAAGTAGGCGTCGGCTGCGCTGCAGCTTCTTGAGTCGCTTTAGTTTTGTATCGAGTTCTTTCTGAACCGCTGGGATCGTGTCGTAGCGAATCTCTGCTGCGCGAATGAGGTCAGCAGTGGCCTCGGCATTGTCAGCTTCGACACGAAGCTCTTCTAGTTCCTTCTTCAGCTTACTGATTTCACCAAGCGCCTCTTTTTCATTATTCCATTTTGTCTCGAGGTTTGAGGTCGTTTCTTTATACTCGCCAATTTCGTGCTCAATTTCTTTGATACGAGCTTTGATTTTCTTTTTGTTAGCCGCAATCTCCACTTCTTTACGAAGTGCCTCACGTTCAATCTCTAGACGACGAATTTTTCGATCTGTCTCCACGAGTTCGTCTGGCTTGTTTTCAAGTGAAATACGGAGTGCTGATGCAGCTTCGTCGACCAAGTCCACTGCCTTATCAGGCAAGAAACGATCAGTAATATAGCGAGACGAAAGATTAACAGCTGCGAGAATCGCATCATCGGTAATACGTACGCCGTGGAAAAGCTCATACTTCTCTGCCAAGCCGCGCAAAATCGCTACCGCATCTTCTTGATTTGGCTCATTTACATACACCGGCTGGAAGCGACGCGTGAGCGCTGGGTCGCGCTCAATATGCTTTTGATATTCCTTCAAAGTTGTCGCTCCAATAATACGAATCTCACCACGCGCCAAAGCGGGCTTCAGCATATTAGACGCGTCCATCGAGCCGTCAGCTTGCCCCGCCCCGACAATCGTATGGAGTTCATCAATAAAGAGAATGATGCGTCCAGCCGCCGCTTCCACCTCTTTCATCACCGCCTTGAGACGCTCTTCAAACTCACCACGGAACTTAGTCCCTGCGACCAACAGCCCGAGATCCAGCATAAGGATTTCCTTTTCTTTGACTGACTCTGGCACCTGCCCGAGCACAATCTGCTGCGCCAATCCTTCTGCAATCGCTGTCTTTCCAACTCCCGCTTCTCCGATGAGAACTGGGTTATTCTTTGTGCGACGAGACAAAATCTGAATCACGCGCTGAATCTCCACATCGCGCCCAATCACTGGGTCGACTTTGTTCTCTTGCGCCATCTTAGTGAGATTGCGCGTGTATTTGGCGAGCGTACGATACTTCTTTGGCTGCTGTGCATCCTGCACATCACTTTCACGCAGCTCTTTAATCGCTTCCATCACACGCAGTTTATCAATACCAACCCGCTGCATGATTTCAATCGCTGGACCAGGATGTTCTAGTGTGGCAACGAAAAGATGCTCCACACCTACATACGAATCGCCAAGCTGTTCGGCAAAGGTACCAGAAAACTCCAGCGCTTTAGCTAGCTCTGGCGTGAGATACAACTGATACGACTGTGAGATGGTGGTTTGTGCCTCCGGCATCTCAAGTGCTTCAAGGAGCAAGTCTGTATAGGCAATAATATCGATATCAAGTCGGTCAAGAATCGCAATCACTGCGCTCTCATCTTGCATCGCGAGTGCAGTCATAAGGTGCACTGGACTGACATGGTTTTGTCCGCGCTCGATAGCAAGCTCGTGCGCTTTGCGAATCGCTTCTTTGGCTTTGGTTGTAAAATTGTGAAAATTCGGCATAAAATCTATGTTTTCATTATACGACACTGGCAGTCATTCGGGCGGCTAGGCTATCCAGAACAGCATCTTACATTCAGTAATACGTACCAGGTCTTCGTATATTGCAACGGAATTAGCTTGAGGTCAAATCACTCATTAGCGCCACATGCTCCTTGAGGGCAGCCGCTAGTTTTTGCAGGTCTTCGACGGTTGTAGAGGGGCCGATGGTGAAGCGGAGGGTGGAAGAGGCGCGGGCGGCATCGTCTGAAATGGTTCGCACCACCACGCTCTCGCCGCCGCCCGCGCCAGCACACGCCGACTTAGTACTAACCGCAAAGCCGCGTGCATCAAGCCAGACCGCTGCATACTCAGTATCAAGCCCCGGAATAGAAATATTTATATTGTTTGCCAGTCGCTCCTCACCCGTTGGACCATTCAAAATCGCCTGTGGTACGGCAGCCATAATTGCCGCAATTCCAGTATCGCGGATTGTGCGCGCTCGCTCCGCTCGCGCACGCCAATCCTCTTGCGCCACCTCAATCGCTACCGCCGCCCCTGCCGCCGACGCAACATTTTCAGTCCCCGGACGTAGCCCCGCTTCCTGACCACCACCAAACTGATACGGCGCAAGCTCGATACCTCGCGCCCGCACCAAGACACCCGCCCCTTTCGGCCCGCAGCACTTGGCTGTATCAAGCACCAACAAGTCTGCACTTGTCGTATCAAACTGACATGACAGCCAAAGCGGCGCCTGCGCTGCGTCCACGTGCAGCCTAATTTCTGTCTTAAAGGCAGCCGCTGCCTCTTTTATATGCTTCTTTATATGATGCAGCGGCTGTATCACCCCAATCTCGCTATTAGCGTACGCGAGCGACACCAACACCGTCTTTTCGGTAAGCAGTTTTTTAAACTCTGCCACCTTCACTTTTCCTGTTTCGTCTACTGGTGCCTGCTTAATCACTACCCCACGACGCTCGAGCGCGCGCATGGTTTCAGTAATTGAAGGATGCTCAATCGCGGTCGTAATAATCTCCATATCAGAAAACTCACGACAATTTGCCCGCAAGCGCATAATCGTCCCCATAATTGCAAGATTATTTCCTTCTGTTCCACCACCAGTAAAGGTCACAAACTCTGGCCGGACCTGCAGCGCCCGAGCCACTTTCTCGCGCGCCTCCTCAAGCGCGCGCTTTGCCACCTGACCTTCTTTATGAATCGCGCTCGCATTACCAAACACGTCGCCAAGGTACGGCTCCATCGCCGCTTTTGCCTCCGGCAAAAGCGGCGTCGCTGCCGCCCAGTCGAGATACACCCGCTCGCTCTGCTCTTTTTTACTACCCCACCATTTCATGACATTTAGAGTGACACAAATTTATTTTTTAGTAAAGATGAAACTTGCAAAATTTTATTGATTTTTCTGGATAAAATCGCACATATCTGCTATACTCCACCCCAATTATTTACCAGAAGACACCCCATGGGTGTTTTAACGCGTGCGGCGCAAAAGTATACATATGGCTAAAAAATCTAAGCAGGCAGCTTCAAATATTATCAAGCGACCACCAGTAGTGGTGGTAATGGGTCACATTGACCACGGCAAGTCTACCCTTCTCGATACAATTCGTAAGAGCAACATCGTCGACGGCGAAGCTGGTGGTATCACTCAGCATCTCTCAGCGTATGTTGTACCGCACAAAACAAAAGAAGGCGCTGAAGAACACATCACCTTCCTCGACACCCCAGGACATGCCGCGTTCCAGAAGATGCGCCTACGCGGTGCTGATGTTGCTGACGTCGCTATTCTTATGGTGTCTGCCGAAGATGGCGTGAAGCCGCAAACGCTCGAAGCACTTGAGTCTATCAAGGCTGCTGACATCCCGTATGTAGTAGCCATCAACAAAATCGACAAGCCAGGTGCCGACATCCCGCGCACGCAAGCCACCCTCATTGAGAACGAAATCTACATCGAAGGAATGGGAGGCGATATTCCGTGGGCACCAATTTCTGCTAAAGCTGGCACTGGTATTGACGACCTCCTCGACCTCGTCGTACTCGCGGCAGACCTCGCCGAACTCTCTGGCGACACCAGCGCACCAGCAACCGGGAAAATCATCGAAGGCAAGATGGATCCAAAGCGCGGCAATACTGCTACACTCATCGTAGAGAACGGCACGCTTAAGAGCGGTCAGTTCGTCGTGTCGGGCAAAAGCTTCTCACCAGTACGAATCATGGAAGATTTCCAAGGCAAACCAGTAAAAGAAGCCGGGCTGTCTGCACCAGTGCGGATTGTGGGATTCACTGAAATTCCTGAAGTTGGCAGTACCTTTGTGACGGTTGCAAGCAAAAAGGAAGCTGAAGCGATGGTAGCAGCTGAAAATAGTGAAACTGCGCCAACTATTCCGGTAAAGCGCAGTAAGCTTCCCGTTGTACCAATTCTCATCAAGGCCGACGTACTCGGCACTCTCGACGCGATTGAGCACGAACTCGAGAAGTTTGAGTCAGATCGTATTGTCGTAAAGATTATCGACAAGGGTGTTGGAGATATTAGTGTAAACGATGTACAGAATGTAAGCGCTACTGACGACGCTATTATCGTTGGCTTCAATGTAAAAGTAGACCGCGCTGCCAAAGACCTTGCCGAACGTCTCGATGTTGAGATCGACACCTTCGATATTATCTATGAACTCTCTGAGTGGCTTGAAACCGCACTTAAGAACCGCACGCCAAAGCAAGAGGAACAGATTGAGACTGGTCTCGTAAAAATCCTCAAGCACTTTAGCGTACAAAAAATGACCCACGTACTCGGCGGCCGTGTCGACGAAGGGGTTATCAAGATGAACCAGCGAGTAAAGATTATGCGTCGCGATATCGAGATCGGGAAAGGTACCATCAAAAACCTCCAGCAGCAGAAATCTGACGTTCAGCAAGTGACTGAGGGTGAATTTGGTATGCAGCTTGAAACCAAGGCAGAAATTGCTCCAGGCGACTACCTCAAGCCATTTGATACGGTAATTAGCTAGTATGCAGGACCGAAAGATTAGAGTGACCGAACTCCTTCAGGAACTTGCCGCTACTTTTGTGCGCCAAGAAGCCAACACCGACCCACTCATCACGATTACGAGTGTTGATGTGTCACCAGACCTGCGCCGCGCGATTATTTTTTTCACCACCATTCCTGACGGCCGCGAATCCGATGCGCAGATTTTCCTCAAACGAAACGGCACCAACTTACGTAATTTTCTTAAGCAGAAATCGAAGTTGCGTCACATCCCCCACCTCGAATTCATGATTGATGCTGGTGAAAAACACCGTCAATACATGGACGAGCTTGTACGAGAAATTGAAGACGCGAAGAAGAAAGGAGACGAGACAGCAGCATAAAAAAGGCGCCCGCTTCGCGGGCGCCTTTTTTATTTATTCCTAATGACTCACCATCGGCTCCATTTTCCCTGCCTCATCAATCCATTTTTGAACTGTCTCAGCTGATGGAACACGCTGCGTAAGATTCTTCTTCTCATTTACTTCAGCCATCGCTGCAGCTAGATTCTCTGCGTTTCGGTTCTTCAGCTCCTTCACCGTGTCTACACCAGCCTCTTCAAGCAAATCAGCAAACTCCTCACCGACACCATTGATGCGCATCAAGTCTGAAAGATTTACCCATTCCAGGAGATGCTTTTCAGAAATACCTGTTTCTGTCGATACTCCTTCACGACCCTTCTTGTCTCCACAGCGTCGGAGTAGGTCTTCAGTAGTCTGAATATCAACCTCTCGTAATTTTGATCCGTATTCTGGACCAATACCTTCAACCTCTTCAATTTTATATGACATAACGTCTACAATTATGACGATTAAGGACTTTCAGTATACCAAACTGTCCTAATTTGCACCTTTTGGCAAACTTTGACACGGCACGCCGTCTTTGTTTCCATCGAGACGATTTACATCACCCGCAACCCCGCCAGCATTATCAAAGAAGATCTGTGCTTCTGCCTGTGTAGCAAAATCATCACAATTGTATTCGTCAGTTCGCTTTGCTCCAGGAGTACCTTCTGCCACCTCATTACCCTCCTTATCACGCAGAATTGAAGTAAGGAAACCACCCTCAGCTGATGCTTCTAGATTGCCAGACTCATCTCGCTCAATCATAGAGTCTGATACTGAACGAGTTTCCACGAGAGTGCCCATGTCAACATCAGTATTTGTAACTTCAAGACCAAGTGCAGCGAATAGTAATATCGCTACACCAATCATCCAGATTCTTGCCTTTTCAAAAAGCAAAGCGATAATTCCAACAATCACCAATAATCCTACAATAATTGCGAGGCGGACCTTTTTATTATGTCGCCAATTAACTGTTTCTTTCATTACAAAATTATACCAGAATTTATTAAGTAGCAGCTTTTGTCAGAGCCAGATAATAATGCTACAGTACACCGTACATTTTCATAAGTCCTGGTGGCGAAGTGGTAACGCTGCGGTCTGCAAAACCGCCATGCGCGGGTTCGATTCCCGCCCAGGACTCACGTACATCGCGTGCGATGTAGTGTGCCCGGGTGGTGAAATCGGTAGACACGAGGGACTTAAAATCCCTTGCCTATTCAAACGGCGTGCGGGTTCAATTCCCGCCCCGGGCACTAGAAGCAAAAGCCGGCAAGCTATCGCTTGCCGGCTTTTGCTTCCCGCTGTACCACCAGATACGTTCCAACCCAAGACCCAATAGCAATTGGAATAATATACAAAAAATTCTCCACATAACTAAGCACCCCAACTGCTAAGAGGATATGCAGTATCGCACTAGTGTGCGCAGATACCGCCGCGTTATGTCGAGCAACCGCGAGCGTATAGTACGCATACAACCCATCCACTACCACATACCCAAAAATCAAACCTGTAAAAACTGGCCACTGCAACTCATGGTATTTTTCTAAAATAATTTCCCACATACTGTATACTTGAATGATAACAAAAGCTGTTGCAGAAATCACAATAATGCGCTACACTCTGCGCACCAATATTTGGTATCCGCCCATAGCTCAGCTGGTAGAGCAGACGGCTCTTAACCGTAAGGTCCTAGGTTCGAGTCCTAGTGGGCGGACAACACAGAAAAAACGGCAGATTTTCCTCTGGAAAATCTGCCGTTTTTTCTACATCACCCACCGCTTCCACCCCTCGCATTCTTCCCTATTCTCTGCTATACTCGCCACGCACACGCGCAGGTGGCGAAATTGGTATACGCGCTAGTTTTAGGCACTAGTGGAGCAATCCGTGGAGGTTCAAGTCCTCTCCTGCGCACAAAGATAAAGCCGCGATTCTCTTCGAGAATCGCGGCTTTACTCACCCTCCTCATTTTTCACTACGCCAACGTGTCTTCGTAAACGGCTTACGCTTACGCACGTACGTGTTGTACCAGCGCGCCAGTGTCTTCTTCGTCTTAGCTGGCAGTTTATCTACCGCCTGGCAAGTGCGACTACAGTAGCCACCTCGCTTCGTCACGCACTCATCACAACCGATATACAGCGAGTGGCAAATCTGATTCTTGCAGTGGTAGTGCGTATCGCTCTTGGTCTTTCGGCAGATATGACAAGTCGAGATAACATCATCGCTGATGCGTTCACCAAGACGCTCATCAAACACAAAGTTCTTACCCATGAACTTATTCTCAATCCCCTCTTCCTCCACCTGACGCTTGTAGTCAATAATACCGCCTTTGAGATGCTTTACATCCTTGAAGCCGTTATGCTTCAGCCATGCACTCGCCTTCTCACAACGAATCCCGCCAGTACAATAAATAGCAATCTTCTTATTCTGATGAATCCGCAGTAGCTCAGGCGTACGCTTCAGTTCATCACGAAACGTCACAAAATCATCGGGTGTAATCGCATTTTTGAAATGCCCCACTTCAGCCTCGTAGTTATTACGCATATCAAACACAACCGCATCTGGATCGTCGATGTATTCATTCATTTGCGCAGCAGTGAGATACTCGCCGGTATTAGTCACGTCAAATGACGCGTCATCGAGCCCATCAGCCACAATCTTTTCACGCACTTTTACCGTCAGCTTAAAGAATGATGGCGCTTCGCCCTCTTCAACAGCGATTTTGTATGGAATACCCGCAAGCTCCGGCTGCGCCTGCACCCAGGTATCAAACGCTTCCCAATTTTCCTTTGGTACATTCATCTGAGCATTAATTCCTTCGGTCGCAACATAAATGCGCCCCATACAGCCCAGTTCGCCCCACTTCGCCAGCAAACGCGCGCGAAACTCCTTCGGGTCGGCCACCTTTACATACCGATAAAACGACACAGTGGTACGCTCGCGCGTATCAAGCGCAGCATCTTTGCGCTTTTGCTCACGACTTCGCAAATCCCGTCCTGTAGACTTTTTCATGGCGCAAATCATACCACACGAAGCTAACCAAGGCCATATTTAATCTAGTCTCACTCCAAATTCACTACTTTTAAGCAAATAGCTTAAAAGTAGCCTTATTTATAGCCCTGTACCAATACACTATAACTTGACTTTTTAATTTATTTATGATATTATACTAGCAGATTCAGCTGGGGCTTTCCCAGCCAAAATTGTTCGCAGCAAACACGCTGCTTTGAAAATTGAAGGAGAAACATCATGAACGTCATCTTTGGCGGATTCATAATCGTCATGTCTCTGCTCGGTGTTGTAGCTGCGCTGACTAGCGAAATCTGGCTCACCATCTGGCTGTCTGTAGTAGCAGCAATCTCGGGAGTTGCACTGGCCATCTTGGTTTTTGCCCTCCTTTCACCTTTCATGAAAGACAAGCTGCTGCACGATCCTAATCAGCCCAATAAGATCTCAATGTTCATCGAGGTTGGCACCGGTCGTAAAGTTGCTATCGACTATTCCGGCCGGTTCTTCTACGCTATCGACGGCGAAGCAAGCGGGCCGGTGCATTCTGACGCTCTTTTCGGTCTGTGGATGTTGTACAAACAATACGTCTGGAACATTGCGAAAGTGCACGTTTACGTGCCGTATTTCACTGAGCCGAAGACGTATGATTTGCCACGATACAAAGTGAAAGAAGAGGGCGGAAAACGAGTCTACCGAGTCATCAAAGAAGATGAACCGGGGTACTACTCCAACCACGTACGCGTTGCGCCATTTACCTGGTACTTCGAGTACGCCGGAGCAGAGATTCAAACCGTCCCCTTCACCGTTGAAGGCTCGGCCCAGGTCATGATTGACCCGGACAAGATTGAAGAGGCACTGTATCTCACGGAGTCTTGGAACGTCTTGCTCGACCAGGCGCTCAAGTCGGTAGCACGAAATGTCGTCCGCAGTAAAGTAACGCTCGACGATGTCATCGGCAATATCGACAAGCAAATCTGGGCCAAGCAAAAAGCAAACGATACCAAGGAGGCAATCACCAGCCTGGTGGCAACTCTCATTCAAAAGGGTGTTAAAGATTACGTCTTTGACACCATCGACAACTGCAGCTACTCGGGCAAGAAACTGGCCGACCTCGGCATCATCATTCTCAAGATCGACATTACAGATTTCGAGGATGAATTGCCGCCTGAGCAACGTAGCAAATTGCATGCTCCGGCAATCGGACGTCAAGAAGGTCGTGCCCGCGCCTTGAGCGATCAAGGCGTAGCAGCTGGCCAAGAAAGTATGGCCAAAGTTCTCATGAACCTTGACCCAACTCTGCAAAAAGCGATTCTTGAAAATCGAGCGCTGGTCGATGCGGTAGCAAAAGGAGGCGATGTCAGCACTCTCATTACCGCACTCATAACTAGTCTCAGAAAATAGGAGTAACACATCATGAGTACAGGCTGGATCGTGTTTCTGGTGTTCTGCGGAGCACTCATCATGGCCGGAACATTCATCAATCGTTTGTTCCGCACCCAAGGTACGAAACCCGGTCCAACCTTGACCGGGAATCTGAGAAGCAATATCAACAGCTCCATCGGTTCACTGATGAAGCTGAAGTGGCTGAAAATCTTGCTTGCCGTTGCTGCCTTCTTGGCAGTATATGCAAACTGGACCAACATCCTTAACGAAGTCGGCACCTGGTTCGCCAGCACACCCACCGGCACTGCACTTCACTTCAGCCCCGCTGAGGTAGAGCCCAACCGCTGGTGGATTGACTTAGTCGCCGTCGGCATCGGCCTTTTCATCCTCTGGATGGTGTGGCCGAAAAAACCGAAAGGACCGAAGAAATGGCGGAACGATAGTCTGGTAGATATTTTGCTGGGCAACATCGGACTTCTGCTCATCATTCTGTTCGGAGGCGCAGCAGTGTTCATGGTCGTTGGAACTCTCGGCGGTGTAACCTTGGCAATGACCGATGCGGACGAGAAAATTGTTCGCGCGGTCGAGGTAGCCTTTGGCGACAAGCCAGCCGGCTGTGGCAAAGAAGGCGGCATCATTGACGTCTTCCCGGAAGGACAAAACATCGTGGTCTGTAACGACACGAAAGAGTTCTTCTTAGCACCGGTCCCGGGCCACAGACTGGTCTACGATTTTGCTCCTGAATTTAAGGAGCAGCACAAACATCGTAGCCTCAAGGTAGAGGATTATGCCATAATCGAAAAGCCGTTCACTTATTCCGGCAGCATCCAAGGTGTGTACCGTTTGGCACTGCGTCTGTCGGTACAGTACGAGTACACGAGTGGCTGGGGTAAAACCCCGGACATCACAAAGGTAACTATCTTTGTGAAAGCGGTACCGGCGACGTAGCCTCTCCTTCACGTTCTTTTAAAAAGGCCCGAGCGCAAGCGCTCGGGCCTTCTTTTATACACCACTACGTAGGCACCACAAATGGATTATTGGCGCAGTTTGCTGGATCATTAGCGCAATCGAGCTCATTACTCAATCCGACAGTTGTGGTAGCAAGCTCCAAGATAGCAAATGCAGATAACATCACTACCAAGCCAATAATTCCCCAAGTGATGTGCTTCACCCCTTGCTCCCGGGCTGCGTCATTATTTGCGTTCATGAAGTACTGAGCAGTTCCCCACAAAAATACAAAGAACGCCACGGCACTGAGAAGTGCAATGGTTGGGAACAAAATTACTGAGTTGAGCTTGTCAACAAACGCTTGTGCCTCAGTCGTCCCCGGCGGCGGCGCTGCGAATGTTACTGCCGGCAAAACAAAAAGCAAAAATAAGTAGAGATGCGTACGCAAGAACTGTTTCATTCTAAAATGATACCACATGGAAGGTTCTCAACTTTATACTACTCTACCCTATACACTTTTACTTGCGGGTACTTTTCGTCTTGGTAAACCAATTCTAGATTAAGTCGTTCTTCGTAATAGTTGAGCACAGAATCAGTAGCGTCAGTACCGTCGAGCAAAAAGTGGGTAATATTAAATCGCTCTACTACTTCTGGCATACACGCATCACCGTCAAAATGTACACCGTCTGTTCTGACTGCTCTCAGAAAAGCGTTGACACAAAAACCTACCTGCTCATCGAAAAAATACGTCATTCGCGGATCCATGCCCTGTGCATATAGGTGGTCAGGAGTTTGGAATGACCCTTGCGCATAAGACGCAAAATCATTACCTAAAATAACTCCGCGACCCTCTTCTCCTGCCAAGAAATTATTCGCACCTAATAACCGATCCATCGGGTAAAGATTTGCTCTTGTTTTGCCATAGGTAAATACAGAAACAATGAGGAGGCAAATACACACCACAAACAATCCTCTTAGTAAAGATGAACGATACCACACCACAGACACCCGAACTGCTTGTCTGTAAAACGATGAGAACTCGCTCTTATCCTCGATAATTTTTTCATGCAGCAACTTTAGTACCGGCAAAAGGAAACCGAAAAAGAAAGCAACAAAACCTACCGATAAAAACGGTGAGCTGTATTCTGCTGTTCTCAATACAAAAAAAGATGCGAGTCCGAGTGCTAACGCCACTACTGAAAAACCCGCCTCAATAGTAAACAATGACCGATGTTGTCTTGATAAAACTTGAAATTCCTTTCTACCCGATACCAAACGGTGCCATACTATGCCCGTAAATACGGTAGTAAGAATAACCAACGGAGCACTAAATGTTAACGATTTATTGTACATCATTTCACCCGGTATACCCAACACTGATAATTCAGAATCAATAAACCAAGAAAAGCTCTGCAGTATGGCAAACGCATGGAAAAACACTCCATTTAGCAAATACCCCCACGACGCCGGATGTAGTAACACCCCAATCACAAAACCGAATACCGTATACCAAAACGGCTTCATCGCCTCCACCAAACCTGTTTTTGACCGATCCACAAGCAACCAACCAACCAGCGTGACCGTCGCTGGCAAAAATATAAAGAGTGACATCGAATAGCAGAGAACCGACAAAACTGCCATCAGAGACAACCACCAATACTGCCGCTTAAGCAAAAAATACATCCCCATGACCACAAACATGATCATGAGCACGTGTGGTCGCTCCATAAAAGTTGCGCGATACAAAAACAGGAGCGACGTTAAAAAAAACAAAACTGGAAGGACAACCTTCGCAACTGTTGCGGCAGAGATGATCGTTTGCGCGTCCGGAATGCTGTGCACACGTAACAGACGCTTGTATAGAGGCTGCATATGTCTGTAGTACTCAACTGCCAACAGCGTAATACTCACAATAAGTAGCGAACTCAAAAAAATATGCAGCAGGATTGTCCTGGTGACTATTGCTTTAATATCACCTTGCTCAAGACCGGTATAGCTCAGAGCCAAAAGCTGGTGATAGCCCCACCACGGATCTGAAGGGTATTCATTTAGATACGTCAGCTGCGGATAGTTAAACGGGGTGTGAAACTTATACGCCATCGAATGGCCAGTATGATAATATGAATCTCGAGTGCCGCTAAAATTAGCGAATGGATATTTTGCACACAATAAAAATACGAAGACAATCATAAAAACTACTCCGTACACACCATATTTTTTAAGCCACATAGTAACATAGTAACATAGTAAAGACAGAACATTATGCGAGCGTTGTATCAATTTATCTGTACCCGCTATGTAAGCAAGCAATTTGCTGCGTACTTTTTCGTGGCTGGCATGGCGGCAGTGATTGACCTGTCTACTGTATACGCCCTATTGGAGACAGTGCCTTGGCACTACACTTTTGCAGTTTCAGGAGGGTTTGTAACCGGCACTATCACCAATTTTTTACTATCAAACCTCCTTATCTTCTCGCGCAAAAGTTCTTTTGGCGCTACATTTGTAAAACACTTTGCCTCAAGTGCGGTCGGCTTTTTAGCAAACCTCGGCACAGTCGTAATCTGTGTTGAACTGTTTCTTTTTCCCGTCATGATGAGCAAAATCATCGCACTTGGTTTTAGTTTTATGATTAACTTTTTACTCATTAAATTTTATGCCTTTGGGGACATGAAAGTATAGTTTATAGTAAAATGTATCAATAGTACTGAACCAAATGAAACTCTCAATTATCATTCCCGCCTATAATGAAGAAGGTACAATCGAACAAATGCTGGACGCATTATGTGCTGTTGATTTTGGCAGTATCAAAAAAGAAATTATTGTGGTTGACGACGGATCAACAGACGCCACCATTGCGCTCCTTAAAAAATCTAGCCACCCTATCACCCTCATTGAACACAAAAGAAATCGAGGGAAAAGCGGTGCCATCCGGACCGGCCTGGCAGCAGCTTCTGGTGAGTATGTAGTTATCCAAGACGCCGATTTAGAATATGATTCACGTGACATTGCTGCGCTTCTAAAATATGCGGTAGAGCATGATTTACCAGCTGTGTACGGATCACGTCGATTGGGAGCAAAAAGCAACCTACATATCGAAAAAAGAACTATTTTTTACTATGGAGGCATATCACTTTCTTTGCTCACCAATATTCTATATGGGAGCCAGATTACCGACGAACCAACTTGCTACAAGCTGATACGACGTGATATTTTGCAAACATTAAAACTCAAAGAAGAACGTTTCAGCTTTTGCCCAGAAGTAACCGCAAAGCTGCTACGCAACGGTTACAACATTACTGAACTTCCTATCTCATACACCCCTCGCAGTCCCGAAGAGGGAAAAAAAATTATCTTCAAGGATGCGCTCGAGGCCGGTCTGGTGCTCTTAAAGTACCGTGTCTTACCCAAGAAGTTTTGGTAAGACCATCACAAAAAGCAGGAGCTTGCTATATCAACAAAAAGCGCTGGCTTGCCAGCGCTTTTTGTTGATATAGCAAGCAATTAGCTAGGAACAACCACTGTTGGTGTGTAGTTGTTGTTGTAGTCTTCAGCAAGACCAGTAGTATCAGCAAGAAGATTGACGATACCCCAGAATACAATGATAAGCACGAAGCCAAGAGTCGCATAAATCATAAGGCTCTTTCCCTGCTCCTTAGCATCATCATTTGCACCACCCGCAATGAAGTACTTGAACATTCCCCATACGAATACAAGGAAGCCGATACCAACAATGAATGGAATAATGGTTCCATTTACAAACTCTAGGATGTTCTGCATCAAATCCTGCAGCGCCCCACCATCACCATTAGTGGAATTAGCAAGCTGAGCGGACGCAAGTGCTGGCAGCAACAACGTGCTTGCACTTGCAGCTAGATATCCGATTTTTTTCATACGTATTTATATTTATAAATTAACAACGTTATAACGTCTACCTATATAGTATAGGACAAAAAAAGTCATCTTGTAAGAGTTATACACTGATATCACTATGAGCCAATAAGCGGGATTACCGGCATGTACTGGAGCGACTCTCCCTCAAGACCAGTACTTGAAACAAGCATGTTAATAACACCGAAAAAGATAATGATCGCCACAAATCCCACTGTCGCTGAGACCACATAACTTCGCCCTTTAGCTCGCTTTTCCTCGTCTGCACCGCCGACAATAAAGTAGAGGAAGACACCCCACACGAAGTATAAAAACCCAATACCGATAATAAAGGGGATAATCGTTGAGTTAATAAAATGTAAAATATTAATGAGCAACGACTGGAGCGATCCACCATTGCTAGAATTCGCAATTTGCGCATGCGCAACTGAATACGGCCAAACAAAGGCACTCATTGCTATCACAGACCACACGCGTACTGTACTCATACCTATCCAAAAATAGAATCTTTGATGAGCGCTACGATGCCCCACGCGCTAATCATGAGCACAAATGCAATCACTGCTGCAACAGCGTACTTATTCCCTGCCTCACGCGCTGATTCTTCGCCACCACGAATCACCCAAGAATCAATCATTTTCCAGATAAAAAACACAAAGACAACACCAAAGAGAGCTGGAATGGCTAGATTTATAATATTAATGATGAGTTCCACAAGTTCTGAATAGGTAGTTGGTTTCATATTTTTTAATTATCTGTATTAAAATGCGCCGACAACATTTTTGACAATCGCCAAAATCGCTACCGATCCCAAAATAATAACGCCGCCAATAATACCGTACAGTAACGATCGAGAAGCAATCTCGATCTTCTGCGGATTCCCTTGCGCAGTCACATACATAAAACCGGCGTAAATTAAAAAGAAAACGATAATCGGCGTAGCAATGATAATCACCACATTCATGATAGCAACAATCATTTCAGTGATCGACGTAAAGGTGAGAGGATTTTTAAAAGGCTCAGACATACTACTGTGTACGAACTACATTAAGCCGCAAACGCATCAACCACACCTTTAACAATACCGGCTATAGCCACCGCACCGAGCAAGATGACCCCTCCAATGACTGCGTATGTTAACGCTCTTGTAGCCTGCTCAACCTGCTGGGCGTTTCCTCTGGCTGTCACATACATAAAACCGGCGTATATAATAAACAGTACAATAATCGGCGTAGCAATCACAATGAACACATTAAGAATTGCCACCAACAAACCTTCAACAGTAACGATACTGGGATCAAGCGGTGATTTTAAATTAAATTTAATCTGGGCTGAAGAGACAAGCGGCGTAAGAGCAAGAATCGCGACCATCACCGAAGCGCTCTTCGATACAACCTGCTTCTTTAATAACTCTACATAGTTAGTCATAACACTTTATTTATACTCAGCTGACAAACGTCCCACCAAATCAGACACCCCACCATCTACCGATGATCTGTTTTCGTTGATGTCTTGCATTGCAGCTTCAAAATACGCCTCTGAAGCCTGCAAATCTGGATTAAGCCAGCCAAACGTTACTGGTGCCGTATAATATGTTACTCGGCCAATTGTGTCGTTACTACCTGCAGCAACCAAGCTCCGGTATACCGGCACCATCTTGATGCGCCTTGCAATTTCAGCTGACCTCTCCGAAGTGGCCAGGTTTGACATTACAGCCAAAGCACCGTTTAAATTATCTGATGATTTTAACGCGACCAATGCGTAGTACCGACCATACGTTCGTCTGAGCGTGGCAGATTCACCTTGTGGCATTTCTGCAATATCAAAACTAAGATTTGGATTAATGCGTTCAATTTGACTCGCTTCACTTCCGTAACCAAAATAAAACACTAAATCCTCACCGATGAACTGTTGACGATCCTCCACAAAAGAACGATTCCATGAATACAAAGAGTTGTTTGGACGGCTAAATCGAGTGTAGAAATCAGCGGCGGCATACAAAGGATCAACGTCTGCTGCGACAGAATTTCGCAGACGAATACGGTATTCTCCATCTACGTCAACCACACCCTGTGAACCTTGCTGTATCAACAATGCGGAAACGATTCCAAAAGCATTACGTACGTTTCCGTATTCGCCCATAGCCACCACGCTGCGGTTGATCACTCGGTCAAATCCTCGATCAATCAATGCTGGAAACATAACATTCACCAAGCTCTCCCATGTTTTTGGCGCAGTCAAAAAGCCTTCGTTAGAGAGAACATTTCGATTCCAGTACATCACCAACGGATCAACCGCAATAGGCATTCCGTAGAGACCATCACTCAGTGCAAAAATCTCCGCTCCGTCAATGTAATTGTTTTTAAAATCACGAAGTGGGTATGATTCATATGAAATTGGTTGAATGCGCGGGCGCATCTGTACGAGTTGCTCATGAGAAATAAGGAGCAAATCTGGACCCCGACCATCAGCCAAAGCATTGACCAATACTGAATTGAATTCTTCTGGAGAATACTGACGATATGTAATTTGTCCATAGGCAGGATTTTCGCCGGCAAGCTCTCCAAGGTAACTACCAATTTCACCACTCGGCAACACACCCCAAATAGTTACCTGACCATCAAAGACCACGGCAGGATCATTGGGATCTGCCGGCGGCTGATACACCTTAAGCATAATGAGTGCCGCCATCATCATGCCACCAAAGATAACCACCAATGCTAATTCAAAGGGTCTGAGTTTCATATCTTACGAAAAGCTAATCCATAGTGATGATCACCAGTCGGAAACTCACGCTCAAGCACAAATCCATTCGCCTCAAATAGCACTGTCGCCTCTGATGCAGTTATGACATTTTGTGGCTGTGGCCCCATGCCAGCGAATGACTCAGTCCAGTCAATAACAAAAAACTTACCCCCGCTACGTAGTGCGCGACCCATTTCTTTTACAGCAGCTTGCTTATCTTCAATCAAAAAGAGGGTGTTGACCAAAATTGCCGCATCCAATTCACCAGTGCCGATTTTAATGCCGTTTGTTTCTTCAAGGTCACACCAAAGCGGATACACATTACCAAGCCCTTGAAGTCGCGCCAGTTCACCAAGTTTTTCTACCAATTGCTTCTGAATTTCACAAGCATAAACCCGACCAGTATCGGCCACGGCTTTTGAAAGCGCTTTTAAGAAAAAACCGCTACCAGCGCCAAAATCTGCTACTAAATCACCCTCATTAAGGTGAAAATGTGATGCGACCACATCCGGCATGACAAACCGACCGCCAATTGGTGTATTCATGCGATTATTATACACCAGAGATAGGTGGAATTTTTGGTTTATGTGAAAAGACAGCGGCGGGACCGAAGGTCCCGCCGCATTTCTCCCTCAATACATCTTCAGCCATCGGACGAACTAATTTTCGGGCCTCGCGGAGCCCGGTTTTTGTCAAGAGGCGAAGCCTCTTTATTAAAACCGGAAAGCGAGCGGAGAACTTGATTCGTGCCTGAAAATTAGTCCGCCCGATGGCACAAGTGCGTGTTAAACAAACACCACGCTAGCGATAGAATCTCCTGCTCGCATCTTCATTACGCGCACGCCCTGCGTATCACGTCCGAGGGCCGGCACATCCTTCAGTGGCAACTTAATCACTTGCCCCTTCTTACTCATGATCACAAGCTCGCCTTCCGCCTGCTCTTCATCGGTAATAATAAGTCCGCGCACGATCTTACCAGTCTTATCAGTCACCTTAGCCGCCTTAATACCTGAGCCGCCGCGATTTTGGACCTTAAATTCCTTTGCTGGCGTTGCCTTACCATACCCATGCTCGGTTACTACCAAAACCTGCTTATCTTTCTCACCGCCCTGAATCACATCAGCTGAGACAATCACATCACCCTTAGAAAGCTTCATGGCGCCCACACCAGAGGCGGTGCGGCCCATCTGACGTACATCACTTTCCTTGAAGCGGATAGACTGGCCCTTCTCCGTAATGAGCGACACTTCGTCTTTCGCACCCACAAACATCGCAGCAATGAGTGAATCGTCGTCTTTAAGCGTAATCGCAATAAGACCACTGCGGCGAACGTCCTTAAAGGCAGCCGCGTCGCTCTTCTTAGCGACACCGTTCTTGGTGACCATCATGAGTGACCAGTCACCTTCCCAATCTTCCTTGCGCACTGCCAAGACTGACGTTACGCGCTCTTCAGCCGCCATTGAGAGGAAGTTCATAATTGACTTACCCTTGGTCGCCTTGCGGCCCTCAGGAATTTCAAACATCTTGCACTGATAGACCTTACCGAAGTCAGTGAAGAAGAGGAGATCGCTGTGGGCTGACGTGGTAATAAGCGTAGTTACCACGTCTTCTTCCTTAGTATTGAGATCAACTACGCCGACACCGCCGCGCTTCTGCACCTTGTATTCAGATGGATTGGTACGCTTGACGTAGCCCCCTTGGGTAAGTACGAGCACTGACTCTTCGTCTGGAATCAGATCTTCTTGCGAAAGCTGCTTCACGCCTCCCTTTACAATCTTCGTACGACGATCATCACCGTACTTCTCAGCCACTTCGAGGAGTTCAGACTTTACGATACTCATCATCTTAGCTTTGCTCTTCAAAATCGCTTCAAGCTCCTTAATCAGCTTCTGCACCGCCTTGAGTTCGTCTTCAATCTTCTTGCGTTCAAGTCCAGCAAGCTTCTGAAGTCGCATATCAAGAATCGCCTGTGCCTGAATCGCAGAGAATTTGAACTCCTTCATAAGTGCGGCGTGCGCAGTTGGCACGTCCTTGGCGGCACGAATCAATTTGATAATCTTATCAATGTGATCAAGCGCCTTCTTAAGACCTAGCAAGATATGCTCGCGGTCTTTGGCTTTATTTAAATCGTACTGCGTACGGCGACGAATCACCTCAGCGCGGTGCTTTACATACTCCTGGAGAATTGCCTTTAGCGAGAGTGTTTGCGGCACGCCATCAACGAGCGCCACCATGTTGTAGTGGAAGGTGTCTTCTAGCTGCGTGTGCTTGTAGAGCTTATTGAGCACGGTCTGTGGCTGGGCGCCGGTCTTGAGCTCAATCACCACACGGATATCGTCGGTTGATTCGTCACGCATTTCGCGAATACCTTCAATTTTCTTTTCGCGCACGAGATTAGCAATCTTCTCCTGCATATCGGCCTTGTTGACGCGATACGGAATCGAAGTGATTACGATAGAGAAGGCGCCCCGCTTGTCTTCGACAATCTCAGCCTCACCACGCACTACCACACCGCCACGGCCGTTGGTGTAGGCTTGCGAAATCGCCTTTTTATCGAACGCAATCGCGCCGGTTGGAAAATCTGGCCCCTGCACATGCTTCAAAAGATCCTCGGTTGTCGCGTCTGGATCATCAATAAGATGCGCGGTTGCATTGGCGACTTCGCGGAGATTGTGTGGCGGGATATTGGTCGCCATACCCACTGCAATACCAAGCGAACCAAGCAACAAAAGGTTTGGTGCCGCCGCTGGCAATACTTCGGGCTCCTTTTTGGTACCGTCGTAGTTTGGACGCCAGTTGACTGTGTCTTTTTCCAGATCTCGAAGCATTTCTTCAGAAATGCGTGACATTTTAGCCTCAGTGTAACGATAGGCCGCAGCGCTGTCGCCGTCGATCGAACCGAAGTTACCCTGACCAATCACGAGCGGATAGCGTGTCGAAAATGGCTGTGCGAGCTTTACCATCGCCTCATATACCGAGGCGTCACCGTGCGGGTGAAAACTACCAAGCACGTCTCCTACTACCGTCGCCGACTTGCGAAATTTGGCTGATGCGGTCAAGCCATTGAGACGCATCGAATACAGAATGCGGCGGTGCACCGGCTTTAGTCCGTCACGCACATCAGGAAGTGCGCGCTGCGTAATTACCGACATCGCGTAGTCGAGGTACGCATTCTCCATTTCACTGGTGATGCTTTGAGCGACAATTCCTTGCTTTGGCACTTCAGGAACTTCGGGTGCAGTGGTCTTTTTCGGCATAGAAAATTAGTTCAGAATATGAATAAAATGATAGCGATTATAGCACACTAGCGCGTACTCGAGGCGGTTGACGAGGTGCTGGTTGTATTGGTAGTAACGATTCTAATGGCGCGTAGCGACGTTGTTGCTGAGTCGGTAGAAGTAGCTACGTTTAACTGAGCATTTTTTGTCGAAGACGTAGTGGTACTAGAGAATTCTACTTGAGCGGCATTTGGCATTACTATTTGATAATCCTCACCAACCACTTCTCTTTCAAGCTGAATTACTGCTGCTTCATCAGTATCAACTGCGTCGGCCACTTCAGCAACCTGATCTTTAATACCTTTAAACAAAGCAGTAAATCCAGGCTTTTCTTCATTACCAGAAGCAAGTCTTTCCATTCGATCAGCGATCTTCATTGGTAAACTATACATCCACCCAAACACCACCACAGCCGTGAAAGATACTGCGACACCAAGCGCGATGTTGTCCCGAACACCCTTAGGTTGTTGTCGTAAATGTCGCAGAAATCGCTTGATCATGACTATGCCTTTAATACCACCACATCACCAGACATTGCCTGAACGTCCTTCTTTTTGACAGTGAGTTTATCTACTGGCTTTAATCCGTCCTTGCTTTCTTCCTTAAGAAAAGCTTTAAGCGCTGTGTCATTGTAGTGCATTGGAATCACCAGCTTCGCTTCGAGCTTCACACCAAGCTTAGACGCCTGTGGCGCCTCAAGCACATCACCGCCGCCAATTGGGACAAAAAGAATATCAATATCACCAAATTCACTCAGAATCTTTGGGTCAATCTCTGGCTCGCTGAGCGCACCAAGAAATACCATATTGATATCCTCGAGCTTTACTTGAAAAATCGTATTGTACGCTTCTTCCTTATCATACATAGTTTTGACGCCAAAACCATGCGCTACTACTTGGCCGATTTCGTATTCACCCGGACCATCAACCACAAACGGCTGCTTAGCACCATGGGCTACTTGATCTACACCATTAAAATCCTCGTGCCAGAGCGACACAAAGGCAGCGTCTGAACCGAACTTAACTGGACTAAGTTTGGATTTTTTGGAAATTGGGTTAAAAGCCAAGGTCGTGTCACCAAACGAAACTTTAAAACACTGACCACCGTGATATGTAATGACCATAATGCGGTAAGTATACCGTAAAGGTGCCGCGGGCGGAAATTTTGGGGCTCCGCCTGCCAAAATTTCTGCCCGACCAGCAACCTGCGCAAACCAGACCCACTGCGTGCGACAGTCAGAGAAGCAGCGACTATGCGTGGTAGTCCCTCTGGCGCGGCTAATTCTGAGCGTCCGCGGGGAGAAAGTGCCAGAGTGTCTCTGAAAACATCGGAGCGTGTGAGGAATTAGCCGCGCCAGGATAAGACACAAAACCCTTGACAAATAATTTATGTATGCTATCCTTTTATAAGTTTTCGCTCGCTGAGTATTACTCGCGCGAACACGAAACCCCCTACGGGGCGCGTGGTAGAACTACATATTGTGCTTGAGACTACGTCTCGGCTGTCGACCCATGTTTTCTAGAGAGACTTCTCTAGTCCTGCATGAGTTTGACTAATCAGACTGCAGTTTGCGCCACAATGTGTACTTCCCCGCCCCGTAGGGTATGAGATCTTTCAGAACAAAATAGTTTAGGTTTTCAACCGCTCGCACTCGCCACGATGGCCAGCGCGAGCATACAACTCCCGCAAGGGAAAAGGAGAAGCACCATGAAGCATCTGACCGATCCGCCGCAAGGCGCACAAGAGAACGTTTTTTTCGACCTGCTGACCACCGCCACCGCTACCAAGGTCGCCGGCGCTTCCTAGCCCCGGTGTCCGGCCTGGTATATGGCGCACGGATGAAGTGTGCGCCATGTGCTACCTCTGACGGCCTCGCTCGCCGCTGCCGCGCCTTCTCATAGGCCCGGCAATTCGGCAATCGGCCGTCAATCCTGCTCCCGCCGCGAACTCTAGATGAGTCTCGCCGCGGGAGCGCCTCCCCGTGAACCCGCCAACAGGAGTGAGTCTCCATGAGCAAGTTCTATTCCGGATAAGCGCCATCGTCGGCGCAGTGACAGAAAATGACGCCCTGCTGTTTGATGCAGGGACCAAACTGGAGGACGGCTCCATGACATGGCCCTAGCTGCCTGATGAGAGAAACCTGGACCAGCCCTGCACACCACGTGTGCAGGGCTTTTTCTATGCAAAACATCACTATTTTTATATATTAGTATTGACAATATGTAAATTTTGTGTATAATAATAAAAATCAATTTGTTCCATAGCTCATACCACAGGAGACGAAGATGTACACCACCTTCTACAGCACTGACCCCGCCCTTCAGCAACACATGCCGGAAGTTCTCCGCCTGAATCCGAAAAATCGGGCTCGGGTGACGCTCAAAAAGAAGCGTCACCCGGCCAAGCCTGTCGAGGCCATCACGACTGAAGTGGTGGCCGGCAAGGAAGTTCGTGAACCGAGCTTCAGCGGCTCAAGCTGTGCTCGAAAGAAGGAAGTTCGCATGATCGAAAACGGGCTTGAGGCTCGCCTTTGGTCTATCGAACGCAACACGCTCCACCACTGGACAAAGCGTGCGCACGAATCCAACAGTCGCAATCAGCGATGCAATCGCCGCAACTTGCGGCGGTCCGAACCGACCCGATTTGAGCTCGTCTAAAAACTTCATCTGTTCTTCTGCTTTGAGCGCGATACGCAAGTATCGCGCTCTTTTTTGTCCGAACCGAGCCGCCTCCAGTTTTGAGCGTCCGCGGAGAATGTGCGCCCAAGCTACTCGGCAAACATCGGAGCGTGTGAAAAACTGGAGGCGGCTCGGCTTTCTGACTCACGCACCCTCGACAATTCCCTACGTTCTGCTATATTTTGCACACCTTTTAGGTAATTAATAGCTTCTAGCGACACACGTTTAACCCCGCGCTCATGGACATGGCCACGAGCAACAGTTGCGCGGACGCGTGTCGTCGGAAATAACAAAGAAATACAATGTTTGGATTTGGAAAATCCAGCGACAGCGCTGCTGTCGCTTCAGGTGTGATGGACAAGGTTTTGGCCGAAACACCAGCTGCTCCAAAGGATGGAGAAATCGTATCAGGTGTCGTATCAGCGATTGGACGCGCTCGCGTGTACATCGACGTTACCCCATTTGGTACTGGTCTTATTTATGGTCGTGAATACATGAACGCCCGCGATATTCTTCGCAAGGTGAATGTAGGCGACAGCATCGACGCTAAGGTAGTAACTACCGACAACGAAGATGGCTACATTGAGCTCTCACTCAAGGAAGCTCGTCAGGCACTCATCTGGGCTGATGCCGAAGCAGCTGTTAAGAACGCTACTGTTCTTAGCCTCGAGGTGAAGGAAGCCAACAAAGGCGGTCTTATCATCGACTGGCAGGGCATCCAGGGATTCCTCCCTGCATCACAGCTTTCAGCTGAAAATTACCCACGCGTTACTGATGGCGACAAGGACAAGATCCTTACTGCGCTCAACGAACTCGTTGGTAAGCACCTTTCAGTAGTAATGATCACGGCTGATCCTAAAGAACACAAGCTTATCTTCTCTGAGAAGGGGCTTGAAGAAAAGCAGGAAAAGGAAGAGAAGGTAAACAAGTACGAAGTTGGTAACGTCGTAGAAGGTGAAGTTACTGGCGCTGTAGACTTTGGTGTATTCGTTAAGCTCGAACCAGGTCTTGAAGGTCTCGTACACATCTCTGAACTCGACTGGGGTCTCGTAGAAGACACCAAGGCGCTCTACAAGGTGGGTGATAAGGTAAGCGTAAAGGTGATTGAAGTGAAGGATGACAAGATCTCACTCTCAATCAAGCAGCTTAAAGAAAACCCATGGGTAACAGCTGGTAAGAAGTACCAGAAGGACCAGGTAGTAGACGCAGTTGTGATTAAGTACAACAAGCACGGTGCACTTGCATCAATCGAAGAAGGTGTAGCAGGTCTCGTTCACGTTTCAGAATTTGAAACTGAAGAGAAGCTCAAGGCTGCTCTTTCACTCGGTAATGTCTACAAGTTCAAGATTACGCTCTTCGAGCCATCTGAACAGAAGATGACCCTTTCATTCAAGGAAGGCAACGCGTAAGCGTTGGTGAACTAAAACAAACCGGCCGGGACCCAAAGGGTCCCGGCCGGTTTGTTTTACTACATTGACTAATCACCCAAATACACTTAAGTTACCACCGGAAACTTTGGAGAATAATCATGGAATATGATCCCTTCGATGACTGGTGCGTTATTGGCATATTCTTTACCATCAGCGCTCTTTACACAGCCTCAGCCATACTGCTCAACGCAACTGGAGTTCCAAACGAAACCTTTATCGTACTAACCATTTACGGCGTCTGGGTAATGTTTTTAAAAACCACCGAAGAATCATTCGGCGATCTCTGGCTGCACTACCGATACGAGAATGAGAACGACTAAGGAAGATAATCTACCTACATTCATTCTTTTTTTAGATTGTGGCACAGAGCATCAAATTGCGTGACCTACGGTCACGCAATTTTTTAATTACACTGATTCATCGCCTTCGTCACACCGTCAGCCACAATGGTCTCAATCGCCCGCTGCACTTGTGGAAACACTTCTACCAACTGCTTTTGTTCGCTACTTGTAAACGCTTTAAGCACAAAGCGCTCCAGTGGGCCGCCTCCAGTGGGCCGCTTCGTCTTCCCAGTCCAAAAACTCTTTGGCGCAATCCCGATGCGCACCCGCACAAAATCCTTCGAGCCAAGCTTTTCAATAATCGACGACACCCCGTTATTGCCACCGGCCCCCTTCCCTTGCGTAACTTTTATTTCACCAAGCGGCAAATCAACGTCATCATGTATCACAATCAGCTGTCCTGTCGCACCTTTCGGTACCAACTTCTGCACAGCGCTGCCAGAATTATTCATAAAGGTGGTTGGATAGAGAATCGTTACTTCGCCACCTTGCACCACCCCTTCGGTAAGACGTCCTGACAGTCCACCCGACTCCACCAAAGACGGCAAACGCCAAGCACCAATACAAAAATCTATCGCTTGCCAACCGACATTATGGCGAGTGTCTTGATACTTATCGCCTGGATTACCGAGTGGGACTATATAGTGCATGTGTTTATTTTAGCAGCAACGGTGGCACCTGCGAAATAGCAACCCATTGACGACACTCAGACAGATGCGTACGCTATCAACCAGACCAGTCCACTCTAAGGAGAATACCGTGAGCAGGCTTACAAACATGATTTTGTATGAGTTCACAGTCAAGCGTATATCTCGCAACTGTCTCTTTCTCTTCGGTTCGCTGCTTATTTTCTGCGCTGAAGCGATGATCATCAACCGTTCGTATGCCGAACTATCCACGCCACCCCCAGTATCGCCAGCAATGATCGCTGCTGCTGGCGCAACACCTTTACAAATACCAATACCAATTTGGTTTGAACTGGGAAAAGCGGATAACTCACCGACAGAACGTCAGTTTTTCATTGAAGTCACTCAACTACTTTTGATTCTCAGTGGTCTTGGGGGTGGGATAATTGGTACTTTATTCCGACCAAAGCCACAAATACTTCTGCTGGCCGCTGCGATTGGATCTTGCGCACTCAGTTCATTATTCATGGTCAGCTTCCCTAGTAGCGATCAAACTCTACTCATCGCTGGCTGCAGCTGTTTCTGCTGCACAACCATCAGTGCAGCGTTGCCGTATAGCCTATTGCATCGCTACTTATTGCGATACTAAAATCATTCACACACCCGATTGGGTGCGTTTTCTTTTGGAAATATGCGTGCCGCACTTTGTGCGACACGCATATTTCCAAAAATTTGTTTTCACTTAAAAATTTTCGTATACTAGTGCCAACGTAGTAACTTTTTATGTCAGATTTTTCACACCAAGAACCTCCAATTGACACTTCTCACAATGAGAATGTTGAAGCTGAACATAAAGAGCACCCACTCACCGAAATCGTTCGCTTTTCCATCATAGCGATTTTAATTGTCATCCCAATTCGCATGTTTATCGCACAGCCGTTTATCGTGTCTGGCGCGTCCATGGAGAACACCTTCCACAGTGGTGAATACATTATTGTTGATCAAATAAGCTACTACCTGCATCAGCCCGCACGCGGAGACGTGGTTATTTTTCGCTATCCGCGCGACCCTTCAAAATTCTTTATCAAGCGCATTATAGGAGTGCCTGGAGACAAGATTGACATAGCAAACGCTGTGGTAACCATCACCAACGCCGAACACCCAGAAGGCTTCATTATTGATGAGCCATATATCAAATCAATGGCTCCAACTGACGCGCTAACCGAAACCCTCGGTGACCGTGAATATTTTGTAATGGGAGACAACCGTGACAACAGCTCAGACTCCAGAGCTTGGGGTGTTCTGCAAGAAGAACGCATTGTTGGCCGCGCATTCCTTCGGCTCTTTCCACCTAGCGAATTCAATTATTTACCTGGCTCTGTCACTATTACCGAAGAGTTGACCGACCCTAAGACGTATATCAATTAACAATTCACCTAAATCATTGCATATGTCACAACTTTCACCAACGGAGTTTCTCAAAGTCGCAAATCACACTGCCGAGCATTTTGGCTTCCAGACTATCGACCAGCTACGCAAAGCTCCTGAGTGCAAACAGTGTGAAAAGGTGATGATTCACTCAGTCAATGATTCAAACCGAAATTTTGATGCTCATCATGGACTACTGAGCTCTGGCGTAGCAACCTACTGTGATGAAAAGCTGCATGCACTTGAAAAGCCTGTACTTCTCTACTCATTTGAGCAGGTTCCCGAAACCGGTGAAACAGCCGTGACATTTCACATCTTCAACGTAGACCGCAGTATCGCAGAGGCAATTCTTATTCATGCTACTCGCGCCCTAGTAAGCGACCTCGGATACGTAGATCACACTGTCCGCATTAACTCACTCGGAGACAATGACTCACTTACTCGCTACAGTCGCGAGCTCGCGAACTTCCTTAAAAAACGCATGGACGCCATGCCGCCAGCGGCTCGTGATCTCATGCGTGAGCACCCGCTCGCAGCACTGTCACAGCTCGTTTCCGAAGACCACGAACTCGCCTTTCGTAGCCCTAACCCGCTAGAATACTTAAGCGATCCAAGTCGGAAGCATTTCCGCGAAATAATCGAATATCTTGATATGAGCGAAACACCATACGAGATTGATCCAAAAATGCTCGGTCACCACGAGTGTTACTCCGACGCAATTTTTTCAATTGATATAACCAACGAGGAGGGCACAGAGGTACCACTCACCGCTCGCGGTGGCCGGTTTGATGAATTCGTCTATCGCACCACCAAGACCCGCACGCCGGCTGTGGGCGCCGTCGTGATACTAAAAAACAGCAAAGCACCAAGCCGTGCTCCACGCTTAAAGCCAGCCACACCAGCTGTCTTCGTTGTACAGCTTGGTTTTGGACCAAAAATCCGCAGTCTTCTGCTCATTGATTCACTCCGTAGAGCAGGTGTTCCTGTTTTCCATAATCTCGCCAGCGACTCACTCTCTACCCAACTCCGTGAAGCTGAAGCCCGTGGCGTAAAGTACACACTTATTATTGGCCAAAAGGAATTCGTTGAGAACACCGTTATTTTCCGCGATATGGACCTGCGCAATCAAGAGTACATCGACCACGAGACGCTCATTAAGCGCCTCAAGCGAAAGGCTGCCATTACTGCCTAAAACGCTTGCATCTATCATCACCAAATGGTATGCTCTTGCCACTATGGCAACCAATGTTGAAGTAGAAAAGAATAATAACGAGAGCAGCGCCAATGTCATCCGTCGCTTCACAAAGCGCGTACAAGGGGCTGGGATCATTCCGAAGGTACGCGGTGGCCGATATTTCACTCGTACTAAAAGCAAGAACGTACAACGCACTGCTAAGCTTAAGAAGCTTGAAAAGCGCGAAGTGTACGAGAAGCTCGTAAAGCTCGGAAAGGTACAAGAATTTCGTGGACGTCGTCGATAAGACTATTATTCCAAAACAGCCGTGTAAAAACACGGCTGTTTTTGTATCTGAAGCCATGTATAATGACCACACTTATGGAAACGTTTTCAGTTCAGAGCACCGTCAAAACCTACCCTGCCAAACTACCGTATGAGGAGATAAAAAATAAAATTCTTGGCAAAAAATACGAGCTGTCGCTTATGTTTGTTGGAAAGGCCCGTGCTGCTGCACTTAATATTTCCTACCGAAAGAAAACCTATACCCCCAACGTTCTTTCGTTCCCCCTCGATGAGCAAACTGGCGAAATCTTCATCTGCCCTAAAGTAGCCGATAAAGAAGCTCATAAATTTGATCTCTCGAAGGAGGGATACGTTGCTTTTCTATTTATCCACGGCTGCCTCCATTTGAAAGGCCATGACCATGGCGATACAATGGATACACTCGAGCGTAAGTTCCTTAAAGCGTTCAATATTTCATAGCCATGACTGATCACATCATCACCGGTATCGACGTAGGCACCTACCACGTAAAAGTGGCGGTTGCTCGCCTGCCCAAAAAAGGTTCCGGGGTGATGAAGCCCGAAATCATCGGCACCGGACTCGCCGAGAGTCGAGGTCTCAAAAATGGTTACATCCTTCAGGAAAATGAAGTGGCGCGTAGTATCAAAAGTGCGCTCGCACAGGCAGAGAAAAACGCTGGTATTACTATCAAGCGTGCCCACGTAGCCATCGGCAGCATTGGGCTAGAGGAAATCTATTCACATGGTGAAATTATCCCCTCTCGAGCTGACTCTGAGATTGTCACCTCAGACCTCGACAAAGTCATGGCTGATAGCGAGGAGCGCATCATGGATCACATCCCCAATCGTCGCATTCTCCACAGCATTCCACTGCGTTACCTTATTGACAACACTGAAGTGCTTGGTCGCCCGCAAGGTCTCAAGGGAACCAAACTTGAAGTCGACAGCCTTTTCATCACTACTTTTGAGCAGCACGTGAATGATCTCATTGCGACAATCGAAAGTCTTGGTGTGTACGTTGAAGATGTTATTGCTTCTCCGCTAGCAGCCAGCTTTGTCATGCTCTCCAAAGCACAAAAGCGGGCTGGTTGCATCTTGGCAAATATCGGCTCTGAAACAACTTCGATTGTTGTTTTTGAAGATTCCACGCCAATCTCACTCAAAATATTTCCTACTGGATCAAGCGACATCACCAACGACATTGCCCTTGGCCTCAGAATCCCACTCGAAGATGCTGAGAAAATTAAACGCGGCGCTATGACGAGTGCAACTTTTTCAAAAAAGAAGCTGGACGAAATTGTACAGGACCGACTCAAAAATATTTTTAGCCTCATTGATAATCACTTAAAAAAAATTAAGCGTGATGGACTTCTACCCGCTGGTATTATTCTTACTGGCGGAGGAGCAAGCGTGAGCAACACCACTGAGATTGCCAAACAGTCACTTGAACTCCCAGCCCGTATCGCTACTCTCGATATTGGCAAAAGCACCAAACTCCGTGACGCTTCCTGGGCAGTTGCCTACGGCCTCTGCATGTGGGGAGCAAGTGATACTGAGGAAAGCTCAACCATTGGCATAGTGAAACACACCAAGCGAAATATCCTTTCCTGGCTTAGCCAATTCCTCCCATAACACTGTTATTGTCAATTACATGAAAGTCAATTATGTCAATATCGTGACAGATAATTTTGTGACGTGTATGATATATCTGTTATTAAATATCGTACTCAGGGGTGGGTGCGTGAACAAGACACATTAATTCTGTATGGAACAAATTAGATCAGACGTAGAGTCATTCGCACGCATTCGCGTAGTTGGTGTCGGCGGCTCAGGCGGCAACGCCGTGAATCACATGGTGGCATCGAAAGTGAAAGGTGTTGAATTTATTGCAATAAACAGCGACGCTCAGGACCTGCATCATTCGCTTGCTAAGAAAAAAATTCACATCGGCAAGAATTTGACTCGTGGCCTCGGCGCTGGCGGAAATCCAGACATGGGGCGGCGTGCAGCGGAAGAAACCCGTGAGGAAATCAATAACTCAATCAAGGGTTCAGACATGATCTTCATTACTGGGGGTATGGGTGGCGGCACCGGTACCGGAGCAGCACCCGTAGTCGCCAAGATTGCTCGCGACAGCGGAGCACTCACTGTTGGCGTAGTCACCAAACCATTTCTGTTTGAAGGACAAGAGCGTATGCGTCTTGCCCTTCAAGGTATTGAAGAGCTAAAGCAAGAAGTAGACGCACTTATCATTATTCCAAACGATCGTTTGCTAGCGATTGTTGATAAGGAGACTACAGTGAGAAATGCGTTTGAGCAGTGCGACAACATTCTAAAGCAAGCGGTAGAAGGCATCTCAGACCTCATCACCATGCCAGGTATCATCAACGTTGACTTTGCTGACATTCGTTCTGTTATGGAAAATGCCGGATCAGCACTGATGGGCGTCGGTGTATCATCTGGAGAAAAGCGAGCTGAAGAAGCTGCTCGCGCGGCTATCAACTCTCCTCTCCTTGAAGTGTCAATCACTGGAGCAAAGGGTGTTCTCTTTGCTATCGCTGGCGGAGATGACCTAGGAATGCTCGAAATTCAAGATGCTGCTCGTGTAATTACTGAATCAATCGATCCACAAGCTCGCGTTATTTTTGGTGCTATCAAGGATGAAAAACTAAAAAAGAATGAGCTCAAGGTTACGGTGATCGCAACCGGATTCCCTGAAGAATCAGACGGTAGCGGTAGTTATAGTATTGCGCGACGTGCTCCAAGCGCTCCTGAGCCACGAGCACGAGAAGAAGAAAAGGAAGAGGAAGACAGCGAACCTGTTCGTGGCCGCATCTTTAATTCCCTTCCAAAGCGGGAGGCGCCGAAAGTAGACGTTGCTCCTACACCCGCAACCAAAGCAGAGCCTACTCCTGCTCCAAAACGAGATCCAAAGCCAATTGATGCAGCAGACGATGACGATGACGATGACTGGGGTGCAGTACCAGCTTTCCTTCGCCGTTCAAAACTTAAATAAGCGAGTTTATTCACGAAACCACCCTACTCTCGAAAAAGCGCCTACGGCGCTTTTTCGTTTTGCCATCACTTCGTGGTATCCTACGTGAGCAATTTGTAAATTGATTAATCTGAATATGTACGACTTACTCATCATTGGTGGAGGACCAGCTGGAACCGCAGCCGGTGTCTATGCTTCTCGTAAGCAACTTAAGACGCTTTTTGTTACTAAAGAATGGGGTGGCCAAAGCACCGTCTCAACTGATATCCAAAACTGGATTGGTACGCCCTCTATAAGCGGTAACGACCTCGCTAAAAATCTAAAGACTCACCTTGAAACCTACGCGGGCGAACACGTGAGCATTATTGGTGATCAAACAGTAAGTGGGCTCACCAAAACAGACGGTGGTTATGAAGCAACCCTCAGCGACGGCAGCACACATCACACGAAAGCAGTTTTGATTTGTGCCGGTTCACAACGGCGCAAACTTGGAGTGCCTGGTGCCGACACCTTTGAGCATAAAGGACTCACCTACTGTGCCAGCTGTGACGGCCCAGTATTTGCCGGACAAGATGTGGTAGTCATTGGTGGTGGCAACGCTGGCTTTGAAACAGCCGCACAACTCCTTGCCTACACCAAAAGTGTCACGCTCCTGCAGTACAGCGACGCGTTCAAGGCTGATCCGGTTACGGTAGAAAAAGTACTGGCACATGAGAACATGACAGGAATTCTTAACGCAGAAACAGTATCAGTAGACGGTGATACGTTTGTGAACGGCATCACTTACAAAAACACCAAGACCGGCGAAGAAAAAACTATTCCAGTCACGGGTATTTTTGTTGAAATCGGCATGGTACCAAACACAGCCTTCGCTTCTGGACTTGTTGAACTCGACAACTACAAACGCATCGTGATTGATCCGTGGACACAGAAAACATCAGCTCCAAATATCTGGGCGGCTGGCGACTGCACTAATGTGCATTATCACCAAAACAACATCGCGGCTGGCGATGCTGTACGTGCTCTCGAAGACATCTACGTGACACTGAAAGCTAAATAGAAATGAACAAACGAGCGTAAGCGACTATTGTGAATTTCCCCCAGCAATTTTTTCCTTTCCTAGAAAAAATTGTCGGCGCACAACCACACATAAAACACCGGCGGCCCTTCGGGCCGCCGGTGTTTTATATCAATACGTAAAAGCGCCCCCTCCAGGGCGCTTTTACTTTGTACAACGTAGAGCTTCGGCTTGCGGGCTTTGCTCGTAGCCTCGAGCATAAGTATTAAGATACTTCACCACCCCGCAAACCTACATATAGGTTCTCACACCAGGGAAATTAGTCAATACTACACAAAAAACCTTATTTCAAGGTACTTCTGTGTATAAACTGTGCACAAGTGTGTATATAAGTCGTGCAAAACTGGGTGTAAAAACCAGTGCAAAACAGCGTTTTCTATCTCTTGACAACTTTTGCAGTCGGTATAGCATAAAACTAGTCGTATAGCGAACCGTCACCAGACTGCACGCAGTAGCTTCCCCAGAATTTCACGATTCTTCATACGCAAGACAACGTTGAGCGAATTATCAGCGTTAATCGCGCACAGCGCCCAATGCCTATGATTCGTTTCTATTCTCTTTTCGTCACTGACGATAACCTCCTCGCGAGCCCCTACGTTCGCCGCTTCAACTTCTTCCACGATTTAACTCTACATCGCGGAACGAGCGAAACTGTAAACTTCCTCCTGCAGTATCCGCTCACCGAAAATCAAATTAAACATCTCAACATTATCTACGATCCCCACACACTAAACATCGAACACATCGATGTAAAGTCATACAGCCATCAAAGTCTCTTGACGATTACCTTAACCCCAAAAGAGCTTGGCTCAATCAGAATTGGCTTCGCCATGCCACAAGACGAGTTCCTACATCGCACTGCCGTGCGACACATCAAATCTCCAATGATGGCCGTCCCATTCAGTGAGTTGGTCGAAAAGGAACGCGCCAGGCCAAACCAAACCGTAAAGCTCAATGCGTAGATTCTTGTTTAAGAAACGGCCGGCCCCTTCGGGGCCGGCCGTTTCTTTCGTACAACCACCACCCAAGGACTAGCATTTTTTCAATAGTTTGGTATTATGTGCGGCACATAGATTTTGGTCCCATCGTCTAACGGCTAGGACACCAGGTTTTCATTCTGGTAATCGGAGTTCGATTCTCCGTGGGATCACAGTATAAAAAGTCCGAGTTTATCTCGGACTTTTTTGTACCGACTTGTTTGTTTAATCGTACATAACATAACAGCTGTGACAAACATCCCTTGACGCAACCGATACAATCTGACAACATGGGCGTGTTGTTTTCGGCTCACCGAGCCATCTCCTACCAAAACAAAAGTCCTGACAGTTTTGTGTGTCATCTTTTAACACTTTCGACAAGACACTCGGACACTTTTCTTACAGAAACAAATTGGATACCAACTTATTAACTTATTAACTTTACTATTACATGAAACGTCTACTTCATTCTTGGAATTTTCTTACTAATCGGCAACTCTGGATGTTTGCCGGCTCTGGTCTCATAGTGAGCGTTGCCTACATTGACCCAGGCAATTGGGGGACCAATATCGGCGCTGGCTCCACATTTAACTACGACCTGCTTTGGGTAATCTGGATGGCTAGCGGCATGGCCATGCTCTTTCAATACCTCTCTGGTAAACTTGGCATCGCTGGACACTCGCTTCCCGACCTAGTACGAAACAAGCTACAGAAAAAATGGCAAATCATCAGCTACTGGATACTGGCAGAACTAGCTATCTTGGCAACAGACCTAGCTGAATTCCTCGGCATTGTAGTTGCACTACAGTTACTTTTTGATATTCCAATGATTTACGGCACATTCATCGCGATTGCGGATGTGCTAATCTTCTTTTTCTTTTTCGGAGAAAATCTGCGACGATTCGAGCGAGCATTTGTATTCTTTGTTGGGCTGATTGGCTTCTCTTTCCTGTATGAAGTAATCGTAGCCGCGCCAGACATGACTGAGATCATAAAGCACTCGGTACAACCAATTCTGAATAAGGAGACTATTATTCTAATAGTGGGGATTATTGGTGCTACAGTTATGCCACATGCTTTGTTTGTACATTCATGGCTCATCAAAAAGAAGATGGAGCGCTTCCTGCACTTAAGCATCAGACAAGCTTCACGGTATCACCTTTTTGACAACATACTGTTCCTGTTCTTGGCTGGCATTATCAACGCGGCCATGCTTATTATGGCAGCCGCAGCTTTCTTTGGCCTTGACACCCCAGTAGCTACGCTAGAAGGAGCTTACGCAACCCTTACTCCACTATTTGGCCCAATGGCATCCACCGTTTTCGGAGCAGCACTTCTTTCTGCGGGCATTGCCTCATCGATTACTGGAACATTGGCAGGTCAGGCAATCATGGATAGTCTCACAGACTTTAAGCTTAGCCTCTTCGTACGACGAGTCATCACCCGAGTCATCAATGTTATTCCACTCACCGTGGCGATTCTACTTGGCTGGGATCCATTAAACCTTCTGGTATATAGTCAGGTTGTACTCAGCTTGCTCATTCCACTACCTCTGATACCAATCATCTACTTTTCATCAAAGCGAGACGTCTTGGGTGAAATTACTAACAAAAAAGTCACGACCAACATTGCCTGGCTGTGCGGACTGGCCATTATTTGTCTAAATATCTACCTACTATACGCTTTCTTTATCCTAGGAGAATCACTCTAGTAAAGTACGTGCGAATAAGATGAAGTGCAGCCAACTCAATCACAAATGACCTCTCGCTGTGAAGTTGGTTTTTGATATATACTAACTAGCGCATGAGTAAACTGCACACACGATGAAATATCTTGCACTACTACGAGGCATAAATGTCGGCGGGAACAATATAATAAAAATGACGGATCTTAAACTATGTTTTGAACAGTCAGGCTACGATAATGTTCTAACGTATATTCAAAGCGGAAATGTGCTATTCACAACTCCTCGCACGAACATCGTAGAACTTGAGAATACTATAGAAGCAATGCTCAAGCGCCGTTTTGGATACTCCGGTGTCGTCGTAATTATGAGCACATCTGAATTGGCAACCATTGTCAGAGAAGCACCATCTGGTTTTGGAGATAACGTAGATATGTTTCGATACGATGTGTACTTTCTGAAGCGACCGCTTGCTCCACAAGCAGCCGCCGCCAACTTCCCGCTCCACCCTGAAGTAGACACGCTATATGTCGGCACCAAAGCGCTCTACACCTCCAGACTTATAGCCAGAAGTGGTAGCAGTAAATTATCAAAAATAATAGCACTGCCTCAATACAAACACATAACCATTCGCAACTGGAATACCACCACTACACTAGCCACACTTGCCAACGCCACGCTAAAGTAAAATTCACCCAGCCAAAAAGCTGGGTGAATATTTTAACGAGGAAATCTAACGATTCCATAGCTGTGACCGGCACAAAAACCAACTACTCCGCAGATTAGAGCGATGCCGAAAATGGGAAGCTTGGCTGTTGAAAAAACAGCTACCACCAAGATGAAACCGATTGCGAGCAGCACCAGAAGCGTGGTTAGTCTCTGAAATGAAAAATGATACGAGAGCCCGGCCAACATTCCTAAAAATAACTCGATTGTAAAGATCCACCACGATGTAGCAAGAAAAGTCTCGAGTTCCATTGCAAGCTCCTCACTTTTACACATCTATGTAGTAAAGTACTGCAAACAAAAAATATGTCAAAGCAAAGGCCGCGTGCTACGCACGCGGCCTATTTACTTCACCGAACGAAGTCCCTCTGGACTTGAAGACAAAAGCCCTTCCAGCTCACGCAACTCACCACCAAGACAGCGTAGTGAGGCAAACATCTCGTCTTGCAACACCTGCGCCGAAGCCAGCGGACACTTTCCATACTTGGCACGAAGACCATTCACACGAAACTGCAGCTGCTCAAGTCGAAGACGATACTGCTCTGGCACTGAAGCGATGTACTCGGCAGTCACCTCCAAGCGTTTCAGCGCAAACAAATCTGGACTAGACTTTGCGAGTTTCGCCCACTCATCAAACGTGAGGCCACCAAACTCAGGATTGAGTTTTTCTGACATGATGTTCTCCTGTGCATGTACCTACACAAACCGTACGCCGACCGCATCAGAAAGTCAATATAAAAACACCCGGCCGAAGCAGGGTGTTTAAAGATGAGAATCACTCGTGGTCAGGATGCCCTACATCAAACTTTTCGACCAGAAGGTAAGCCCCCATCCCGAGCAAAAAGCTCACGAACGAAATGCCAACCACCTGGAGAAAGCTGAAATGTTGCAGAGTGATGATGGCCACGAACACGGCAGCGCCGAGCCAGAAGCGACCATAGTTAACATTGTTTTCTTCACTCGTAAACTTTGCAGCCATGAATCCGAGCGCACCTTGCACCGCAACGAGTACAAAGCCCATCAACAATGCCGTGAAGGTATAGCCAACAGCGTAATCCATTTTTGTCTCCTCTCGGAAATTACTAACTTTTTTTATGATAGCATAAAAAGTATGTATTGTCAATTTATACTTACTCCACCGTCACGCTCTTTGCCAAATTGCGCGGTCGATCAACATTAAGTCCCTTCTCTACCCCAACATAATACGCAAGTAACTGTAACGGTATAGTGGACACTATCGGCTGCAAAATTGGGTGGACTTTGGGCACGAAAAGCACATCGTCTGCCAGCGCATCAATCTGTCGGTCGCCCTCGGTGGCAATGGCCAAGACCGGCGCTTTTCGTGCCCGCACCTCTTCAATATTAGAAATCATTTTTTCATACACATCATCTTCTGGCACAAGAGCAACCACAGGGAAATGTTCATCAAGAAGCGCAATCGAGCCATGCTTCAACTCGCCGCCAGCATATGCTTCAGCATGAGTGTATGTTACCTCCTTCAGCTTAAGCGCCCCCTCGTACGCAATGGGAGTATGCAACTTGCGACCGATAAACATAGCATTCGAATACCTTGCATACCGTGTTGCCACCGCTTTAATATGACTTGTATCAGCCAACATGTCACGTAAGACGCCAGGCAGCTCAATGAGTCCACGCGCAATTTTTTGACCTTCTGCCAGACTAAGTCCACGCTCTCGCCCAAGGAGTAAGGTCATGAGAGTCAAGACAGTAAGCTGAGAAATAAACGCTTTTGTGGATGCGACTGCGATTTCTGGACCAGCGTGATTATACACTCCCACATCAGTTTCGCGCGCGATTGTCGAACCAACGGTATTCACCACACCAATCGTCAGAAGACCCAGTCTCTTCGCTTCGCGCACAGACGCCAAAGTGTCTGCTGTCTCGCCAGACTGAGTAATCGCAAGCACCGCATTCCTTTTATCGGGCAGATTCTTCTTATACCGATACTCACTCCCCAACTCTACCTCTGTTGGCAAATTGGCATACTCTTCAAAAAGATAGCGGCCAATCTGGCCAGCATAATACGCTGACCCACAACCAACAATCGTTACACGATTAAGGCCAACCAATGTATTCAGTTTACTTTCAAGACCACCTAGTTTTGCTCGTCCTTTCTCAACCAACAGTCGACCTCTAATGGTGTTCTCAATCACTTCGGGGGCTTCATAAATTTCCTTGAGCATGAAGTGTTCATATCCTTGCTTCTGCACTGACTCTACATCCCACTCGACTTTTTCGGGTAGCTTGTTCAGCTTCTTGCCTTCAATGGTCAGCACTTGATACGAGCCTTTCCTTACTACCGCACACTCCCCGTCATTCAGAAAAATAACATCTTTGGTGTGTGCAAGGAGCGCAGAAGGGTCAGACGCAACTAGGTTTTCGTCAATACCAAGGCCAAGCACAATCGGACTGCCCATGCGTGCGACAATAATCTCGTCTGGATTCTTAGCATGCATAACGGCTATTCCGTATGTGCCACGCACCACCCTAAGCGCTTCACGCACTGCCTGAAGTAAATCTCCTCTATACATCGTGCCAATTAGCTTCGCCAGAACCTCAGAATCAGTATCGGAATTAAAGATAATGCCCTGTGTTACCAACCCCTCTCGTAGCTCACGATAGTTTTCGATGATGCCATTGTGCACCAGCGCAATGGCATCAGACATGTCGAGGTGTGGATGTGCATTTGCTTCAGTCGGAGCACCGTGTGTCGCCCAGCGAGTGTGGGCGATTCCAGAGGTGCCAGAAATTGCAGCAGGGACTTTTTTAGCGAGATTATCAATCGGACCAACCGACCGCACAGGCTCATTCCCCGGCACAAATATTCCGGCTGAGTCATACCCTCTGTACTCGAGCGTACGCAAGCCATCCAGAAGCACTGGTGCAGCAGTCTTACTTCCCACATACCCAAAGATTCCACACATGATACTTTTTACTTATAGCGTATATGCTATATAGTACTACTTTTATTTCATTGAAGTTATGCGGGTGTATACTACTGGCGTATGAAACTGTTACGAATGAAGTTCCAAGAGCGAGTTCGACTTATTGATAACAACACCCGATTACACCTCATCTTTACTATCGCAATTATTGGCGCACTCGCGAGCCTGATTATGACTGTGGACGCATGGTCGAGTCTACGCAACTATGCATTAAGTCCGATCATTCCCTTCACTACTTCCGCAGCAACACAACATATTCTATATGCCACCCTTGTCTGTGGACTAGCAGCGAGTTTATGTACTAAAAAATACCGCGGGCATTTAGTATCAGCTGCACTCATCGCGTTGCTTCTGCTTGTCGCGCAAGACATTACCCGCCTGCAACCATGGATTATTCACTACACGGCTATCTTGCTGCTTTTTAGTTTTGCAATTCCCAAAAAATATGCACAAGGCGTATACATGCTTGATGCTGCCCGCCTCGTTGTTGGCGGCATGTATTTCTGGGCGGGAGTGCAAAAGTTTAATATTCGGTTTTTTACTGAGGTCTTTCCGTGGTTTACTGAATCACTCTGGCGGCCCTTTGGCGAAACCGGCGCAACCATTGCCATTATAATCGGACTCTGTATTCCCGTGATTGAGGCTGGTTTTGCGCTTGGCTTTTTTACACGACGCTTTCGACATCTCTCGCTTCTGGGCGCTACCAGCATGATTATCGTGGTGCTCACCTGTCTTGGACCACTTGGTCACAGCTGGAACAGCTCCGTCTGGCCATGGAACTTCGGCATCTACGGCATGGCTGTCGCACTCTTTCTTGGTCTCCAAACCTCTCTACCTGAGTTTATAAAGCGACAACGACACAATGCACTAGCTTGGATTGCGTTTGCCTTCTTCTGGATTATGCCTATCGGCAACTACTTTGGCGTCACCGACCACTACTTGTCTTGGTCATTATATTCCGGCCACGTACCTGAGGCTACTCTAATTGGCAATCAAGCCACACTCTTTACCCTTTCTGAAAAAGCTGCCGCTGGTCACTTAAAATTTGCTCATTGGTCGCAAACCGAGCTCAACATGGTACCGTATCCGGAAATTCGCGTCTTCGAAGACGTGTTTCAAGGACTCTGTGCAGACAAGCAATACCAAAATATTCACATGGAAATTATGGTGCCAAGATTATTTGCTAGTCAAAAGCACGAAACACTACAGTACCGCTGTGATGCGGTTGGGCGGTAGACGCAGAATACAAAACGGCCGGAAGCGAAGCTTCCGGCCGTTTTGTATCAACCTACTCCTTCAAAAAACCACCTGCCTGATGCTTCCAGAGTCGCTCATATACACCACCTGCCTGGCTCAACTCTACATGAGTACCATCTTCAACTATCACCCCTGCTTTGAGCACAATAATTCTATCCATCTTACGAAGCGTCGACAGGCGATGTGCGATAGCAATCACCGTGCGCCCTTCCATCAGTGTTTCAAGTGCTTTTTGAATCGCTACTTCGCTCTCACTATCAAGCGCTGAAGTAGCTTCATCGAGCACGAGAATTGGCGCATCCTTAAGCATGGCGCGCGCGATCGCAACCCGCTGCTTCTGTCCACCTGAAAGCTTTACACCACGCTCACCCACCAACGTATTGTAGCCATCTGGCAGCGCCATGATGAAATCATGCGCTTGCGCTCGCTTTGCAGCCTCAATAACCTCAGCTTCAGACGCATCTGGCTTGCCGTAGAGAATATTGTCACGAATTGACCGATGAAACAGCGCCGGCTCCTGCGGCACGAGCGCTATCGCTTGACGCAAGGAATCTTGAGTAACCTTGGCAATACTTTGTCCATCAATTGAAATTTCACCACCACCAATTTCATGCTGACGCAAAAGCAAAGAAACGAAAGTGGATTTTCCGGCTCCCGAATGGCCGACTAAGCCCAGTCGCTGCCCGGGCGCAATATCAAGGCTAAAGTCTTTGAAGATGGTTTGGTTTTCGAAATCAAAACGCACTTGCTGCCATGAAATACCAGCTCCCGATACGGCAAGCGCTTCTGCGTCAGGAGTATCCACAATCTCGTGTGGCACCAAGAGTTCAGAAAGACCTTCACGCATTTCACCGACAGTTCTGGCGGTCGCATTGAATGCTCGACCAATAAATATCAACAAGCCAGTAATCTGGGCATAGAGCGCGATGACCAACACCATGTCTCCCGTAGAAATCTCACCCGCCTGCCAGCCGTGAACAAGCACCCAAAACATGGCCAATGAAAAAACAAAAAGAATCATTCCATTCCAGAAAAGCATCATTTCGGTATACATCCAACTTTTAAGGTTTGCGGCACGATAACGATCAATTAAATCAAATGTTCTCCGCTTCTCCTCACTGTGTTGCACGTACTGGCGCACTGCTTGTACATTGCTAAAAGTATCAACAATGCTCCCTCGCAAATCTGTTCCTGCCTGCGAAGACGCCTCTGCGATAGCGGCTTTCGTTTTCGCGAGTGAGCGATTGTACGAAATAAGCACAATCAAAAGCATAACAAAAATGCCGCCTGCAACTGGATCGACTAAAAACAAGAAAGACATAGTTACAATCAGTGATACAGATGCGTTGATATGCGTCCACAATACTTCAGGAATCAGCCTATCTATCGCGCCTGCCACATTGCTAATTTTACTGAGGAGTGAACCAGAAAAGCGATTGGTGAAATATCCATGACTATGGCCGAGCGCGTAGTTTGATAGAACTTCATATGTGTATGAAGATGAGCTCGTTGCCCACCGAGCACCAGCGTAACCACTCACCCGAAAGAATAGCTGAATACTCAAAACCAAAACAGGATAGAACAGCGCGTATTGCAAAGTAGCATGATAATCTCCTTGTTCAACTGAATCTACGATAAGCTTAAAGATATAGGCCGAGCCTTGCTCAAGCGCCGACCCGCAAACCACTGCCAAAGCAGCAATAATAGCCCACTTACGGTATGGTTTTGAAACGTAGAAGAAGAAGCCAGATGGAGTATTGGGTATCTCCATAGCTGTATTCGAATGCTTTGTTTCTTTTGGCATTTGAATTATGACGAAAAATAGACGTATTTCTTACAAATTTTGGAAATATGGCAGAGGATGCTAAAGTTTTCACATGGAATCATCTGAGACCAATCCGGAAATTCTTGAAACAGATTTCTACAGACAAGTAGAATCTCTACCTGAACAAATCGCCAGTGTTTGGATCACTCGATATGAAGAACTAGATGAACCCGATGATGATCTTACTATTTTTTACCAAGAGTTTAAGGATTTTTTACTAAAACGAAAAATGGCACTCTCAGGTTCGCTTGAAGTACACACTGAAGTCAATGAGGAAATTCGTAAAGAAATCCTTTCCGTGCATGAAGCCATTAAAAACGGCTTTGGTAATCCTGAACTATTCCTTGGCAATGGATGGACTGCCGAAACCTACACCCTTTCGATCGCTCCACATCTATGCGTAAAATACATCACCGACCAAAATGCATACAACGAAAACAATCATATGCGCACTGAATATGAATACCTTGATGAACTACATCATTTTGAAGTAAATAATATCAGAACCCCACATCCGTACTTCTTAAGGATTCACCCAAGCGAGGGACATTCTTATGGCATGGAACGAATCATGGGAGAAAACCTGTCCAGAATTCTAGAGTGGCCTAAAAAAAATCTTGAACTCATTAAGCTTGCAAAAACCCTCGATCGAGTTGCAGTTGAGCAAAACTTACTGTTATACATCACACAAATGCATGAACAGTTTGGCATTACACACAATGATTTGTTTAGAAGAAACATCATGCTCTCTGAAGACGGATTGTTTTACATTATTGATTTTGGAAAAGCGAAACACGAGCAAGTCGGAGAAGACCACGAGCAATTTAGAAAATCAGACCTTGCATTAATTAGCTCTGAAATTAAAAAGTTTTTCAGAGATATTGACAATTTAGATATAGAATGATATAGTTAAAAAAGACCCTCAACAGAAACTGAGTAAACTTATGAAAATCTCAAGGCACATCATTGAGAATGCAAAAGAAATTTTGAAAACGGGCAGCACTTTGCCGACTCGAATCGATAAAGCTCCGCATTTCTACATTGCAAAAGCGGATGACACTTCAGTTCGTGCATTCTCAACCATCGAACACGAGGGGGTGACGTATAAAATCGGCACCAAAATGTAACCCAACAGCCCACTTTCCAAAAGATGGGCTGTTTTAATTTTTTAAAATTTGTTATAGTGCTCAACATTCACGACCGATTAGCTCAGCTGGTAGAGCGCTACATTGACATTGTAGAGGCCACAAGTTCAAGTCTTGTATCGGTCACCGAAATTTTTATACCCGCCGTCTTCATTGTAGAGGCCACAAGTTGACCTAGAAATTAGGGAGAATTTTATTCGACCATAATTTCGGAAATACTCTTGTGGTGCAAGTCTTGTATCGGTCACTAGCAAAACAGCGGGCGGGCCCTTTGGGCCCGCCCGCTGTTTTACACCCTCCCTAGTCTCTTTCAAGCGCAATCTTGGCTGCCGTAATCGCCGACTCCTTACTCGCTGCAACAAAAAGAAATACGCCCTTATGACAAAAGATTGCATCAGCTATACCTGTCTTCTCAGCAAGCTCATCGTCTCGTAAACCGCTCCAGTCTTTAGGAAAATCAACGCGCGACTCAAATGCTTTCTCACCGGTTGGCACCGTGGAGGCTTTCCATTTTTGCTTACTCACATCAGATGGGTACACGACCATTTTCACATCTGGATACCGCACAAACATATGCCGGTCAACCGGATCATCAAACACCAACAATTCTTTATCATCGGCAGCTTGATATCCAGCTTCTGCCACCTGCCGCACAGCCTGAGCACGTTGCGCATGAGCGATAATCTTTTCGAGAAGCATCTTGGCGAAATCAACTGCTTCAACAAATGCCGTGTCGTTTTCGTGTTCATTTCCCCACACCGGACGAAAAGCACTAAATACACTGAATAGCTCATACGGCTTAACTTCGTACTCATTTACGTCATAGAGACCTACCCCATTGTCGCCAGCATCGATGGGCTGCACGATAAGCTGGTCGATATCGGCCGCAATTTCTGCTGAGCCGCAAATTTGCGCACCAAATTCTTTCCAGACCAAGCCAAATGCGGCGTACGGAATCTTGTTCTCACGCACTTCTAGACCATTTTGATGATGATCAAACCGCTGTGTAGCTGAGTCATACACATTACCTACATCTACTACCCAATCAGCACTGGCAATAACCTCATCTTCACGAGTTCGAATAATAGTAGTCGGTTCATCACCGAGCAAAATCTTAATAGTAGCGACAGCTAAGATGTCGTCGGGATGGAAGCTTCCATCATGCGTTACGATTGTCTGCATGGGAAATACTATACCGCACATAGACTAATTTGTATCTTTTTCGTATAGTTTGGCCATGTTGATACTATCAATTGAAACTTCGTGTGATGAAACCGCCGTCAGCCTCGTACAGGCCACTGGCACTTTCCCGCACGCCACGTATGAAGTACTCGGAAACGGCCTCTGGTCACAGATTGATATTCATCGCGAATACGGCGGTGTCTTTCCGGCACTCGCCAAGCGCGAGCACGCAGCGACAATTGTAGCCATGCTCGAAAAAGCTTGGACCGAAAGCGGCTTAGAAAAACCTGATTTCACCCCACACATTGAGCAAGAAACTGAAGCTGCTGTTCGAGAAATCTTAAACCGCGAACACGGACTCGCTGACCAACTCCTCACCTTCCACCAAGAACACGGCGCGCTGCCAGTGGATTTGATTGCAGTGACGAGCGGTCCTGGCCTCGAACCTGCACTGTGGGTGGGGGTAAATTTTGCACGAGCATTAGCGCTCTTGTGGGATGCACCAGTAGTACCAACCAACCACATGGAAGGTCATATCCTCGCTAGCATTTTTGATGCCGACCGCGACAACCAACTCTCTGATATTTCATTCCCTGCCATTTCACTACTCATTTCTGGTGGCCACACTGAGCTGATTCTCATGCGTGACTGGGGAACGTATGAAAAAATTGGCCAAACTAGAGACGATGCCGTCGGAGAAGCGTTTGATAAGGTCGCACGCTTAATGGGCATTCCGTATCCAGGTGGACCGGAGATTTCCAAGCGAGCGGCAGAGGCCCGAAAACGAAAACTACCAACTTTTACTGAGCTGCCGACGCCAATGCTGCACTCAGGCGATTTAGACTTTTCGTTTTCGGGCCTGAAGACCGCCGTCCGTTACGCCGTCCAAAACAACATAAACAGCTCTAAGCAAGACACCCTTTCGGACGATGAAATCGCTGCCGTTGCGCGCGACTTCGAAGACGCCGTCACTACCGTACTGGTCAAGAAAACCATCGATGCCATTGAAACCCATGGCGCCACCACATTGATTGTAGGCGGCGGTGTTAGTGCCAACCGCCACATCAAACAAGTCATGGAAGCCAAGCTGCTCACCGAGCACCCTGAAGTAACAGCGTACTTCCCACCACCGGGACTCTCCACCGACAACAGCATCATGATCGCGCTCGCTGGTCATGCTCGCAAAGATGGCGCACTCGCACCCGCAGGCACAAGCGTGATGCGTGCCGACGGCAATAAAAGCCTGGCCTGAACCTAGCAACACAAGACCACTTGCAGCGCCCTTGAAACGAGTATATAACAAGACAGAACTGTACTACAGTGTTTTTCTGTCTGCTCTCTTCAACGGACTGCCCAGAGTGGATCAGCGAACCTTCACCCGGACAATACAATACCGGGTGCTTTTCCCAGGTTCGCTGATCCACTCTGGGCGGTAATACAACCAACACTCAACCACGTACTTTTCTGTACGCAAAACAGGTAAAAGTTTTCCACATCTACTACTTGACTATGGTAGATAAGTGTACTTGATTACCGAAATACGATTGACAGTTTCAGAGGCAGGTTTATCATTGATTGATACTTGGAGGGGAAACCGAGTTGATTGGTTTCGTATGACTTACCTCAACGTAACAACTCAACAGACCTCCACCGCTAGCTTGCTTATACTGTAGCTACTTATTCCTGCGTATTCACGCAGGTTTTTACATTCTTACCGCACCGCTACGACCGACTTCCCTCTTTAAAAGTCTCCGTAGTACCGCCCACGGACCAGGACGGACCTCCACCTGTCCCCGTCTGTGAACAGTACAGCCTGTACCGTTCACCGATCGACCTATTTCCTCACTCTATTTTTACTATCGAAGAAATTGGCCGAGTTATTTATCGGGCATAACAACATATTTTTATGACGACTACATATACACGAGTGGTGAGCGGCGCACTTGCTGCCGCAGCACTCATGGTTGCAGCTTTCTTTGCAACCCAAGTTGCGTACGCGAATGAAGAAGGCTATCACAATTTTCATTCTGGCGTAGAAATCTCTATCGCTAGCCACGCCATGGTCATGAACCACGTCGAGGCAAAAGCCGACACTGGAGACAACTCGGCTGATGGTAGTTACGCCGGTGACGGCGGTAACGGTGGTGATATTGAGAATGAGTATGGTGAGCAAGATGTTGAAGGGGCTACCACTGGTAACGGTGGTACCGGTGGTAACAGTGGCTTTGGTGGTGCGGTGCAGACGGGTGATGCGACTGCTGAAAGCACCGTCGGCAACGACGTAAATTCGGCTACGGTTACTGTAGATAACTGTGGCTGCGACGCCACTTCGAGCCTCAATCGAATTCGCGTCCATCTTCGCGACTCCGCCTTCCTCATGAACAGTATCCGCACCAAGGCCGACACTGGCGACAACTACGCTGATGGTAGCTACGCCGGAAGCGGTGGTAACGGTGGTGATATTGAGAATGAAGGAGGTGACGGCGATGATAACGCCGATCAAGAGGTAGATGACGCTACCACTGGTAGTGGTGGTAACGGTGGTACGAGTTCGGATGGTGGCTCAGTGCTCACTGGAGCTGCTACCTCACGCACCAATCTCGTCAACTTGGTAAACAGCCGACTCGTTCGCGTTCGCGGCTAATTGATTAGTGCTAAGTAGGGTGTGAAGAGACACTTCTCTTCCCCTTACTTAAGATCTGGTCACCACAGTCGATGACAAGGTCTTAATAAAGGGTTCTATATATCTTTATTAACCAGTTTAAATCATCATTACATATGACGTACGCATCAATTTTACAACGAATTAGCTTGCTCGCACTGATCCTCTCTTTGTTCTTTGTGAGCGCAACCCTTGCGTTTGCTGCTACCGATAACGCGAGTAGCAATGAGTCCTTCAGCCAAGGACTTCAAAAAAACGGGGCTGTGGTTGCCCCCGCTCGCTCTGATCCAAGCGCCGCTCTTGGCGTCGCTGACGGATCGTTTGTGTCGCTCGGCTACGGCGGTGAACTCGTCGTCGGCTTTGCACAGAACATGAGCGGGAATCTCCTTCTCACCGTGCAGGAAGTGACCGGCGGTGTCTATCCACTCGAAACTGCTGACGTCTATGTCAGCACCAACCCGGCTGGACCGTGGACCTTCGTTGGTGAGGCCACCAACGAAGAAGGTGACGGTGACGGCGCGTCAGAGCTCCGTGTTGAAGAGTGCTATCAGTATGTGCGTGTTGTAGACACCACAGACTCTAGCTTACACAACGATACCTCTGACGGTTTCGATGTTGACTCCTTTACCGCTGATTACGATGAGACCTGCCCAGAACCAAAACCACAAAAACCGACTAGTGTCCACATCTCACTCCACGGTGACGCCATGGTCATGAACCACGTCGAGACCAAAGCCGACACTGGAGACAACTCGGCTGATGGTAGTTACGCCGGTGACGGCGGTAACGGTGGTGATATTGAGAATGAGTATGGTGAGCAAGATGTTGAAGGGGCTACCACTGGTAACGGTGGTACCGGTGGTAACAGTGGCTTTGGTGGTGCGGTGCAGACGGGTGATGCGACTGCTGAAAGCACCGTCGGCAACGACGTAAATTCGGCTACGGTTACTGTAGATAACTGTGGCTGCGACGCCACTTCGAGCCTCAATCGAATTCGCGTCCATCTTCGCGACTCCGCCTTCCTCATGAACAGTATCCGCACCAAGGCCGACACTGGTGATAACTACGCTGATGGTAGCTACGCCGGAAGCGGTGGTAACGGTGGTGATATTGAGAATGAAGGAGGTGACGGCGATGATAACGCCGATCAAGAGGTAGATGACGCTACCACTGGTAGTGGTGGTAACGGTGGTACGAGTTCGGATGGTGGCTCAGTGCTCACTGGCGCTGCTGACACTCGCTCAGAACTAACCAACATCGTTAATCGTGTGCGCGTGCTTGTGCGCTAAGCACACGCCCTAACGCAAAGGGAGCCTCGCTCCTTTTGCCCAGACTTTGAGCTCTCATATCGAAGTTTGGGCATGAAGGATATGAAACCATTCCACACCAATACCCGACTCGGGTACACACTATTACTCGGTATCATACTCTGCTTCCCAGAGCCGCTGTTTGCAGCATCTCAAAGCAGCAGTGTTACTGAGATTATAACCAGCGCGCATGTCGACACCGGCGGCGTGAGCAGTGTGGAGATGTCACAGACGACGGTTATTAACGGGGAGAGATCGTCGTACCATTTCGCTACCACCACTGGTGGCACAGTAACCACGCAGACCAGTATCGTGCGCTCCACGTCTGGTACCACCTCCAGCAGCACGTTTTCATTAGACCAGACATCCACAAAGCTCCCCTCCGCCTTTGCAACCTCAACCACACCAGCTGAGCTCTGGTCACAGCTTGAGGCTCTGCTTAATTATTTACATGCGTATGTGGAACAACTTTTTTAAGCCATCCAAGCACTTTACTCGTGCAGTCAGCGGTCTGCTGATTTGTGGCATGATTCTAACTCTCTCGCCAGGAGCGACCGCCCTAGCGCAAACGGCCGAACCAGTCGAACTAACACCAGATGCGATTGTGGACACCGGCGACGCCGTAGCGATTAGTGACACAGTCATCACCAGTAACACCAACAAGATTGATACTGAAGGTACTGCCACCAGCACTGAACAAGCCGCTGGCCAAGCTGCTAACACCGCAAGTAGCACCAGCAGCGAAGGTGACACCGAAATAGCTTCTTCCACTGAAGACAGCCTCGTACCAACCGCTAGTTCAACTCCTACCACCACTCCCCTTCATGCCCTTGACGCCAGCTCCACCGCCACATCGACCGATGCAGTAGCGAGCTCAACCATCGCCATAGATAACCATGCCACCACCACAAACAACGCCACCACCAGTGCCAACACTGGCGGCAACACGGCAGCGGGTGATGGCCCGAGCGCTATCGTGACTGGCGATGCCTATGCCTACGCCAATGTCGTTAACCTCACCAACACAAACATCATCAACTCCACTGGCTTCATTGCCTTTATCAATCAGCTATTTGGCGCAGGTACCGTCGACATTCGAGATATGTTTGATGTGTTCTCCGACACCAGCACCGGCCGCTGTAGCTCTGATGGTTGCGATGGAGCAAGTCTTGAGCAGTATCTCCTCAACAACTACAGCACCACCTCCAGCACCGTCACTGTGAGCGCCAACACTGGTGGGAATCACGCCAGCGGCAGTGGCGCAGCGATCATCACTGGCGACGCCTACGCCGGCGCCAACGTGACCAACGTGACCAACACCAATATTATTGATGCCAACTACCTTGTGCTTTCGTTCAGTAACTTCGGTGACCTACTTGGCGACATCGTCCTGCCAAACAAATCATTGCTCGAAAAACTCTTTCAATACACGAGCGGCGTCAGCGCGCTCGCCTATCAGGCAGACAATCAAGCCACGATTGAAAATCACGTAACCACCACCGCCAACACCGGAGGCAACGCCGCGTCTTCGACTGCCTCCACCAGCGGTGGCTACATTGACACCGGCGACGCCACCACCTACACCAACGTATACAATCAAGTGAATACTAACGTGGTTAATGACGATTCGTTTGTCATGCTCTTCCGTATCCATGGCGACTGGAACGGTTCGGTCTTCGGATTGCCAGACAACCTCAGCTGGTTTGCGACTCCCGGGGGCATCGCGATCACTAATACTGGTGGCCAAACCACCCCCGCCACCCGTGGCATATCGGCCGACATTGTGAACATTGCCGATATTGAAAACAACGTTTCGGTCAGCGCATCCACCGGTGGCAACAGCACTTCTGGTGATAGTCTCAGCCACATCGAAACTGGTGACGCCTACGCCACTACCAACATCACCAACATCGCAAACACCAACATCCTTGGTCGCAACTGGTCGCTCCTTATCTTTGATATTTTTGGCGATTGGATGGGCAATCTTTCATTTGGCCAACCTGATCTTTGGATTGGCGGAACAGCCAGTGCCATCGGCGGCAACACTGGGTCTGGCGCCGCGATTGAATACACCTTCACTGTCAGCAATCTTGGCGACAGCGCTGCCAACAATGTGGTTTTAAACGGCGTCCTAGACAGTAGCCTGATTCAACTTAATACTCCGCTACAAAATATTTCCCTCGGCACCATTGAACCAGGTGAGATGGTCGAACTCACCTACGCTGCGCGTGTGACAGACACACTCCCAAACGGTTCGTTCCCTATTAATCTAACCGCCTCTATTACCAGCGCTGAGCCTGACGAAAATCACGCCAATAATGAAGAAGTGGTAACCGTTATTGCTGAAAATATCACTCGGGGGCACTCTAATAGCAACGGTTTTGGCGCCAATGATATTACTCGAAATGCCGATATTGAAATCACCAAAACTGCTAACAAAGAAATCATTCTCCCTGGTGATACTGTCGAGTACGAAGTAGCCATTACGAACCACGGAGGACCGGTCTTTAACGGCATTTTGTACGACACACTTTACGATGAAGCAGATGGTATTGTGCTGGACCAAAACTGGCCACTCTACACGATTGATGCTGACGAGACTATCACGGTTACCTATGAAATTACCTTCGACAGCGAAATTGGTCCCGGTACGTACACCAACAGCGCGCAAGTGCTTGGGTACCATAAAAATAGAAAGGCGCAATTTATGCAGGAGTACGATTCTGAAATTGCTACGACACCTATCAAAATCACTGGAGCGCAGCCACAAGTACTCGGTATCTCTACTAGCGCCAGCTGTGAACCATATCTACAAGACTACCTTCGCGCCGGAGCAAACAATGACCCGACCGAGGTACTGAAGCTGCAACGATTTTTGCAAGAGCAGATTGACACAAGCCTCGTTCCTACTGGCCACTTTGATCAAGCGACCGAACGAGCCGTACGCGATTTTCAGCGAAGACATCGTGCCACCATACTCATACCATGGGGAATCACTGATCCGACGGGATACGTGTACTACACCACCCAGAAACAAATCAATGAGATATACTGTGCCAACACCATCACCTTTCCGCTCAGTACTGAACAAATTGCAGAAATAGCCCACTATCGAGATAGCACAGCCTCATCAGCAAAACCAGTTGCGAATACTGCCGTACCTAATAGCTCACCATTGCCAGCTGGAGATGTAAGGGTGAACAATACTGTAGCGACAAAAAAGCCAACTGTTGTTACACAACGTAAAATGATTCTTCTTGGCGACAAAATAAATTGGTCAACACAAACCACCACCATTCAATACCGCAGTGCGTCGCTCTTGCCAGCGAACATGTTGGGACGCTTCACTAATTGGCTGCGCAACTTTGGCGGAAGTTTGTCATTCTGGCAGTAGCCATTTTGAACTACACCGCAATCACGCCTTGTCGCAGTATAGAGACATCCTCTCCCACGCAACGCACTACGGTTGAAGCCTGGCCACTTCGTTTTCCGCCATCAATTACCTGCGTAATCATTGTTGCTCGATCACCAAATTGCAACAAGATTTCCGTTGGGGTGGTTTGTGGCGGCAGCCCGTGCACGTTGGCGCTGGTGCACGTAAGCGGCACCCCACCACTCCTTTCCATATAGTCCGCGATGAGGGCTGCCGCCACACCATCCGACGAAATCCGAAAACTCACCGTACCATCTGCTGCCACGCAGTGTGCCGGCACCGTATCTTTTGCCTGAAGCACTAAGGTAAGTGGGCCGGGCAAATACTGCTGTGCAAGCTCACGCGCAGCAGGCGCTACCACTGCCAACCGCTCAATGTCCGACATGTCACGCACGAGCCAGCTCGCACGCTGTGCTTCCGAGCGCCCTTTGAGCACGCATAAATCACGCCATGCTTCAGCATCAAAAGCGTGCACTCCAAGTCCATAGACCGTCTCAGTCGGATAGAGAATAATTTCACTCACCCTTCTACGATGCACTACTTGCAGAGCTTTTTCAAGGCAGTGTTTCATGCTACTATCCCCTATGTATAAGGCTATTTTAGGCGTTTATTTTTATTTATGGAGGAAAAGAACACACCACAAATTCCGGAGATTTTTTTGTCTCCGTACGATCATACTAAACACGAGAAGGAGACCTATGCGCAGTGGGAGTCTTCAGGCTATTTCAATCCTGACAACTGCGTGAAAGACGGGATTGCGACCGCCGACGCAGACACCTACAGCATCATCATGCCACCACCAAACGCCAACGGCCGCCTCCATGCCGGTCACGGTACCGACATGACATTGAAGGATATTCTCATCCGCTTCAATCGCATGCGTGGCAAGCGTACCCTCCTCCTCCCCGGCTCAGACCACGCCGGTTTTGAAACCCAAGGGGTATTTGAAAAGAAGCTCCAAAAAGAAGGTCGCTCACGCTTCGGTATGGAGCGCGACGAGCTCTATAACGAAATCTACGATTTCGTTATGCAAAACAAAGGTGTCATGGAAGAAGACCTACGCTCACTTGGTGTGTCATGCGACTGGTCTCGCAACACCTTTACCCTCCAGCCTGATGTCGTTGAGCGCGTGCAGAAGACCTTCGTCAAAATGTATGAGGATGGACTCATTTACCGCGGCAAGCGCTGTATTCATTGGAATCCAAAATTCAAAACTTCCCTCTCAGATATTGAGACCATGTTTGAAGACCGTAAGGATAAATTCTACTACTTCCAGTACGGACCGTTCGTCATTGGTACCGCTCGCCCTGAAACAAAGTTTAGCGATAAATACATTGTGGTACACCCTGACGACCCTCGCTACGCACAGTATGAACACCTTCAAGAATTCGAACTTGAGTGGATTAACGGACCAACCAAAGCCACTCTCCTTAAAGATGAAGTAGCCGACATGGAAAAGGGCTCAGGTGCCATGACTATCACCCCATGGCACAGCCAAGTCGACTTTGAACTTGCGCAAAAGTACAATCTCCCGCTTGAACAAATCATCGACTGGGATGGCAAACTGCTCCCGGTAGCTGGTGAATTTGCCGGCATGAAGATTGAAGCTGCTCGCCCACTGATTGTTGAGAAACTCAAAGAAAAAGGTCTCCTAGTCGAAATCGACGAAAACTACACGCACGCCGTACGCCTCTGTGAGCGCACTGGTGTGGTGGTAGAACCACAAGTGAAAGACCAGTGGTTTGTGAAAATGGATACTCTGGCTAAGATGACTCTCGACGCGCTTGATGCCAAGAAATTCAATATTCTTACGGAACGTCACGAAAAGATTTTCCGTCACTGGATGAGCAACCCACAAGACTGGAACATTTCTCGTCAGATTGTATGGGGCATGCGTATTCCAGCTTGGTTTAAGGGCGAAGAAGTAAAAGTACAAATGGACTCCCCGGGCGAAGGATGGGAACAAGATCCAGATACCTTTGATACGTGGTTTAGTAGTGGCCAGTGGCCACTCGTGACTCTTGGATACCCAGAAAAAGACGACTTCAAAACCTACTACCCAACTAATGTCATGGAAACTGGTGCTGACTTGGTATTTAAGTGGGTACCACGCATGCTGATGTTCGGCCTCTATCTCACCGAAGAGACTCCATTTAAAGACGTCTACTTCCACGGCATGGTGCTCGACAAGCACGGCAAGAAGATGAGCAAGAGCAAAGGTAACGTCCTCTCACCAATTGACCTTGGCGACCAGTTTGGTACCGACGCCACCCGCATGGCGTTTGTGGTAGCCAATCCACCAGGCAGCGACATGCCTCTCTCAGAAGACAAGGTACGCGCGTATAAAAAATTCTCTAATAAGGTTTGGAATATCACCCGCTTCATTCTCACCAGCTGTAGCGACTACGACGCGAGCCAAGAGCCTGCCTTGAGCGAGCGTGATTCAGAAATCTTAGCTAACCTAGATGAAGTAGTTGCTGGTGTAACCGCCGATATTGAAGGATATAAAATGTACCTGGCAGCTGAAAACATCTACCACTACATCTGGCACGAACTCGCCGACAAAGTGCTCGAAGAATCAAAAGAAATTATTAACGGCGATGACGCCGCCGCGAAGCAGGCGCGACAGTACGTCCTCATGACAGCGCTCACCTCTTCACTCAAAATGCTGCATCCATTTATGCCGTTTGTGACAGAAGCAATCTGGCAGAACCTTCCAGAGACTGCAAAAGACCGCGACTTGCTCATGGTGGCAAAGTGGCCAGGCAAGTAGCAATCCCCCGCAAAAACGCGGCGCCCACGAAGTGGGCGCCGCGTTTTGCTACAATAATCACAAATGGAATCCACGTACTTTGCCATTGCCTTTCTCTCAGGACTCATTCCGGCTCTCTTTTGGGTCTGGTTTTGGTTGCGTGAAGACAGCAAAAAACCAGAACCGTACTTCCTGATTGCAATTTCTTTTATCGCCGGCATGGCAGTCGTTCCTATGGCGCTCCCCCTGCAAAAACTCGCCATCGATCTTTACTCAGGCACCCACATCATCGTGGTATGGGTCATCGTGGAAGAGCTGCTCAAATATGCAGTGGCCCTCGCAATTATTTTTTGGAATAAAGAAGTCGACGAGCCAATCGACATGGTCATTTACATGATTGTGCTGGCCTTAGGCTTTGCCGCCCTGGAAAACGCACTCTTCATTTTCAATCCACTCGTACTGGGTGAGTACATGGATTCAGTTATTACCGGTGGCTTTCGTTTTTTAGGTGCCACCCTGCTCCATGTGCTCGCTTCTGGCACTGTTGGGATTGCGCTTGCACTCGCATACTATAAGTCTCGTGGTATTCAAGTAGTCGCTGGCACCGTAGGGTTGTTCATTGCTATTGTATTGCATGCCTTATTTAACTTTTTTATAATGGATGCAAGCGGAGAGACTATTCTTACCGTCTTTCTCTTTGTCTGGATGGGCATCATCCTCCTGTTTCTTCTTTTTGAAAAAATCAAAATCCTTGAACAAAAGCATAATCTTCAACAAGCATCATGAAAAAACCTTCATTTCTAGAACGTCTCACCGGTGGTCAACCGGACGAATACGACCGCATTCTCGACGAGGAGCATGAATTTGGTGAAGATGACGATCTTGCTGTAGAGGAAGACTATCAAGAAGAGGAAGAGGCTTGGGATGACCACAACGAATCAGGGAGCCCGCAAGAAGGTGAGCTTCCAGTGGATATGTACCAGACCGATGATGCAATCGTCATTCGTGCACTTGTCGCAGGAGTAAGCCCGGCAGAACTCGACATCTCTATTACACGTGACATGGTAACTATTCGTGGTCTTCGAGAAGAATACCAAGAAGCCCACGACGACAACTACTTCCACCGCGAACTTTTCTGGGGCAGCTTCTCTCGCACTCTTCTCTTACCGGAAGAAGTAGCTATCGACGAAGCTGAAGCACAGGAAAAGCATGGATTGCTTGAGATTAAGCTACCAAAGCTCGATAAGCACCGCAGTACGCAACTCAAAGTACGCACCAACGCTGGACATAAATAACAAGGTCAGCCGCGCCCACAGGGCGCGGCTGAATTGTAAAAAATAAAACCCGCACATGCGGGTTTTTGGGTTTTATGCTTCTTGAGCAACACCTTCAAGCAGCGTGCTGCTTCCGTCTTCACCGGACGGCACCTCAGCGCCAGCCAGCCAGAACAACGTCTTGACCATGAAGTCACTCAAGTGGCTCGGGTGCAGATCGCGTGTCTGATGAGTGACACTATTACTTTCTTCCGACATAAACCAACCTCCAAAAAAGAACTGTTTATTGTGAATTTTGTGCCATCCAAAGTGAATGACCGGGAGAGAATACCAGCCAATATGATTTTCGTCAAATGTGGATAGCCCACCTCCGAAGCAAAGCTTCAGGGTGTGCTTGGGAGCAGGCTCGGTCACAAGTCGCTCCCTCCGGTCGCGCTCGCAACCCCACCTCGCCGACAAGCACTCCTCGCAGGCTCGTCGTCTTGTATACCGACTCCGGTTTTCGAGCCTGCTCCCAAGCTACATATAGCAACGACCCCGACACTTTCGTGTCGGGGTCGGCGATATGTGCTTGGGAGCAGGCTCGAACTGCTGACCCTTCGCTCTTCAGGCGAATGCTCTACCAACTGAGCTACCCAAGCAAATCAGTGCATACCACTGAATGTGACCGCTATTGTACCTATTTCTCTAATAATTTCAATCTATTCATCCCCGCCAATTGCTTGGTAAAACTGTTTCCAGCCCGGCACCTCCTGCAAGCCTTGCTGAAATGTCTCAAACGAGGATCCTAGCTTGTCAAAATAGGGTTCAACTACATAAAAGTACAGCACAAACGGTGCACCAATGAGGATTAAAAACGACGCAATCCGCCACCAAAACAGAAGCATCGTACGCTTATACAGCTTCCGCATCAGCTGGTTGTTTTCAGTTAATAGGCGCTGATTTTCGAGCATCAGTGTCCGCAGCTGCTCATGAGCGTCGTAATCTGGCAACATACCTACAGTATAGCAGCAAGACTCAAAGAAACGACACTTTTGTGCTACAGTAGCTAGCACCGCCCTGGTAGTTCAATGGATAGAACAACTCCGTCCTAAGGAGGAAATGTGGGTTCGATTCCTGCTCAGGGCACAAATTCTCTGCTTCAAAAGCCAATGTCACGCCTAGTGCGGCTATGTAACTACGTGATTACAGATTCCCCGCACCGTTACCTCCAGTTCATCAACCTTAAAGTCCTTCACTCCGAGTAGTTTTTTAATTTTCTCATCTGGAGCAGTGAAATGAATCACCCGTTGACATTCTGTACACACAGCATGATGGTGTGGCTCATGCTGAAACTCGAAGCGTGTTTCTTGCGATCCAAGCTGCAGTTTTTTGATGACCTTCACACTCGCAAAATAATCGAGGCTCCTATATACAGTAGCCAAATCAATATCCGGGACCAGCGCGTGGATTTCTGCAGCAGAAAGTGCCGTGTGTTGTTCTTTTAATACGTCGAGAATGACTTGACGTTTTTTAGTTAGTCGAATTTTCATATGCGAATCATTTGCATATTAGCACTAATCTGCTATACTCGCAATTGCGAATCATTTGCATAAATTAATTAACACATACTTACCATCTTATGAAGTACTTATTCGGAATCATTATTATCTTTCTTTTCTTTGCTGGAATCTGGTACGCAACTTCAAACACCAAAATGCCCGAAGGCGAATCTGCCCGTACTGATGTAATGCACGCTGAGGACATTTCAATTGTCACCTCCTTCTACCCGCTCGAATTTGCACTTACGCGTATTGTAGGTGATGTAGGGACCGTCACCAATATTGGCGCTGGTAGCGACCCTCACAATTTTGAACCAACTACCAAAGACATGGTCGCTATGCAGCGAGCAGATGTTGTAGTGCTACAAGGTGCGGAATTTGAACCCTGGAGTGACAGCACCATCGACCGACTAGAAGCCGACGGCGTACCAGTCATTATCGCGACAGACACAATCGAACTCCACGAGGGCGGCCATAATCACGAGGACGAAGGTCACGAAGAAGCGGAAACGGAGCATGAAAATGAACACGAGGAGGAAGTACACGAGGACGAGCACCACCATGGTGCGTATGATCCACACACCTGGCTTGATCCCATTCTTTTCAGCCAGACTGTTACCTATCTTACAGAAAGAATATCTGTTATTGATCCCGGCAATGCAGCCACCTACCAAGAAAACGCAGCAATCCTGCAGTCAGAACTAGCCGCACTTAACAACGAATATGAAAACAGACTTGCCGATTGTGCACTGACTGAAGTAATCACCTCTCATGACGCTTTTGGCTACCTAGCTGAGCGATATCATTTTGAAGTACATTCAATTGCGGGGCTCTCTACTCAAGACACCCCATCAGTCACTACCATGGCTGAGCTTAAAGAAGAAGCAGCAGAAGGAATCGACGCTATTCTCCTAGAAGAAAACAGCGTAGCAGCATACGGAGAAACACTGGCTCGAGAAACTGGTTTACAGACACTTACCATAAATCCGATTGCGTATATTGTTCCCACAGGGCACAATTACCTAACGCTCATGCGAAGCAATCTTACCGCCTTCGCAACAGCGCTTCAGTGTCATGACTAACGCCATCATCAGCCTCAAGAATGTCAACAAAACAATTGGCGGCAAGCAGCTTTTGGTTGATATTACCTTTGATATCAGAGAGCAATCGCTTGTCTCTTTAATTGGACCTAACGGAGCCGGTAAAACCACTTTGGTTAAAATCATCCTTGGTCTTGACCCGCATTACACTGGCACCGTGCACATTCGGAAAAACACCCAAATTCAATACATTCCACAACTCTCAGCAACAGACCAATACCAGCTGCCCCTATCGGTATACGAATACCTTCGGATTGGCACCACCCCACTCTACAGCCAGCGCAAATCGTTCACAGCAACCGACTACGAGGAAGCACTTACCCACGTAGGCGTATCACTTGGTACGTTACACCAGTCTTACCTAGGTTTATCTGGCGGTGAACGTCAGCGTGTCGCAATCGCTAGAGCGTTACTCAGTAATCCAAACA